>JAZUJM010000035.1:0-3233 GCA_045642785.1 Acutalibacteraceae bacterium | reverse complement strand
GTGAGTGCGGAAATGCCGCCGTCAAACGGTTCAAACGGAGAAGTACATTTTGCTTTAACTATGGGAAGGAACAATGCTCCCACGGGGAGAATCGAAGTAAAAATGCGGACTATTGCGGCCTTTGAGCCGACAAAAGAGGCTTTTACCCTGTCAATTTTCTTCTGAAAATGATAGTGCTCAACCTCTGCCGAATCTGCCTGCTGCATAAGCCGCTCCTGAAGGTCATAAACCACTATGTTTGCCCCGCAATATGGGCAATGCTGACGCCAGTCGGTCATTTTTAAGTGTTCGTGGCACTTCGGGCAATCTGCCATAGGCGCTCCTCCTTTAATATTTGATGACAGTATTTTAGCATACTAAATCGTTTTCGTCAATATGATAAATAATCATAGGCGCAGAAAAAAATTTTTGTTAATTTTTATGCTTTCCGAAATAATTCAGGAAAGCGGGGTCCGGTTCAACGGGTTCAATCACCGCTTCGCCGAAGGTAAATTTTTCACCCGCCGCAAGGGAAATAACGCTCTTTTCATTAAGCCCTTTTTCGCAAAGATAAGGCGGAATAACAAGGGTAAAGGTGCAGTCCTCCTTTGCGGTTATTTCAACAAAGGTTATTTTTCCCTGCTCCGTTTTTGCCGACACCGTGCAGCCGTTTTCGCAAAGCAGATTCTTAAATGCAATGTTCTGCCATTTTTCGGGTTTGCCGACAAAGAGCCTTATTTCATCACCAAATGAAAGCATAAGCATATCAAGAATACTCCTTGCCGCGGCAGGCGGAGTTTCGAGCACCGGGTTCAGGTCCTCGTGATACATCGTGTTTTCGCGCACAAAGCCGCCGAACAGGTTCATAAGGTGCTTATAGGCCTTTTCACCGTTTCCGAGAACGGAATACATTGAGGCCGCTCCGGTCTGCGAATAGCCCAACAACCCCTCCGGCATACTCTGCCAGTGATTAATTGATTTTTCGATAACCGCACGCCTTTCCGGGTCATCCTCGGTGTAGATATGCAGGGGATAAAACATCAAAAGGTGAGAATAGTGGCGGTGCGACATTGAAAGCGGAATATCGGCGCCGATTTTAATGCCCTCTTTTTCATCAATCGCGTAATCGGTAAGCTCTTCAAGCTGCTTTTTCCAACCTGCAAGCCTTGCATCGTTAACGCCGTACTTTTCGCCGATTTCAACAAGGGTGATAAACCCCCAGCGCAAAAGCGAAAGTGTGTAGCTGCAATCCTTTGAAATGCCGGGGTATTCGGGTGAGCAGGTCGGCGGAATGTGAAGCTTTCCGTCCTCTCCCCTGTAAAGCCAGCAGGCAACATAATCCACCGCATTGGCAAGCGTGTCATAAAATCTGCCCTTTATTTCACCGTGAAGACATTCGCACTTGTAATAGGCATAGCACCCGTGAAGCGCCCACAGAATGTTGCCGAGCTCCACTTCCGCCTCCGGCTGACCCTCACGCGGGGCAGCGCACCTTGAAGCAAGGGTTGAGGTGGTATCTCTGCCGAGGGTGATATATTTTCCGTTGCGCTTTTCTGCCGGAACATTTTCGGCAAGCACGGGCAGGCTCTTCATTATGGTCTGCGGCAGGGAAACGGCAATATCGGTGTGGTTTGCAGGGAACAGCGGAGAAAAGTTCAGCTCAACATTGAGGTTCCACCAGGTTGCAGGCCACGCTGTTTCATCGGTGAGCCAGGGGCCCGCCGTGTCAAACACACGCTTGCCGCTCCTTGTTGAACAGGCACATTTGTAAAGCTGAATCCAGTAAAAGCCCTCAAGCATTGTGTCATCAAGCGACAAAAAGCTTTTTTTGTAATAGCCGAGCCAGAATTTTTCCGATTCTTCAAGCAGCTTTTCGCGTGAAGCAAGAATTTCATCAAGGCGGGCAGCATCCGGCGAATCATTATCCGCAATCATCACGGCAAAAAGCTTTTTGCCGGCCTTTTCAACGGTCTTATATGCAACCGAATAGGCGGAGGAAGTGAATTTGGGCTGAATGTAAATTTCGGCGCCGTTTACACAATCGGCCTTCGGCGCTTTGGGCTCATCATAGTGTGCGCTTAAATTTTTCGGGTTAAAATGAACCATCTTTTTCTGCCTGGGGCTTATTGCCGGGCAGGGCGAATATCTGAAAGAGCCCGAAAGGCCGTTCTCTTTCCACTCAAATATAACTGCCTCATCGTTCTGAGGCACAAAGCAGGTAAAATCAACCGAGCCGTTTTCGCCGAATAGTGTGCCGCTTGTCACTCCGTTTATGAGGGTCAGCCTCATTTTGCAGGAAACGATTTTTTCATCGGTTTCAAAAAAGAAGCCGCCAAGAGGAAGGCGCGGGGTCATAAAAAGATTCTGACTTTCATAATGAGTCATCTCTTCGGTTTCAACGCGGTTATCATAAATATCGGTGTTGCCGATATTCATATAAAAGCAATCATCCTTGAAGTAAAGCAGGGCGCCCGTGCTGCCGTTGCCCATAAACGGGCAGTCAAACGGATAAACCGGCTTTTCATCAAACACAAGATCGTGACGAGCTAAAAATTTATCGTAATCCATCACAGCACATCCTCCGTTATGTTAATTTCATACCCGTCGGGCGCGGTAATCAGCGGCTTTTCGCCTTTTTTCAGCATAAGCCTGATTTTTCCGCCCTCAACGGGGATTTCGATTTCCGCAAATTCAAGCCCGTAAAGGCAGGGTGCAAATGAAAGCTTCTTCATCCCCGGTGACAGTATTTTCATCCCCGATATTGCAGACGGAAGCTGATAGGCTATTGTTCCGCCCCAGGCGTGGGAATGGTCAAATGAATAGCCCTTTTCGGGTGCAAACCAGCCCTCTTTAAGTCCCTTGTCACACTCCTCAACAAGCGGCTTCCAGCGGTCAAGAATCGCAAAGCCGTGTTCGGCAAACAAGCCGTTTTTGCGAAGTGCACAAAGCATATAGTGCATAAAATAGGGCTGAATATCCTGCATTTTGCCGCTTAGACATTCTTTCAGAATACTCTTTGCCCGCTCCCCGTCGGCAAGGCCGTAAAGAGCGGCAAGAATGTTGGGGTACTGTGAAAAATATCTTTTTTCGGAGTTAACGGGGAAATGATTGTCCGTTCCGCCGCATGGGTCGTTTTTGCCGTCAAAATAAAGGCCCTTTTCTTCATCAAAAAATTCACGGTTAAAGCTCGCCTTGAATTTTTCCGCATTTGCAAGGCAGGCAAGCTTTTTGCTCTCTTTAAGTCGGAGGCCAAG
>JAZUJM010000034.1:0-4519 GCA_045642785.1 Acutalibacteraceae bacterium | reverse complement strand
CGCCGTTCCTTTACGGGCTGTATTGGAAGCGCACGACCGCCGCCGCCTGCTGGTGCAGTTTTCTCTTTTCCTCGGCGGTGATGCTGGCAAACATCTTTTTCCGCAGTGCATTTCCGGCGATTTTGCAGTCGCCGATCAACGCCGGTGCATTCTGTATGCTTGCCGGTATGGTCATCGTTCCGCTGGTCAGCCTGTTGAGCAAGGCCCCGCAAAGCGACCGCGTGGCAGAGATTTTCGCGTGCTACGATAAGAAGGTCACCGTGACCGTGCGCGATTCCATCGGCGAAGAATAAAGGAGGAGCTCTTATGGAAAAACAACTGATGCTCGGCAACGAAGCGCTCGCCCGAGGACTTTTTGAAGCGGGCTGTGCATTCGTTTCCAGTTATCCCGGCACCCCAAGCACCGAGATCACCGAGGCGGCTGCCCGCTACCCGGAGATTTACGCCGAGTGGGCGCCGAACGAAAAAGTGGCGATGGAGGCGGCGTTCGGCGCAAGCCTCGCCGGACGGCGCAGCTTCTGCGCGATGAAGCACGTGGGGCTCAATGTTGCCGCCGACCCGCTTTTCACCGCCTCCTACACAGGTGTTAACGCGGGCATGGTTATTCTTGTTGCCGATGACCCCGGTATGCACTCATCACAGAATGAGCAGGATTCAAGGCACTATGCAATGGCATCAAAGATTATGATGCTTGAACCGTCGGATTCCGAGGAATGTCTTAAATTCGCCAAAATCGCATTTGACCTTTCCGAAAGATTCGACACCCCCGTTATTCTGCGCGAAACAACAAGGGTTGCCCATTCAAGGAGCGTTGCCGAGCTTGCCTACAGGGAAGAAAAGGCAATTAAGGAATACAAAAAGAACCCTCAGAAATATGTTATGGCTCCCGCAAATTCAAAGGTTAAGCATGTGGTTGTTGAAAAGCGCGTGCTTGAGCAAACTGAATTTGCCGAGAAAGAGGCTGTTGAGCTCGGGCTTAACAAAATCGAATGGGGCAGCAAAAAAATCGGCGTTATTGCCTCCGGCATCTGCTATGATTACGCAAAGGAGGCACTCGGCGACAGGGCTTCTTTCTTAAAGCTCGGCTGCGTTTATCCGCTGCCCGTTGAGCTCATTAAGAATTTTGCCGCCGAATGTGAAACCGTCTGGGTGCTTGAAGAGCTTGATGATTACATTGAAACCCATTGCCTTAAAAACGGCATAAAGGTTAAGGGCAAATCGGAATTTACCCTTTTGGGCGAATATTCTCAGAGCCTTATCGCAAAGGTAATCCTCGGTGAGGAAAAGCCCTTCCTTTCGGCAGATGTTGATGTTCCGGCAAGGCCTCCCGTGCTTTGCGCAGGCTGCCCGCACAGAGGCTTGTTCTACGCCCTCAAAAAGCTTGATGTTACCGTTACCGGCGATATCGGCTGCTATACCCTCGGCGGCTCAAAGCCCCTCGGTATGATAGACACCGTTTTGTGTATGGGTGCCTCCGTTTCCTCCCTCCACGGCAGAAACAAGGCAGAACCCGAAAAGGCAAACAAATGCGTTGCCGTTATCGGTGATTCCACATTTATCCATTCAGGTGTTACGGGCCTTATCAACATAGCCTACAATCAGAGCAATTCCGTAACTATCATTCTTGACAACAGCATAACCGGTATGACCGGCCACCAGCAGAACCCCACCACCGGTTATACAATCAAGGGCGACCCGACAGCCGCCGTCAGCCTTGAAAAGCTTTGCGAAGCAGTCGGAATCAACAACGTTTTTGTCTGCGACCCCTATAACCTTGAAGAAACCGAGGCAACGGTCAAAAAGGCTCTTGCCTGCAATGCTCCGGCGGTTGTTATCTCACGCCGCCCCTGCGCGCTTCTTAAATATGTTAAACATTCCGCTCCCCTTAAGGTGGATAAGGATAAGTGCAAAGGCTGCAAAATGTGTATGAAGGTCGGCTGCCCCGCCGTAAGCATCAAAGACGGCAAGGCTCAGATTGACGCAACACAATGCGTGGGCTGCAATGTTTGCAGTCAGCTTTGCAAATTCGGTGCAATAGGCTGAGAAAGGGGAGAGAATAATGAATAAATCTGTTATGATAGTCGGTGTCGGCGGTCAGGGCACTCTTCTTGCCAGCCGAATACTCGGCGCTGCCCTGCTTGACTGCGGCTACAATGTTAAGCTTTCCGAGGTTCACGGAATGAGCCAGCGCGGCGGTTCCGTTGTTACCTATGTTAAATACGGCGACACAATAGCATCACCCATAATCGAAAAGGGCGAGGCGGATTTCATCCTTGCGTTTGAGCAGCTTGAAGCCGCAAGGTGGCTCCCGTTTCTTAAGCCCGACGGCAAGGTTATTGTTAACACCCAGCAGATAGACCCGATGTCGGTTGTTATCGGCGATGCCGAATACCCCGATGCAGTTATTGAAAAGGTGAAGGCCGCGGGCGCCGATGTGTTTGAGGTCAATGCCCTTCCCGCTGCCGAGCAGGCAGGCTCCTCAAAGGCGGTCAATGTTGTGCTTATCGGCGCAATGGCAAGGTTTACCGATATTCCCAAAGAAAAATGGCTTGATGCCGTTAAGGCCTGTGTTCCCGCAAAGTTCCTTGAGCTCAACATCAAGGCCTTTGAGCTCGGATTTAATTACAGCTCCGAAAAGTAAGCGGAAGCTGAAAGGAAGATGAATATGAGTTCAAAATTAAAAAGCGCCAACAATGATTTTCTTTTTGATGCAATTCTTCATCTTGAAACCATAGAGGAATGTTATGACTTTTTTGAAGACCTTTGCACCATCAACGAAATCAAAAGCATTTCTCAGCGAATAGTGGTTGCAAAAATGCTCAGAGAAAAGAAGGTTTACAGCGAGATAGTGGCCGAAACGGGCGCTTCCACGGCCACAATAAGCCGTGTTAACCGCTCTCTGCAGTACGGCTCCGACGGCTATGATGTTATCTTTAAGCGTATGGAAGCCGAAAATGCCGAAAAGGCGGAGTAAGCAATGGCCTACGATTCTTTTTCGGAGTTTTATGACAGCCTGACCGATAATGTGGAATATGAGAAGCGTGCGGAATATTTCCGCAGGCTTCTTTCCTCTTGCGGGGTTAACGGCGGAATACTGCTTGACCTTGCCTGCGGAACGGGTACCCTTTTGCCGATTATGGCGGAAAAGGGCTTTGATGTTATCGGCGTTGATTCATCAGTCGGTATGCTCAACCGGGCAAGAGAAAAAACAGCCGGGAAAAACATTCTTCTGCTCTGCCAGCAGATGCAGGAGCTTGACCTTTACGGCACGGTTGATGCCTGCATATCGGTGCTTGACAGCATTAACCACCTGCCCGGCGAGGCGGAGGTAAAAGAAACCTTTAAAAAGGTATCACTTTTTATGAATCCGGGCGGCGCTTTTGCGTTTGATGTCAATACCGTGCACAAGCACCGCGATGTGCTTGCCGACAATGCTTTTATCTATGATTTTGATGATGTTTTCTGTGCGTGGCAGAATTCATATGATGAAAAAACCGACACCGTTTCAATTTCGCTTGATTTCTTTGCCGAAAATGAAGACGGCTCATATGAACGCTGCTTTGAGCAGTTTGAGGAAAGGGCTTATCCGCTTGAACAATTAAGCGAATGGCTTAAAGAGGCGGGCTTTGAGGTTGTCGGCGTTTACGACGATATGACCGATTTCCCTGCGGATGAAAACAGCGAGCGTGCTGTTTTCCTTGCAAAAAAGATTTAACAGATAAGGATAATAATAATGGGAAAACTTGTTAGAATGATTTCGGCAGACGGAACGCTGACGATTATGGCTGCCGATACCACCGATATTGTTGCCCGTGCCGAGCAGATTCACAAAACCTCGGCGGTTAACTCCGCTGCCCTCGGCAGGCTTCTCACCGCTGCCTGCTTTATGGGCGCCGTGTTAAAGGGCAGGGATGATTCCGTTACCCTGCGCTTAAACGGTAACGGCCCCGCGGGCCCGATAATCGCCGCGGCAGACAGCAGCGGCAATGTGAGGGGCTACATTTCAAAACCCGTGGTTGAATTGCCGCTCAATGTCAAGGGCAAGCTTGATGTTGCCGGTTCGGTTGGTAAAGAGGGCACTCTTACCGTTCTTAAAGACCTCGGCCTTAAGGAGCCCTATGTGGGTCAGGTGCCGATAGTCTCCGGCGAAATTGCGGAGGATATAACCAATTATTTTGCCGTCAGCGAGCAGACCCCGACCGTTTGCGGGCTGGGAGTGCTTGTTGATACCGATTTATCAATAAAGAATGCCGGCGGCTTCATCATTCAGCTTTTGCCGACTGCAGAGGATGACACAATAGACAGAGTTGAAGCCTGCATACAGAATGTGGAATCGGTTACCGAAATGCTCTCAAAGGGTATGACCCCGGAGCAGATATGCCGCCATGTGCTTATAGGCTTTGACCTTGAGGTGCTTGATGAAGAGGCGCCGGGCTATGTGTGCAACTGCTCAAAGGAGAGGGTTGAAAAGGCGCTTATCAGCACCGGCAGGGATGAGCTTGCCGATATGGCAAAGGAT
>JAZUJM010000033.1:0-7813 GCA_045642785.1 Acutalibacteraceae bacterium | reverse complement strand
TCCTAAGACCGCTTGGCCTCCGACTTCCTACAAATACTATCTCGGCATCCGGGCAGTTTTCACGAATTTTGCCCGCAACCGCAAGCGCCGGGTTAATGTGTCCGCCTGTTCCGCCTGCCGCTATCAGAACTCGTTTTCCGTTTAAAGATTTCATTGTTGTCTTCATCCTTTCCTTGGGGTTGTTTTCCCATTCCGCGTGAAACGGAGAGCACCATTCCCATTTCGGCAAGCAGAGTGATAAGTGCGCTGCCGCCGTAGCTGAAAAACGGCAGGCTTATGCCGGTGTTCGGTATGGTGCCGGTAACCACCGCCATATTCAGCACCGCTTCAAGGCCGATCTGAACGCAGATGCCCATTGCAAGCAGAGAAGCAAAACGGTTGCGTGAGCGAAGAGCAATCTGAAACCCTCTTGCAACAAGAAGTATGAAGAGAATCATTATTATTATTGCTCTCACATAGCCAAGCTCCTCGCAGACTATCGCAAAGATAAAGTCGTTTTGCGGTTCGGGAAGATAGAGGTGCTTTTGCTTGGAATTACCGAAGCCGAGGCCGAAAGCTCCGCCCGAGCCGATGGCATAAAGTGACTGAAGTATCTGCCAGCCCTCGCCGAGCTTTTCATCCTGCGTTAACTCTTCGTTTTTAAGAAGCTTAAGCCATATATCTATTCGGGAGCTTGCATATTTTTTAAGAAGCCCCGATTCAATCACAACCACGGCAAGCACAACCGCCGCGCCGATACCCACAATGTAAATCCAGCCCTTTCCTCCGCCGAGGTAGGTAAGCGCTATGCCGATGCCGAAAATCAGAATCGTGCCGGAAAGGTGATTTTCGAGCACAACAAGTGCACACACAAAGGCTATGACAAGCATATGCGGAAGCACGGCCCACCACTCTTTTTCAATCAGCTTCTGATGCTTTGAAAGGCTCCACGCAAGGTACATCACAAGCGCAATCTTCGCAATCTCCGACGGCTGAAACGAGCCGATAACGGGCAATTCAAGCCAGCGTTTAAAATCCTCTTTGCCGGGAATCTGATAAGGATGAATCAGAACGGCAACAAGCAGCAAAACAGCAACGACCAGTGCAAGGCACGCCGCATCTTCAAACACATCGGCTCTTATTCTTGAAACAATAAACATTGCCGCAAGGCCCACAAATGTGTAAAGGAGCTGCTGTTTAAAGTAGTAGTAGGGGTCGTTATGGGTGTTTGTTGAGCCCGCGTTATACCACGCGTTAACATAGCTTGCCGAAAACATCATAATAAGGCCGACGGCAAGTATTACTATGAGCAGGGCTAAAAATGTAACATCAAAGCCGCCCTTTGCAACATAGTTGCCGATTTTTCCGCGCCAGCAGAAAATGCGGAAATATTTTCTTTTTATCGCTTTAAGGTCTATGCTCATTTTACTGCCCTCCGCGAAACGGGAACGCGCCGGATATATCCGCCTTTATCAGATAAGCTGAGTGAAGCCTCCGAATTTCATAAGCAGAAAGCCCGCGATACCGCCGATAATATTGATGAATGTGAAAACGATTACAATTTTATTTTCTCCCCAGCCGCACATTTCAAAATGATGGTGGATGGGAGCCATTTTGAAAATTCTTTTGCCGTGGGTAAGTTTGAAATAACCAATCTGAATAACATCCGAAGCGCCCTCTATAACATAAAGAAGGCCGGTGAGCAAAAGGATAAGCGGGCAGTCAACCGCATATGCAAGCGCAACAACCATTCCGCCGAGGAAAAGGGAACCCGTGTCGCCCATAAACACCTTTGCGGGCTTCCGGTTCCAGATTATGAAGCCGATGCAGGCACCTGCAAGCGCACAGGCAAGAAGAGAAAAGCCGAAAAGCTTTCTTAATGCGGCAATCGCGCACATTGCAACAGCAAATGAAAGGGTAACGCTTGCGCAAAGGCCGTCAATGCCGTCGGTAAAATTAACTGCGTTTATCGCGGCGTAAATAATGCACACGCCGAGAATCCAGAAAAAGAATCCGAGCTTTACATTGCCCACAAAGGGGATGAACATTGCGGTATCTCTTCCCCTGCCGAGGTAAATTGTTGCAAGGTAGGCAACGCAGATGAAAAGCTGAACAACTGTTTTCTGCATTATGGTCAAACCGAGGTTGCGCTTTTTAACAACCTTGATGTAATCATCAACAAAGCCCACAAGGCCGAAGGCAAGCGCCATAAGAAGGCCGCCCCAGAACTTTGCCTTAAGCTCGCCCGCCTTGAACTCGCTGCCCGCGGCGGTGATGCTGCCGCCCATTATTTTATCAATAATAACCACAGCGGCAATCGCGATAACCGTGCCCGCAATGAACATTATGCCGCCCATTGTGGGTGTGCCCTGCTTGCTCTTATGCCACACCGGGCCGTCGTCAAGTATAGTCTGACCGAATTTAAGCTTTCTGAGCCACGGGATCACAATAAACCCCAGCGCCGCCGTTATCGCAAGAGCGATAACCGCCGAGGAAATCAATGCCGCTGCCGTATTCATTATTTCTCAATCCTTTCTTTTTATGCCTTTAAGGCCATACCGTATAATCAGGTTAATCCAAAGCCGCATAAAGTGCGTTGATTACCTCTTCAAGCTTCATGGCTCTGCTCGCTTTAAACAGCACGGCGTCGCCCTTGTTAACCGCTTTTATTACCGCGGCGGAAAGCTCATCTTTATCGGTAAAGCTTTCGCACACGGGGATTCCGGCATTTTCGCCCTCTTCGGCGGTGAGCTTTGAGCTTTCGCCGAAGGTGAAAAGAATATCAACCTTGTTCTGAGCCGCCATTCTGCCCGCATTGCGGTGAGCCTCTTCGCTGACCGGGCCGAGCTCTTTCATATCGCCGAGCACCGCTATTCTTCTGTTCGCCTCAATATCTCTGAGCACCTCAAGGGCGGCTTTCTGAGAAGCGGGGCTTGAATTGTAGCAATCCTCAATTACCTTTATGCCCGCCTTTTCCTTAACATTTTGCCTCATTCCCGAGGGAACATACCCCGAAATTGCCTTTGCGGCCTTTTCGGCGTTAATGCCCAGCACTATTCCCGCGCTTATGGCGGCAAGGGCGTTGTAAACATGGTGCCTGCCGGATACCGGCAAATCAACCCTTGCGGAACCGCCGCCGAAGCTGACGGTAAAAGAAATACCGTCGGGGCGTGTTTCAATGTCCGAAGCCCTTGTGTTGCAGCACTTGCCGTCAATGCCGAAATAAATCACCGGGCGTGACGGGTCTTCAACCGTTACAAGCATATCATCATCGCCGTTAAAGATAAGCGGCGCATTGGGCTTCATACTCTCCCTTATTTCAAGCTTTGCCTTAAGGATATTCTCGCGTGAGCCGAGCTTTTCAATATGGGAAACGCCGATATTGGAGATAATCGCTATTGACGGCCTTACCGCAGCAGTCATTCTTGAAATTTCACCGAGCCCGCTCATTCCCATTTCAATCACAGCCGCCTCATAGCTGCTGTCAAGGCGGAAAAGGGTCATCGGAACACCGATTTCATTATTCAGATTTCCCTCATTCTTAAGGGTTTTGAATTTGCTTGAAATCACCGTGTGAGTCATTTCCTTTGTGGTGGTTTTGCCCACGCTGCCGGTTATGCCCACAACGGGAATATGAAATTTTCTTCTGTAATGCCCGGCAAGGTCAAGGAGCGCCTGCCTTGTGCTTTTGACAATTATCTGGCTGTCTCCGAGTCCGCAGTCCTTTTCACAAACAGCTGCAACAGCGCCGCTTTCAATCGCCTTTGCCGCAAAATCGTGGCCGTCAAAATTTTCACCCTTTATGCAGAAGAAAAGACAGCCGGCGGCAATTTTCCTTGTATCTATGCAAACATCATCGAAAGCCGTACCGAGCGGTGAGGAAGAGCCCATTGCCGCAGCGGCTTCCGCGAGTGTCATTCTTTCCATTTCAGCACCCCATTGCTTCGGATAGTTCTCTGACTATCACTCTTTCATCATAGTCAATTTTACCGGTTGAAAGTATCTGATAGGTTTCGTGCCCCTTTCCGGCAAGCACAACAACATCACCGGCCTTTGCCTTGGAAAGCGCAAGCTTTGTTGCGGCTTTTCTGTCCGGCTCAACATAGTGCCTGCACGGATTCATACCCTTTAATATATCCTCTATTATCTTTTCGGGCACCTCTGTTCTCGGATTGTCGGAGGTGACTATCGCCACATCCGCAAGCCTTGAAGCAATTTCGCCCATTATGGGTCTTTTGGTTTTGTCGCGGTCACCGCCGCAGCCGAAAACGCAGAAAAGTCTGCCCTCGGTTATCTCTTTTAAAGAGGCAAGCAGATTTTCTAACCCGTCGGGAGTGTGGGCATAATCAATTATCACGGTTGCGGGTGCGGAGCATTTAACAACCTCCATTCTGCCCTTAACCCCGCCGCAAAGCGAAAGGTTCTGAAGAACATCATCAAAGGGCATTCCGAGCTCAACCGCAGTAACCGCCGCCGCCATGGAATTATAAACCGAAAAGCTGCCCGGCACACCGAAGTGAACACGGCCTATCGCCGAATCGCTCACAAGCTCATATTCAACACAATCGGGCTTTATGTGAACGTTCTTTGCCGAATAGCTGCTCAGGTCGCTGAGGGTTGAATAGGTAACCCTTTTGCAGTCAAGCCCGTCAAGCATATATTCCGCCGCCGGGTCATCAAAATTAACAATAACCGTGTTGGCCATTTTGAAAAGCTTCTTTTTAGCCTCGCGGTAGTTGTCAAAGGTGCCGTGGTAATCAAGGTGGTCCCTTGTTAAGTTGGTGAACACCGCCGCAGTAAAGCTTATTGCGTCAACCCTTTTCTGGTCAAGCGCCTGAGAGGAAACCTCCATAAAGCAGTATTCACACCCCTCCTCCGCCATTTCGGAGAGAAGTGAAAACAGCTCAAACGGGTCGGGAGTGGTGAGCGAAGCGGGGTATTCCCTGCTGCCCACAACATTTTTCACCGTGCCGAGCAGACCTGTTTTTTTGCCCGCCCTGTCAAATATATCCTTTAATATAAAGCAGGTGGTGGTTTTGCCGTTTGTTCCGGTTACACCGACCATTTCAAGCTTATCCTGAGGATTGCCGAAAAAGGCGGCTGAAAGCCTTGAATATGCGCTTCTTGTGCTGTCGGCAATTATCTGCCTTTGAAGCCCCAGGTCACGCTCGACAACAACCGCTGCGGCGCCGTTTGCCAAAGCCTGCTCCGCCGCAGAATGGCCGTCAAATCTGCTGCCCTTTATGCAGATGAAAAGGCAGCCCTCGCACACCTTTCTTGAATCATCGGTAATAAAGGTTATCTCTTCCTCGGAGCAGTAGCCCGAATAGCCGAGCCCCTCCAAAAGCTTTTTAAGAATCAATTTGTGTCACCGCCTTATTCATCGTACTCCGAAACGCCGGAATTGGTTTTAAAATAAACAGTAACGAAGGAGCCGTACTCCACTTCCTCGCCAACCTCGGTATCCTGCCCGAAGGCAACTATGTCGCCGCCGAAGGATGAGTTGCCGGAAATGGCAATATTAAGCCCGGCTGCCGCCGCCTGAGAAATTGCGGAGCTCATTGTAAGCCCGGTAAAATCCGGAACCGTAACCGTAAGGCGCTTGGAATCGCCAACGGTATAGAGTACCACGGCACCGCCGTAGGGAACGGTGGAACCGCCCGTGGGCATCTGCGAAACAACCGTTTCACCGTTGCCCGCAACCCTTACGGTATAGCCGCTTTCCTGAAGCTGAGCCTTTGCATCATCAATGCTCTGATATGTCATATCCGGCATTGTTTTATAAAGCTTTTCGCGCTCTTCTTCGGTGTATTCCGGCTCAACATTCATATATTCGAGTGTGCTTTTTATTACTCTTGCGGCAATGGGGGTACAAATCTGGCCGCCGTTTATCTGACCCACGGGTTCATCAACAATGATAATAACCGCTATTTCGGGGTTTTCTGCCGGGGCAAAGCAGCCGAAAGAGGCAACATAGTAGCCCGCGCCCTTGCTGAGCTTCTGCGATGTGCCGGTTTTGCCCGCCACATGGTAGCCCGCAACATAGGCGTTTTTACCCGTACCGCTTGTTACAACATCCTCCATCATGCTTGAAACAAGCTCGGATGTTTCTTTTGAAATAACCTGCCTTCTCACGGTGGGCTCGGTGTCGGAGATTACATTGCCGTTTGAATCAATTATTTTATCAACAATATAGGGCTGCATAAGCTTTCCGCCGTTTGCAACCGCTGAAATCGCCGTTACCATCTGCAAAGGAGTAACCTGGAATGACTGGCCGAAGGCCGAGCTTGAAAGCTCAACAATGCCCATTTTATCATAGGAGTGATAGGTTTTTTCGGCGGCGGGAGTTGCTTCGCCGGGAAGGTCGATTCCGGTTTTCTCCGTGAATCCGAAGGCATCAAAGAACTCGCAGAAAACATCCTTGCCCATCTTCTGACCAACTGTGATAAAGAACGGGTTGCAGGAGTTCATAAGGCCCTGCCTTAAGGTCTGATAACCGTGGCCGGAGTGGTTGTTGCACTTTATTGTTTCGGTGGCAACCTTAATGCTGCCGAGGCAGGTGTAATCAAAGCCCATTGTTACTGCACCCGATTCAAGGCCTGCCGAGGCGGTGACTATCTTAAATACCGAACCCGGTTCATATGTATCGTTTATATTAAAATTGCGCCAGTTGGAGTAATAGTAATCTCTTCTGGCCTTTGTTTTTTCTTCTTCATCGGTTATTGTTTCAAGCACCGCTTTCTGTGCCGCATCAAGCGCATAGCGGTTGTTGGGGTCAAAGCCGGGGGCAGAGCCCATGGCAAGTATGGCGCCGGTGTTGACATCCATCACTATTCCGTAGGCACCCACGCCCTTGGAATCCTCATAAACATCCCTTAAGCCGTCGTCAAGGTAGCGCTGAATGTTGGTGTCAATGGTTAAAACAAGGCTGTCGCCGTCTTTTGCTTCATAGAGTGATTCAAATTCATCGCTCATAAGGTCGCTGCGGCCGTTTTTGGCGGTGATAAGTCTGCCCGGGGTGCCGGCAAGCACATCGTTATACTGCTGCTCAAGGCCGCTTCTGCCCTCGTCACCGTCGCCGGTGAATCCGATAACCGCCGCGGCAAGTGTGCCGCAGGGATAATATCTTTTTACATCGGGGTCAACGCCTACCGCCATTTTCACCGTGAAGGTTTCGGCGGAGGAAACGGTTTCGCCGTCTTCATTTTTCTTCTTTTCAACATAATCCTTTGTTTTGGAAAGGAGCTCGGTTACCTTATCCTTTTCCTCGCTCTCAACTCCGCTTTTTATGAGCACATAGCTCTGCTTTGAGCCGACTGTTTTTTCGCGTATTGTTTCGGCGTCAACATCCTCAAGCACACCTGCAAGGGATGAAAAAAGGAAATTGCGCACACCTTCATCCTCGGGAATTCTTGTGGGATTGATGTATATTTTCCACGCCGAGGCGCTTCTTGCAAGCACGGTTCCGTTGGCGTCATAGATAACTCCGCGGTTCGGGGCTATCTCGGTATCTCTTAACTGGTTATTCTCCGCCTTGGTTTTATATTCATCACCGTTTATAAGCATAACGCGCGCAAGGTTAACGGCAACCGCACCAAAACAAACAGCAAGAAGGTGATCACCAACAAGGTGATCACGGCCATGACGATACGTTTGACAATATACTTTGCCATGGAGACGTCTCCTTTTTACACAAGCCTTCTCAAAACGCCGACAATCGGGGGCGGTCTTGATGACCGCCCCCGACAGGCGTTGTGAATTACGGATACAGAGCCGTGTTATCAGCCTTTGACAGCCGCCTTATACACACGGTTCAGCGCGACGGGATGGAATT
>JAZUJM010000032.1:0-2025 GCA_045642785.1 Acutalibacteraceae bacterium | reverse complement strand
AAGGAATTTACCGTTGAGGTTCACCTTAACAGCAATGTTATAGGCACCGGCACGGGCAGAAGCAAAAAGCTTGCCGAGCAGGCAGCGGCAAGGGAAGCCCTGCAGCTTATGGGTATGAAGGATTAAAAAATGAAGCACATTAACATTGCGCTTTTTGCGGTTCACCTCGGCTGCCCCCACAAATGCACCTTCTGCGACCAGAAGAGCATTTCCGGCTGCCAAAAAAGGCTTTGCCCCGAGGATGTTCACAAGGCTGTTGAAACCGCCCTGAGCGGAAAAACCGATGTTTCCGGCGGCGAAATAGCTTTTTTCGGCGGCAGCTTTACCCTTATTGAGCGCGAAGAGATGATTTCACTTCTTGCCGCCGCAAAGGAGCACCTTGACCGCGGCGAAGCGGCTGGAATACGCATTTCCACCCGCCCTGACGGCATTGACGATGAAATCTGCCGTATTCTTAAGGAATACGGAGTCACCGCCGTGGAGCTGGGCGCGCAGAGCATGGATGATGAGGTGCTGAAAGCCAACCGCAGAGGGCACACGGCAAAGCAGGTTGAAGCAGCCTGCGAAACACTTAAACGCCACGGCTTTGAGCTGGGCTTGCAGATGATGACAGGCCTTTACCGCTCAACTGATGCCGACAGCATTGAAACCGCGAAAAAGATTATTGAGCTTAAACCCGCCACCGTTCGCATTTATCCCACGGTGGTGATGAAAAACACCGAGCTTGCAAGGCTTGCCGAAAACGGCTTATACACCCCGCAGACCCCGGAGCAGGCGGCTGAGCTCGGCAGCATACTTATACCGATGTTTGAGCAAGCGGGAATAAAGATAATCCGCTTCGGTCTTCACTCCGGCGGCGGAGTTGAGGGCGAAAATCTCGGCGGAGCGTGGCACCCCGCGTTAAGGGAACTCGCCGAAAGCAGAATATTTTATAACAAGATACTTGAAGAGGCACACGGCAAAACCGGGAATGTAACTGTTTTTGTTGCACCCGCCGCCGTTTCAAAGGCAACCGGGCAAAAAAGGGCAAATATATCGGCACTTGCCGAAAAGGGCTTAAGCTGCACGGTAAAGCCGCTCTCTTCACTCTCGGGCAGGCAAATAATTTTAGAATTTACATAAAGGTTTTGATAAAAGATGTTTTTAAAGTCACTTGAAATTCAGGGCTTCAAATCCTTTCCCGACAAAACCGTTATCGAACTCGGAAAGGGCATAACCGGCGTTGTGGGCCCCAACGGCTCCGGCAAAAGCAACATCTCCGACGCCGTGCGCTGGGTTCTCGGCGAACAGTCCACCAAATCCCTGCGCGGCGCAAAAATGGAGGATGTTATTTTCAGCGGAACCGATTCAAGAAAGGCTCTCGGCTTTGCCGAAGTCACTCTTAACCTCAACAATGCCGACCGTTCATTAAACGGAATAGATAAGGACGATGTTTCCGTTACCCGCCGTTTTTACCGCTCGGGCGAAAGTGAATACCGCATTAACGGCGAAGAGCGCCGCCTGAGGGATATCCACGAGCTGTTTATGGATACCGGCCTCGGGCGTGACGGCTATTCCCTTGTAAGCCAGGGCAAGGTTGCCGACCTTGTTTCGGCGCGAAGCTCAAAAAGGCGTGATATGCTTGAAGAGGCGGCGGGAATCTCACATTTCAGATATCGCCGCACCGACGCAAACAGAAGGCTTGAGCAGGCGGAAGAGAACCTTGTCAGGCTTCGCGACATCATCACAGAGCTTGAAAGCCGCATAGGCCCCCTTAAAACGCAGAGCGAAAAGGCGAAAAAATACCTTGTGCTCGCCGAGGAAAAAAAGGAGCTTGAAATCGGGCTTTGGGTTTACACGATTGAAAATTCCCGCAAGGGATTAATTGAGCAGGAAAACAAGCTTGCCGTTGCCTCCTCACAGTATGAGGCCACCGAGCTTGACCTTGAAAGGCTTGAAAAGGCCATTGAAGATGCCATTACCGAGGGGCAGAGGCTGACAATAGAGATTGAATCCGTGCGCTCCGAGGCCGCCGAGGCAGAGGAA
>JAZUJM010000031.1:0-3954 GCA_045642785.1 Acutalibacteraceae bacterium | reverse complement strand
ACAACGGCTGCCGTCCTCCCAAGAGAAGGCGCGTGTAACCAAGAATTTTTTGGAGGTGTAACACCATGGCAAGATATACCGCACCGGTATGTAAACTTTGCCGCCGTGAGGGCAAAAAGCTCTTCCTTAAAGGTGAGCGTTGCTACACAGGCAAGTGCGCATTAGAGCGCAGAGCATATGCTCCCGGCCAGAATGGCCAGAGCCGCAGAAAGACCTCTGAATACGGTCTGCAGCTTCGTGCAAAGCAGCAGTGCAGACGCTATTACGGTATTCAGGAAGGCCAGTTCCATAAGTATTTTGTTGAGGCAGAGCGCAAGCAGGGCGTAACCGGCGAAAACCTTCTTCGCATTTGCGAAAGCCGCCTTGACAATGTTGTTTATCTTCTCGGTTGGGCAAGCTCCCGTGCAGAAGCAAGGCAGCTCACCACTCACAACCACTTCAAGGTAAACGGCAAGAACGTTAACATTCCGTCCTACCTTCTTAAGGCCGGCGACGAGATAGCTCTTAAGGATAAGAGCAAGGCAAGCGAAAAGTTCAAGGCTGTTCTTGAGGCCAACGCTTCCCGCCCTGTTCCCCAGTGGCTTGATCTTGATGCCGAAGCCTGCAAGGCAAAGGTTGTAGCTCTTCCCACACGCGAGCAGATTGAAGTTCCCGTTGAAGAGCATCTCATCGTTGAGTTCTACTCCAAATAATAGTGCATAAAGTTATTTAAAGTAGACTCATTTTCCGCAGGCCCACGGCCTGCCTGTTAAAAAGGAGGGTTTTTAAATGATTGGTATCGAAAAGCCCAGAATAGATACTGCCGAAATCTCCCCCGACGGAAAGTACGGAAGGTTTGTTGTTGAGCCCCTTGAAAGAGGCTACGGCACAACCCTCGGCAACAGCCTGAGAAGAGTTCTTCTTTCCTCACTTCCCGGATATGCAATCACATCCGTTAAAATTGACGGTGTTCTGCACGAGTTCTCCACCATCCCCGGCGTTAAAGAGGATGTTACCGAAATCGTTCTTAACTTAAAGAATGTTATTCTTAAGATTCAGAACGACGGCCCCAAAACTCTTTACATCGATGCCGCAGGCGAAGAAGAGATTACAGCAGGCAGCATCAAAACAGATTCCGAAGTGGAGATTCTTAACCCTGATCTTCACATTGCAACGCTCAATTCTGACGCTCATGTAAACATGGAGCTCACCTGTGATAAGGGCAGAGGCTATGTTTCTGCTGAGAGAAACAAGCAGATTATGCAGCCTGCAATCGGAGTTATTGCAATCGATTCAATATATACCCCTGTGTTAAAGGTTAATTACACAGTCGAGAACACACGCGTTGGCCAGATTACCGATTATGATAAGCTGACCCTTGAGGTGTGGACAAACGGCACAATCTCCGCGGTTGACGCCGTTTCACTCGGCGCCAAGATCCTCAACGAGCACCTCAGCCTCTTCGGTGAGCTTTCGGGTGAAACCTACAACACCGATGTTATGGTTGTCAAAGATGATAGTGGCAAGGAAAAAGTCCTGGAGATGACTATTGAGGAGCTTGACCTTTCTGTTCGTTCCTTCAACTGCTTGAAGAGAGCACAGATTAACACTGTGGAAGATTTGACCAACAGAACCGAGGAGGATATGATGAAAGTCCGCAACCTCGGCAGAAAATCCCTTGATGAAGTTGTTGCAAAGCTCAATTCACTTGGCTTTGACCTTCGCAGGGATGATGATTGAGACCCACTAAACGGTAAAGGAGTGTGAATTAAATGCCCGGTAGCAGAAAACTCGGCCGCGCAACTGATCATCGTATATCGATGCTCAGAGGTCTTGTCACTTATCTTCTTGAGAACGGCAAGATCGAAACAACCGTTACAAGGGCCAAAGAGGTTCGTTCCATGACAGAGAAAATGATTACTGTTGC
This sequence comes from Acutalibacteraceae bacterium, assembly GCA_045642785.1. Lineage (GTDB taxonomy): Bacteria > Bacillota > Clostridia > Oscillospirales > Acutalibacteraceae > CAG-177. The sequence continues at coordinate 2,048 of JAZUJM010000031.1, read as the reverse complement.
CAAGGATGATTCTCTTAACTCAAAGCGTCAGGTTCTGGCATATGTCACCAAAGAGGATGTTGTTAAGAAGCTCTTTGATGAAATCGCCCCCAAATACAAAGATGTTAACGGCGGCTATTGCCGAATCATAAAGACCGGCCCCCGCAGAGGCGACGCAGCTGAAATGTGCATCATAGAGCTCGTTGACCCCAGCGCAAAGAAATAAGAACGGCTTTAAATTAAAATTATCCCCCGAGCCACGGTTCGGGGGATTTTTCTTGTTATTGACTTGTTAACTCATTTCGTCAAAATAATCCTCTGCATCCTCGTAGTCATCAAAATCATCATAATAGTCGTAATAAAAATCCTCGGGATAAAGATAGTCGCGCGCATAATATGGGTCGTCCTCGGTTGTTTTCGGAGCGTGTGATTTAAAATATCCGGAGCTTTTTTTGGTGGTTTCCGGAACGGTTGTGGTTGGTTTGGCGGTGGTCGGCGGGTAAACCTGATAGATTCCTTTTTCAAGGTGACCGGAATAAATATTGTATGCTTCATTCGCAAACACGCTTTTACTCAAAAGCAGATATGGGTCATCTTTTAAATTCAGATTGAATTCCAACTCATCAAGCTCGTTTAGCAGGTCAAATATCCGACTGTATGACGGTGTTTCGGGAGAAGTTACAACAAGATAGTAAGAGTGATGATAGTCTTCAAGTATTTTGACTTGCTCAATGCTTATTTCATATTTTTTAATGCCGTGTTTTTCACAGATTTCAGCCGCTTCGGCAGAAATGCGATCAATTTCACCGGGTAATTGCTTTTCCGCTTTCCATTCCGGAACCTTCAGGGTTGCAATGTAAACAATGATAAGGGCAAACAGAACAAGATAAATGATTCCGATAGCTTTATTCATGTAACCCACTCCCTTCATGTTGCTGATTCAAAAATAGCACAAAGTGAGTACAATAATATGGACTTATTGGATTGCGGAAGAGGACGGAATATTATTCAGCAGCTCGGGTTTGATTGCCTCGTGAAAATATTTAAGAGGGAATGATACGATATTTGTTGTGATTTTATACTCTGCAAAGACCATTTCGGGAAAAACAACGCAGAAATCGGTGTCTGTAATAAAGAATTGCTCAGGGTCAAGCAGACTTTCTATCATATCCCTGCCCGGGTATTTTGAAGCGTAGCCGGATTCCGATTTGAGCTGCCTTTCAAGATTGTCAAGAAGTACTCCGGTAAACTCGGGATTACTTGTGGCCGAAAAATCAAGGTAATTCATCTTTTTGCCGGTTTTGGTGTTGAAGGTGAAGCCGTATTCGGAAAAATAGTTGTCATTGCCGTCATTGGGCGATATTTCGGTTTTGTAGCGCAGGCAAACAAAGCTTTCACCCTCACGGGTAATCTCATAGCTGCCTTTAACCGTTCTGGGCTTATCGGGCGATGCAAGGCCGTTTGCGGTGAAGGTTGTTGCGCCTGAAAGGGAGCTTAAAAAGATTGAATCAAGTTCACCCTGAAGAATTGACGGGTCGGCGCTTCCGGCAAGGGCAGGCAGGGTAAAATCAAGCGTAAAGCAGATGTTTCCGTCTTTATCCTTAACCTCCTGCGTTCTTTTTTCTTCCGTAACGGCGGAAACAAAGGGCGCAGTGGTTTCGACTGCGGTTGTGGGAACGGTCTGCACCTGTTTGGAAGAATTTGCACAGGCGGGCAAAATAAGCAAAATGAGAGCGAGCAAAATTGCCGCTGTTTTTTTTATTTTCATATCAATTACCTTGAAAAGACAGTTTCTTTTTTGCCGCTTCTGATTCCGGCTTTAAAGGTGAAGCCCTTTTTATCGGGCTCGGAGTTATTATCCGATTTAAGGCAGAATGAGTCACTTGAAGAGAAAATACGGCAGACCTCCTCGTTCTTAACGCAGTTTGAGGCGCTGAGCTCGGAGGCAAATTTCTGCATAAGCTCATCATAAGGTGTTGACTCACAGTCGTAGGTTAAAAGCATATTTTCAAAAATTCCGGTTTTGCCCCACTCGCATTTATAGGCGGTGAAGGCAGCCGACCTGCTGC
>JAZUJM010000030.1:0-3090 GCA_045642785.1 Acutalibacteraceae bacterium | reverse complement strand
ATAGGTGGCAAGGCAAAGAACGGCACCCACTACACTCTGACCAATCCAAAGGGTTTTTTTCGTCATCTTTTTAAGCAGCGGAGGCACCAGCAGCATGGAGAGGGTATAGGCCGCACCGCTCATAACGGAAAGCACGGTGGGCAAAATGGAAACCGCCGTCATCTGAGGATTTTTGCCCACAAGATTCTCTATGAACAGGTTGATTTTTTCCATGGGCAGAATGCCGATGCAATTCCAGTTGGCGAAATAGGGCAGGAAGATGGCGCCGATATTAATCATGCCCGTGAAGAAGGAGCAGAACAGAAGCACAATCATTCTTCTGTCCGTAAATATCGTTTTAAAGCACTTTTTATTGCTCAGTTTTTTGGGCGGGATATAGATTTTTTCCCTGATGCCGAAGAAGGACCATACAATAAAGGCGGCACCGATTACGGCAAAAATCAGAGCGGAGAAGAAATAGCCCCAGTCGGTGGTGTCCTTTTTGCCGTTGCCCAAAAGGCCGATGCAAAGCCAGATGAAAACCGTGGGCAGAACCGTTCCGAGTGAGCCTATGGTCTGTGACCACGAAACGGCGGTAACTCTTTTATCCTTTTGCGGGAAGACAAGCGGGGTCATACTGTTAAACGGAATTTCAATGCCCGTGTATGCCGTAATGAAAAGCATATACATTATCAGCACGAAAATAAAGTTGCCCGCGTTGCCGATAAGTTCTCCGTTCTGGTACATATTGAATTTTGCAGGGAAAGCTATGGGCATAAAAAGCAAGGTTGTAACAATAACAAGCGGCGGAGTCATCCAGATAAGATAGGGCCTGCATTTTCCCCATTTTGAGCGTGTTCTTTCAACAACAACGCCCATCAGGGGGTCATTTATTGCATCCCAGAGCTTTGTGCCAAGAATTACAACGGAGGCCAAAGTCATGCTGAGCTTTAAAACATCCGTCATATAAACATTGAAAACCGTGTAAACCGTGGAGTTTATGAAAAACATTCCGAGCGGCAGCATTGAAAATGCGATTATTTCTTTAACCGTTGCGTTTTTTAAATCAAGTTTTCTCATAAATTCACCCGTAAATCAAAATTCAAAATCTATAAATGAATCGCTGCAGGACTGTTCATCCGTGCCGATAAAAGCACGGTAGGTTATATTCTCGCATACAAAGCCTTTTGACTCATCATAATACGCAAGGTCGTTGATATTGACATTTAAAATAACTTCTTTGCTTTCGCCTGCTTCAAGCTCGGTCTTTTTAAAATCAGCAAGAGCCTTTACCGGGCGGTCAACCTTGCTGCCGGGCCACGAAATATAAAGCTGGCAAACCTCGGCGCCTTTTCTGCTGCCGGTGTTTTTAACGGTTACTTTGAATTTTGCGTTTTCACCGTCTGAGCCGACAAATTCAGGCTTGCCGAGCTCGAAATCGGTGTAGGAAAGGCCGAAACCGTAGGAAAAATGGGGCGCGATATTTTCTTTTTCAAGCTTTTTGTAGCCGTTGTAATAGCCGTAGCGCTGTTTAAGCGCAATCCATTTAACCTCCGGATAATCGGAATCTTTCTTTGCTATTGCAAAGGGAAGCTTGCCGGATGGATTAACCTTGCCGAAGATGATATCGGCAAGAGCATTGCCGCCCTCCATGCCGGGATAATAAGCCATAAGAATTGAATTAACGCCCTTTTCCCATTCGCTCATTCTTATTACATTGCCGCCCATAATTACCGCGGCGGTATTTTTGTTGAGCAATGAAACGAATTTAATCATTTCAACTTCTTTGTTATGAAGACCGAGGTCTTTTCTGTCGCCGCCGATAACAAAGATATATTCACCCTCATCGCCGTGGCGCATACCGCAAACGATGATTACCGCGTCGGCCGATTTAATTACATCTGCTTTTGATGCAACCTTTGAGGTGGGTATAAACTCGGCCTCAACACCGGGATAGCTTTCTTCAAGGGCCTGCATAAAGGTTTTAACATAGGGCGGGTGAACCTGGCTTGAACCGTAATCACCTATGTTTTCAACCTTTGCAAGGTCACCGACAACGGCTATGCGGTTAATCTTTTCGGCACACAGAGGCAAAAGATTGTTTTTGTTCTTAATTAAAGTTATTGATTTTTCGGCAACCTCACGGGCAAGGGCAATGTGCTCCTTGCAGGCAATAAGCGATTCGGGGTATTCGCGTTTATCCTGCGCTTCGGTAAAGGCAAGGATGGTGCGTACTATTCTTTCGCAGGCTTCATCCATCTGTTCCATTGTTGCCTTGCCGCTTTTGACGGCGTTTTTCATATAAACCGAGTTATATTTGCGGCGAATGTTCATTTCAACATCAAGCCCGCCGTTTAAGCCGCCCTTTGTTGAATGAAGGCCAAAGAAGAAGTCGGAAACAACAAAGCCGTCAAAATCCCATTCTTTCTTTAAAACATCGCGAAGAAGGTAGGGGTTTGCACCGTTGAATCTGCCGTTGTAGCGGTTGTAAGAACTCATGACCGCTGCGGCTCCGGCATCAATACACTTTTTGAAGTGGGGCAGATAAACCTCACGCTCGGTTCTTTTATCAGCAGAAACATTAACCCAGAATCTGCTGTTTTCCATTGAGTTGAAGGCATAGTGCTTTATGCAGGCAATAACATTTTCATCCTGAACTCCGCGAACAAGTGCGCTGCCCATTTTGCCTATATGAACGGTATCTTCACCGTATGTTTCCTGGCTTCTGCCTCCGCCCGGATTATAGGGAACATTGATGCAGACTCCGCCGTAAAAATTCCCGCCGTGAGCACGGATCTCTTCGCCGATGGCCGTGCCTACCCTCTCTTCAAGCTCCGTGTCAAAGGTTGCACCGCGGGCCATCGTTACGGGGAAGCAGGTCGAATTGCCGCAAACACAGCCTCTCGGGCCGTCACAGAATTTCATTTCGGGCACGCCGAGCCTTTCACAGCCCCCGGCGCCGTAGGGGAAGGAGTTGTAGCTTCCGATGCCCATGCTTTCGTAAACCTTGCAGTTGCCCGCCATGAGTTTTACCTTTTCGGCAAAGGTCATTTTGGATACTATCTCTTTTGCTTTGTCGGTGTATTTAAGTCTGTATTCTTTTGTGCAGAT
>JAZUJM010000029.1:0-15802 GCA_045642785.1 Acutalibacteraceae bacterium | reverse complement strand
CAGACTGCGGGGAACGGATTATCCTTGCGGATAAGGCGAACGGCGTCGGCATATCTGCCGGCGTTGACAAGGGCAACATAGCCGGGAATATCAACATGAGCGGGGCAGAGCGCAGCGCAGGGAACCTCATGCTCGGCACGGGCGGAGCAGAAGTCCTTTTCGATGTGGCTCATATAATCCGCTTTGAACGAATCAAGGCTTTTGAGAATCATTGCACCGGCGTGCCAGCCTATGGCACAATCAGCGGAAACAACGGCGGCTTTGGCGGTTTTTCTTAAAAGCTCAAGGTCGCAGACCTCTGCCTTGCCGTCAAGAATCCTGCCCATTATTTCGGAGCATTTTTTAAGGCCTACGCGGCAGGGAATACATTTGCCGCAGCTCTGTGCAAGGCACATATCGGTGAGCGCCTTGGCAAAATCAACCGGGCAGACATCCTGCTGTGTGGCGAGTATCCTCTGAGAGAGCTCTGCCGTGAGCTGCTCAACAGAAAGTTGATTGGCGCTTTTGCGGGGAAGACTTAATCTGTTCAAACCGTTATCAACCTTTCATTTTTATTATTCTTTGCGGAGAATTGCTTAACAAATATATATATTACTATAATAATCTTCCGTTTTCAACACAATAATCGCATTTTAGGCAAAAGAATAATCGCATTTTAGGCAAAAAGAATCCCCCCGGAACCGGGGGGATAAGCGAAAATCATAAATTGAAATCCTTTGCAAGCTCAACATATGCATTCATAAGAGTTGAAGCGGTGGGTCTGCCTATTGAAACGGCAAGGCACCAGGAGTCGGATTCGACCTCTCCGGTGGCGGGGTTGTACTTGAAGCCGATTGAGCAGTAGGTTTCATCGGGGCAGATGTAGCCGGCTGCGTCGTTCATAAGGTCACAGAGAATGGTGTTTTCACCGAAGATTTCACGAAGGTAGGGGTAATCGGAATTTCTCATTCCGTAGCCGCCGACTATAAGTTCGCTGTACATTTCACCGGGGGAAAGAACAACATTGACCGCGCTGCCGAACTGCATAAAGCCGATTTCGGTGGTGGTGTAGTATTTGCCGTTACTCTCATTCCAGGCAATATCGTTTGTGGCAAGGCCGAGCTTAAGGAGAACAAGGGCGGTGCCGTTTTCTATTTCAAGCTTAACACGGGAGTGCTTTACATTAAGAACTGCCTCAACGGGGATTTCTTCAAAGGTGGGCAGGCCCTCATACCAGACGGTGTAGTCCTCTTTGCCGGCGTTTTCCTTAACGCCGAGCTTATCGCCGAGCTCATCATTGAGGGCGGCTCTCTCTTCTGTGTTCATTGTGGCGCCAAGGCAGATATAAGCCATTTCATAGCCGTAGCGAAGGGCGGATTCGTGGTTGTCGGCAAGGTCAAGGCCGTCGTTGGAGTTGCCGCGCCAGCAGGAGTTTGTGCCGACATTGCCCTGAACAAAGATGAAGTTGCTGCCCGCAGCGTTAACGAGCTTTTCCATATAGTATACGAAATCAGCCGAAAGGTCGCCGTTGAACTCGGCACCGTAGCTGGTTGCCTCGGGGTGAGCACCGAAGGAGGCAATGACGGTGGGTCTGCCGTTGTCGGGGGTGAAAACAAGGCGGTGAAGGTTGCCGTCACATTCGGGGGCAACGGTTCTTGTGCCCATGTAATCCTCAAGCTCAACATCGGTGTAGGTGAGCTTGCCGGGGCGCATATCGGTGCAGGCCTCGGTAACTGCCTGCTTTGTGCGCTTGATTATGGTGTCAAGGTAATCCTTGTTAACGCCGCTCTTGGATTTTACAAAGCCGGTAAGTGAAAGGAAGTTGTTGATAATTGTGGTGAGGGGAGCACCCCAGACGCCCTGGGAATCAATGGACATATGGGAGTGGATTGCGGAAATTTCAACCGAAACGATGTTGTTCTGCTTCGCAACATCGGCAAGGCCTTCTCTGATTTTAAGCACATCACGGTTGGAAATGCCTATGCAGTCAACCGAGCAGATAACGGAAACTCCGCGGCCGGTGTTATCATCAAAAGCAACGGCACGAACCTTTAAATCCTCGGGATTGCCGTCATCATCGGTGTAGAAATCCCTTGAATAGCCCCAGGGGCAGTAGCTGCCGCGGGCATACTTGAAGGGAACGCCGAAATCATCGGGAATTATGGATTCCGAGCCGTAGCCAACATTCCACACGAATTTATCCGATGCGGTGGGAAGAATAACATCGTTGCCCTCAAAGAAGAAGGAATCGTCAAGGTCTTCGGCGTCATTTCTTACAAAATCCATTCTGGGGATGATTCTGCCGAGGGAATCAAGGATTATGTCATCAACAAGGGTGTTGACGATTTTAGTCTTGATTGATGCCTCTTTGATGAGGTCTGCCTCGGTTTTTTCTTTCTTTGCCGCTGTTGCGCCGGGGATTGCCGCTGCCGCAATCATTATAACGGCAAGCACAAGAGCAAGCACTTTTTTGAAACTTTTCATAATATGCCTCCATAGCTGATATTTTATATGCCTTTAGCATAATATCAAAAAAGAGAAAGGTTTGCAAGAGAAAAATCAAATATCTGTTGCTTGACATAATGCGGCAAAGCTTATATAATTATTTTAACTGCGATTATCTGCATCGGAGGAGCATATTTTGAAAAAATATTTCAGAAGAACATGGCTTAATATAGATAATGACGCACTCAGGTGGAACTATGAGCGCATTGGCGAAAAGCTTGTTGGCGGTGCAAAAATAATGGCCGTTGTCAAGGCCGATGCCTACGGCCACGGGGTGGAGCACCTTGTTGAGGAGCTTGTAAGCTACGGGTGCGAATGGTTTGCCGTTTCAAATCTGGAGGAGGCACTTCAGGTCAAAAGTGCCGCGCCGGATTCCTCGGTGCTCATTCTCGGCTACACCCCGGCGGAATATGCCGTTTCGCTTGCTGTCAACGGCATTTCTCAGGCGGTTTTCAATGAGGAATATGCCCGCGAGCTTTCCGCAAACGCCTGCGAAAACGGCGTGCAGGTCAGAATACACATAAAGGCTGACACCGGTATGAGCCGCCTCGGCTTTTCATATCATGACTCTGAAAAAGACCATGATACCGCGCTTGCCGTGGCACGCGCCTGCTCCCTGCCCGGCCTTTATCCCGAGGGCATTTTTACCCACTTTTCTTCGGCAGATGAAGAAAACGGCGAGGTGTTCACACGCCTTCAGTATGATTTGTTCCTGAGTCTTATTCATGAGGCGGGTCTGCTTGGCGTAAGCTTTGAGCTTCGCCATTGCTGCAACTCGGCGGCAACGGTGCTTTACCCCGAAATGCAGCTTGACCTTGTGCGCCCCGGAATCATCCTTTACGGCCTTTCACCCTCTCCGCTTGTTTCCGGCAGCATAAGCCTTAAGCCCGTTATGCAGATGAAAACCGTGGTTTCAATGGTTAAAGAAATCCCCGAGGGAACCCCGATAAGCTACGGCAGAACCTTCGTTTCCGAACACCCGATGAAGATTGCCACGGTTCCCGTGGGCTATGCCGACGGCCTTCCGCGCGCCCTTTCCGGCAAAGCAAAGATGCTGATTAACGGCAAAAAGGTTCCCGTTGTGGGCAGAATCTGTATGGACCAATGTATGCTTGATGTGTCATCACTTGACGATGTGCATGAGGGTATGTCGGTCACCGTTTTCGGCGTTGACGGAATTTCGGTTGACGATATCGCCCGTGACTGCGGGCTCATAAACTATGAGATAATCTGCGGAATAAACAAGCGCGTGCCGAGGGTTTACCGCGAAGACGGCGGCGTGGTTGCCATTGCGGATTACCTTGAAAGCAAATAACTGCGGCATAATATTGTTTACAAACAATCCGTATAAAGTTAAAAAACGATTCACACGCAATTCATAAATTGACTTTATACTTTGAATTGTTCCAAGCGGGAGCCGCACCCGCAAGGTATATTATACCCCTCCTCAATTCAACCCCTATGCGAAATGAAAGGCCCGCTGCATAACCGATAACTGCAGCGGGCCTTTTGTTGCATTTATTTGCCTGAAACTGCCAATAAATTTCTTTTATTTTTTACCTCTGCACGGCTCAGAACGGCGGCGATAACCGTCATATCATCCGGCCTGCCGCGGCTGAACCGCAGGGAATCCTCGAGCAGCTTTTCGGCAAAATCCCCGGCGTTTTCAACGGGTGCGGCATTTTTCAGCGCATTTTCAAGCCGGCTGTTGCCGCTGCTTACCCCGTCGCTTACCATAAGCAGAATATCGCCCTCAAACAGCTCCGCTTTAAGGGCTTTGAACCCTGTACCGGCAAGTATTCCGAGCGGCATTGAGGCGGCATCGAGTGAACGAACCGACCCCTTCCTTGTGCAGTAGCTCGGGGCGGCTCCGGCTTTGTAGATAACCGCCTCCCCGGTGAACAGATTAATTTCCGCCACATCAAGCGTTGCCGAGGCCTCTTCGCCGCCGCGGACATTCAGCGCCGTGCCCGCAACCGCAAGCGCGGTGCCGGGCGAGGCACCGGCCTTAATCAGCCGTGTGAATATATCCACCGTCATGGCGGCATCAACCGCCGCCCTGCCTCCTGTGCCCATACCGTCGCTGAGCACTATGTAGGCAACCGAGCCATTTGAAAAGGTGCGGAAGTTGTCGCCGCACAGCCCTCCCGAATCAGCGCTTCTGCTTGCGCTGCCGAGGCGAAGGGCAAAAACGGGTTCCCTTTCAAATATCATTTTTGTGCCCGCCGCGGTTTCTTCAACCTCGGGGTCGCAAAATTCAATTCCGAGTGTGCCGCCGAGCAGCCGTCCGAGCTTGCCCGGCGGCATTTTTGACGGCAGGTGAGCCGTTATTTCAAGCCTTACAGCACCGTCTGCCGGCGCGGCGGCCTTGATTGAAAGCGGCTGTATGCCCGCCCCGGCAAGGGTTCGCGCAGTCAGACGCTCGGCCTCATTAAGCTCCTTTTCATTTTGTGCCGTAAGGTGAGAGAGCTCGGCAAGAAGCAGGGAAACGGTTGAAAAAAGGCCGCAGGTCAGCTCCCTTGTGCGGGTGTTGTGAGCCTCAAGCGCCGAGGAAAGATAAACTCCCTGAAAAATTCCGCCGCACACCTTGACAATGCTTTCGGTGCACGGGCAGTTTTCGGCAAAATCGCGCCTGAAATCCGAAATGTGCGTTTCGCCCGCCCGCAATGCTTCCGCCGCGGCGCGCTCCAGGTCACCGTTATCGGGGCAGTAGCAGCTTTCGGATAAAGGGCAGTCACAGCACACCCGCTCTTTTATCCGCATAACGGCAAGTGAAACGGGGTCGGGGCTTAAATTCTCCATTCCGTCGCTCACCTTTGAAATGCACCTTGCCGCGCTTTCAACTGCTGCCGCGGTTTTTCTGAGCGTTTCGGAAACCCCGGCGGGGGTTCGCTCGGAGCCGGGCGAGGTAAGACGGCTGCGCAAAATGAACATCGGCTTTGACGGCACCGCCGCAAAAACGCCGAGTGCCGCCGCACCCTCGGCAAAAAACATTGCCCCTGCCAATGTGGCATCAAGCAGGGCGAAGCAGACAAAAATACAGGTGCAGCATATGATGCAGGGATATTTCCTCTTTTCACCGAAAGCCCCTGCCGCAAGCCCGGAAACCGGAAGACTCAGGCAGAGAATAAGCGGAGTGCCGGAGGCTGCAAGAGCCGCCGAAACGCAGGCACCCGCCGCCGCGCCCGCCGTGCCGCCGCCGAGAAAGCCGAAGACGATAACAGCGAATATCCCCGCCGCACAAAACGGATGAAAGCCGAAAATGTTAACGGCATCGGCGCAGGCAAGAAGCACGCAGGCACTCACCGAGCAGCTTGCCGCCAAAGCTCTGTCCGGCGAAAAGGTGCCTATGCCGCGCTTGAGTGCGAAAAGGGTGTTGATGAAAACGGGAACCGCCCCGGCGCACAGAACGGTTTCCGAAAAGCAGATTATCGCCCTGTCGGCGGAAAAGCCGTTTGCCGCAAGCCGGGCGGCATCGGTAACAAGCCCCATGGCGAAAACGGCGCAGGTCATAACGGCGGTGCGGCTTTTAAACGCCTTAACCGAGGATAAAAGCAGCTTTAGCATAACCGTTCCCGCAAGCAGGGCAAAAACCTCCGTCCGTTTTGCTCCGCTTATGAAAAGTGCCCCGGCGGCACCGCCGAGTGCCGTGAAAACCGCCGCCTTGCCCTCGGAGGCCGCGGCAAGGCTCACCGAAAGCGGAACGGAAAGGCCGAAAACGGGCGTTTGGCACATCATAAACGAGCACAGCGCAAGGGCGGTGTTTACGGCTGCTTCACGCGAGGCGGCCAACAGCTTTTTCGGGTTAAATACCCCTTTTTTCTTTTCCATTGCATTAAACTTCCCTTTCTGCTTTTATTCACAGTAAATATAACCCATCCGCCGCAATTAATCCGTCGCAATGTGAGTGTCGTGCGAAGGATTAGTGCACCGGTTAAGGCTGAAAAACGGTGAACGGAAAAGAATATTGAAAAATTTTTAAATAAAATAAAAAATACTATATGAAATCTGTTTTAAGTGTGTTATAATATCAGAATATTATGGAGAACTACAGTCACCGATGGGGGATTTTTATATGCAGAATGAGGAAGGGCTCATAATTGGCCGCAACGCCGTTATTGAAGCGCTTAAAAGCGGCAGAGAAATTGACACTCTGCTTGTTTCAAAGGGCGAAAGAAGCGGAAGTATGGGCAGAATTGTGGGCGAATGCAGAGAGCGCGGGGTAACCGTTAAAGAGGTTGACTCCCGCAAGCTTGACCGCCTTTGCGGCAATGCCAACCATCAGGGTGTGGCGGCATATGCGGCGGTGCACGAGTATTCGACCGTTGAGGATATGTTAAAAAAAGCGGAGGAAAAGGGCGAGGCTCCGTTCATCATTATCTGTGATGAAATTGAAGACCCGCACAACCTCGGCGCAATAATCAGAACAGCCGATGCCTGCGGCGCACACGGGGTGATTATCCCCAAGCGCAGAGGAGTTTCGTTAACCTATGCGGTGGGCAAGGTTTCGGCGGGGGCGGTTGAATATGTTCCCGTTGCAAGGGTTCCGAATCTTCCCTCGGCGATAGATGACCTTAAGAAAAAAGGCTTCTGGATTTATGCCGCAGATATGGGCGGCAAGATGTGGAACGAGCAGGATTATTCGGGCCCGGCGGCACTTGTTGTCGGTTCCGAGGGCAGCGGATTAAGCCGCCTTGTTAAAGAAAAATGTGATTTTACGGTTTCCCTGCCGATGAAGGGAAAAATAAATTCCCTCAATGCTTCGGTGGCCGCCGGAATACTTATGTATGAAATTGCCAAAAACAGATAAGGAGGAACAGAGAAGTGGATTATGAAGAGTTTGAAAAGAGCGACAACTCGCTTGACACTCTGCTTGAAGAAGTGAGAAGCTTTGCACCGTCCTCCGATGGGGACAAACCCGCCAAAAGTGAAGAAAAGACGCACAAAAACTGGTCGCTTGACGATATAGACCGCCTTATTGCCGACACAATCGGCGAAAACCCGGCGGCAAGGGCATTTGCACCCGTTAAAAAGGAGCCCGCGGTGCAGGTGGATGAAGCGGTGTTCACCCCCTCGGCTGCCGCTGAGGAGCCCGCGCCCGCCGCAGAACCGGAAAAAGCTGCGGAGCCGGAGCAGATTGTTCTTGAACCCATAAACATTGAGCCGGTCAATGTTGAACCGGTGAACGATGCGCCCGCGGCACGGGAGCCGGTAACAGAGGAAACGGCGCCCGTAATAACCGAAGAAACCGAGCCTGTAAAAGAACCCGCGGCACAGGAGAAAAAAGAGCCTGCCGATGACGGCAGAATTTACTTCAAAAAAACCGCAAGGGTGCTTAAGGAAGAGGCAATAGCAAACATTGCCGCAAGAACGGGCAAAATAGAAACCTTCCCCGAAAACGAAAAAACCATTGCTTTCACAAAGCTCGGCAGTCAGAAGCGTGAGGAGGAGCGCAAGCCCGTCTATCTGCCCGACACCGACCCCGAAATCCCGCTTTATGACAGCTTCGGTGAGCAGCACATTCCGGATTTTGACCCGCTTGCCGTGTATGAGGAAAGAATAAAGGCGGAGCTTGGCCGCTCAATGGAAACGGATGAAAACCGCCGCAGCTTTATTTCCCCCATGCAGCTTGACCCGGTTGAGGAACAGCCGGAGGAACCGGGCCCCGTTGAAAAGCCCGGCATACTGCTTGAAAAGAGCCACGCCCAGATGACCTCCGGGCTGGAGCCTCTGCCCAAGGTTATCTCGGCAGATAAGGCTCTTCACTCCGAGGTCGTTACCGAAAAAACAATAGTTCCCGGCACACCCTCCGTGGCCTCTCCGTTTGCCGACGAAGGCGAAAATGAAGAGTTCCCCGGTCAGATAATGATTGACGGCTTTGATGAAAATGTCGGTGAGGCGGAGCCCGAAACCGTTGATGAATTTGATGTTGAGGTTGAGCTTCTTGAAAAAAGAAAGCTCCGTGCAAAGGAATTCAAGATTATCCCCGGCACCGAAGAAGAGGAAGAGGATGAAAAGCCGGAGGAACCGGAACAGCGCAAAAAGAAAAAGCTGTTTTCCTCATTCGGCAAGCCGAAATCAAACGAAAACGCCCGCTTCGGCGTAAGATTGACCGAATACAACGAACCTGCCGACAGAAGAGCGGCTCATTCATCACTCAACAATGCCGCAAGCGGCTTTTCAAAGCAGATTGTGCTTTGCTCGATTATTGAAGCGGCACTTCTTTTGTTTGCCGTTTTGCCGAATATTCTTTCCGCCGCGGGCATAAACAGCGCTTTGTTCGGCGCGGGCGGAAACGGCGGCTATGTTGTCAGCGCAATTCTTCTTATTGTTGCCATTGCCGCCAACTCCTCTGTTTTCTCCTCAGGCATGGCGAAGATATTCAGCAGAGAAATGGATAGTGAATCAGCCGTTGCGCTGTCTGCCGCGGTTGCTTTTATCCACAACACGGTCACGGCGGTTGTCAACGGTGATTCAGCGGGCAAAATCCCCGTGTTCTCCATGGCGGCGGTGTTCGGCTTCATAATCATCAACGCCTCCGGACTCATAAATTGCCGCAGGGTACTCAGAAGCTTTGAACTTTGCGCATATAAATATGAACGCGGCCCCTTTGTTGTGCGCGGCTTTGAGGATGAAAAGGAACAGCGCGAAATGAGCAGGGGTATGCTTATGGATAAAGCGGAAATGTATTATTCCGCAAAAACTCTGTTCCCCTCCGATTTTATCCGCAATTCCGCAAACACCTCGGCAGAGCGCAGGGCGGCGGGGATAATCATTCCCGTTGCGGCGGCGGCAGCCATAATAACCGGAGCCGTTGCGCTTGTTATCTCCGAAAATCACAGCGCGATAGATGCCTTTACCGTCTGCGCCGGAACCTTCTGTGCCTGCTCACCCGTATTTGCCGCCTTTGTGCCTGCGGTGCTTGTCAAGGCCGCAAACAGAACCCTCAATGCCGAGGGCTCACTTGTTACCGGCTTTGATTCCGCCGAGGAGCTCGGCACGGCAAACGGCGTTGTTATTGACAGCGCGGATATTTTTGACCGCTCAAAGTGCAAAATGCACGGTATGCTCGATTTCAAAAAAATAAGAATAGATGATGTTCTTGTTTACGCGGCGGCGCTTGTCATCAAATCCGGCGGCCCGCTCAGGGATTGCTTTGAAAATGTAATAAGCAGCGACCACGGTCTGCTGCCTCAGGTGCGTGAGCTTGTTTATGAGGATAAGCTCGGCATTTCCGCAAGAATAGTGGGGCAGAAGGTACTTCTCGGCAACCGCGCTCTTCTTCAGAATCACGGCGTTGAGGTTCCCGACAGAAGCATTGAAACCAAGCACACCTCCTCCGGCAGAAGAGTGATTTATCTTGCCGTTTGCGGCCAGCTTGCGGCAATGTTTGTTGTGAGCTATGCCGTTGATGAAAGCCTGCGCGAATACCTTGAAAGGCTTGAAGCGGCGGGAACGAAAATCATCGTGCGCACAAACGATGTCAATGTTACCGAGGAAATGCTTGCAAGGGGCTTTGAAATGCCGAAATCCGCTTTCTGCGTGCTCGGCTCGGTTGCGGGCAGAATTTACACCAACAGGCGTGATGAAGTAACGGAGCGCTGCCCGGTTCACCTTGTCCACAACGGAACCGCGCTTACAATGATGCGCGCCTTTGCCGCAATTCAGCAGCTTTGCAGGGATATGGATGTGCTCTTTGTCATTCAGGTTATTCTGTGCGTGCTCGGCTTTGTGGGTGCGGCGGCGCTGACCGGGCTTTCAATGCTTGAACAGTTAAACGGCATCACCGTTTCCGCTTTCCTTGCCCTCTCTGCCGGAATAACGGCGCTTGCGGCAAATCTGCTTAACGGCAAAGACTGATTATTACGGGAAGGATTGAATATAAATGAGTATTAAGATTGGTATTTTCGGCTACGGCAATCTTGCAAAGGGTGTTGAGGCTGCAATAAAGCAGAACCCCGATACCGAGCTTGCCGCGGTTTTCACAAGGCGTGAACCTCAGAGCGTTAAGCTTGCCACCGAGGGCGTTCCCGTGCTTCGCGCCGAGGATGCACCGAAAATGGCGGATAAAATAGATGTTATGGTAGTCTGCGGCGGCAGCGCAACCGATTTGCCCGTGCAGACCCCGGCACTTGCCGGATATTTCAACGTGGTAGACAGCTTTGACACCCACGCAAAAATCGCCGAGCACTATGATAATGTTGATGCCGCCGCAAGGCAAAGCGGCAAGGTGGGCATTATCTCGGTGGGCTGGGACCCGGGTCTGTTTTCACTTAACCACATCTACGGCGCTGCCGTTCTGCCCGAGGGCAAGGACTATGCCTTTTGGGGCAGAGGGGTTAGCCAGGGCCATTCCGACGCCATTCGCCGCGTTGCGGGCGTTAAGGATGCAAGGCAGTACACCGTGCCCGTTGAGGAAGCCCTTGAAAGGGTGAGAAGCGGTGAAAATCCGGAGCTCACCACCCGCGACAAGCACCTGAGAGATTGCTATGTTGTGGCAGAAGAGGGAGCCGACAAGGCAAGAATCGAAAAAGAAATAAAAGAAATGCCCAACTACTTTGCCGATTACAACACCACGGTAACATTCATTACCGAGGAAGAGCTTAAACGCGACCACAGCGGCCTGCCTCACAGGGGCTTCGTTTTCCGCTGCGGCAAAACCGGCGAAAACAACACCGCAATCATAGAGTATTCACTTAAGCTCGATTCAAACCCCGAATTTACCGGCAGCGTGCTGCTTGCTTATGCAAGGGCGGCCTTCAAGCTTAATTCGGAGGGCGTGAGCGGATGCAAAACCGTGCTTGATATTGCACCTTCATATCTTGTGGCAGATACAAAGGATGAGCTTTTTAAGTATCTTCAGTAATTACTTTGGGGCGGCACATTCCGGATGAATGTGCCGCCCGGTTTTCTTATTTAAAAGATTTTCACTTTTTCCCTTTTCCGGAATAGTATGGAGTAGAATTAAGAAGGAGGGAAAAGTATGAAAAACGGTAACAACGCCTGCTTCCTCGGCTCTGCCGGAGCGGGTCGTTTTTTTTCTTTGTTTGACTGTATGGTGCCGGAGGGCGAAGACGGCTGGTACACCTTTATTCTTAAGGGCGGGCCCGGCACGGGCAAATCCACGCTTATGAAAAAGCTTGCTGCCGAAGCGGAAAGCCACGATATAGGCTGTGAAAGAATCTGCTGTTCCTCCGACCCCGATTCGCTTGACGCGGTGATATTTCCGCAGCTTAAGGCCTGCGTTGCCGACGGCACCGCGCCGCATGAAATGGAACCTGTTTATCCGGGTGCCGATTCCGAAATTATCGACCTCGGCTTTTGGGAAACGGAAAAGCTGGCAAAGAGCAGGGAACAGATAATTGCGTTAACCGATAAAAACCGTGAGCTTCACAAAAGGGCGCGCGGGTTTCTTGAAATCGGCTTTTCGGTTTATGCCCGCGCGGCGGCAATGGAGCGCACGGCGGTTGACGGTGAAAAAATTGAGCGCTATGCCCTGAGGCTTGCGAAAAGAAGCTTCCCCGAGAGCGGCGGCAGGGGAAAAACAATCAAGCGCCTGCTTGATGCCGTAACCCCCGGCGGCTTTGAATTTGCGGCAGAGTATGCTGCGGAAAAATGCGAAAACATAATTGTTGTTGCCGACCGTTTCGGCGCGGCCTCGGCACAGCTTGTTGAGGAAATCAAAACGCTTGCGCTCGGCAGCGGGCTTGATGTTATAATCAGCCCCTCGGTGTGCGGCAGGGGATTAAAGCACATCATTATTCCCGGAATCGGACTGGGAGTGTTCACCTCCGACTGCCTTTGCCCCGTTTCCTTGCCCGGCGCAAGGGTGATAAACGCCTCTCGTTTTTTGGATTCGGCTGTGATGAAGGAATATAAAGAACGCCTCTGCTTTTCGCGTAAGGCCTCGGTTGAGCTGCTGAACGAGTCGGCGGGTTTACTTCAATCGGCGGGCGAGGTTCACGGCGAACTTGAAAGGATTTATATTTCCGCCATTGATTATAAAAAAACGGATGAGGCCGAAAAGCTGCTTTTCGGTAAGATTTGGGCAAGAAACTGGAATGAAACCGGCAATGAATAACAAATTTCTCTTGCATTTATTATAAATATATATTATACTGATTCTATCCGGCAAAAACCGACCGGTGAAAAAAATCAGGAGGATTTAAAATGAAAAAGTTTTTAGCAATCGTTCTTTCACTTGTTCTTCTTGCAAGCACCGCTTTTGTTCTCACATCCTGCGGCGGCAAAACAGAAGAGCCCTCAACCGAAGCACCCGTAGCTGAGGATACCACCGAGGCTCCCGCAGCCGAAGATACCACCGCAGCTGCTTCCGAAGAAGCAACAGAAGCTCCCTCGGCCGATGATACCACCGCCGCTGCCGACACCACCGCAGCCGCTTCCGACGCTTCCACCGAGGCTGCAAGCGAAACCACAACCGAGGCTGCCAAGAAGGCTCCCCAGACCAAAGAAGAAATCGTTGCTTATTTCAACACCGCTGTTAACCTTGTTAAGTCCGGCGCAAAGAGCGGCGTTCACAAGTATTCCAAGATTTCCCTTGCAGGCCCCACAACTCTTCCTTCAGCTCTCAACGGAATCCTTAAGCTCCTCGGCGGTGCCGATGAATTCCTCGGCGACCAGCTTGCAAAGAACAGCAAGGGCGAGCAGGCAATGAGCGATATGAGCAGCTACCCCGTTGAAAACGAAAGCTGGGGCTCCAAGCTCACCGCTGCCGATGTTAAGAGTGCCACCTGCACCGAATCAAACGGCAAGTACACAATCACCATCACCACCGTTGCCGATGCCAAGACCGCCAATGTAAAGCACGGCCAGGGTCATGCTCCCAAGGCCTTCAACGCAGTTCTTCCCGGTGTTGTTAACGATAATATCCCCGGCATCGCAACAAGCCTTGTCGGTACTGCCACAATGGATTATCCCTCAAGCACAGCGAAAATAGTTGTTGATGCCGCAACCGGTCATGTTCTTACCGCTAACTATGACCTTTACTGGACCATCAACTTCGATAAGGCAGGGGCAATCCTTCCCTTCCTTACTCAGGATCTTTACACAATCAACTGGTAATTATTTTTAAACATTATAAGGAGTATTTCAATGAAAAAGGAAGTTCTTGTTGAAACCTCCGCCCGTCATGTTCATGTTACCCGCGAGGCTCTGGACATTCTCTTCGGCGAAGGCTATGAATTAACCAAGAAAAAAGACCTCTCTCAGCCCGGCCAGTTTGCCTGCAATGAGAGAGTGGCGGTAGTCGGCGCAAAGAGCCAGTTCCCCGCTGTTTCAATTCTCGGTCCCATCCGTTCAGCCTGCCAGGTTGAGCTTTCACTCACCGACGCCCGTTCAATAGGCGTTGATGCTCCCGTAAGGGAGAGCGGTGATATCGAAGGCACCGGTGCCTGCAAGCTTGTTGGCCCCAAGGGCGAGGTTGAGCTTGACTGCGGCGTTATTGCCGCAAAAAGGCACATTCACGCCACCCCCGAGGATGCCGAAAAGTACGGCCTTACCGACAAGCAGATTGTTAAGGTTAAGATCCCTTCGGCAGGCGGCAGAGCTCTTATTTTTGATGATGTTGTTGTTCGCGTAAGCCCCAAGTTTGCGCTTGCAATGCACATTGATACCGATGAATCCAACGCCGCTGTTCCCGCCTCCGGCTGCATCGGAGAAATAGTGGACTGAAACTAAGCTGAATACATTTTATCACCGCCGTGAGTTACTCCCGGCGGTGATTTTTTATTTATATTTGTAATATTCCGGCGATAAAAAGTAACATTTGCAAATGTTAGTTGAACGCACGGGAATTAAGTGATAAAATCTTTTTTGTAAAGTATTGTTCACGGAGGGGCAAAAATGGAAAACATTTTAAATTCAAAATTCATCAAAGAGATGTCCGCCACAGCTTCAAATATGTATCGCCTCGGCTGGGATGAAAGAAACGGCGGCAACATAAGCTATATGTTAGACGAAGAAGAGGTCGCAAAGTACCTTGATTTAAACAAGGTTATCCGCGTTATCCCCATGGGCTTTGATGCCTCCGCCATAAAGGGCAAAATTTTCATCGTTACCGGCACCGGCAAATATTTTAAAAATGTTGAGGG
Source organism: Acutalibacteraceae bacterium (assembly GCA_045642785.1). Taxonomy (GTDB): domain Bacteria; phylum Bacillota; class Clostridia; order Oscillospirales; family Acutalibacteraceae; genus CAG-177. Next base: position 1,208 of record JAZUJM010000029.1, on the reverse strand, counting down.
TGACCCGGAAAATAATCTCGGCATAATCCGCATTGCGGAAAACGGAACCGACGCCGAGCTTCTTTGGGGTTATGCCGACGGCGGCAGATTCACCTCGGAGCTTCCCGCTCACCTTATGAGCCACATCGAAAGGCTTAAGGTTGACCCGAAAAACAGAGTTGTTATGCACTCTCACCCCACAAACATTCTTGCCATGAACTATGTTCATGAGCTTGATGAAAAGAAATTTACCCACACCCTTTGGGAAATGTGCACCGAGTGCATAGTCGTTTTCCCCGACGGTGTCGGTGTGCTTCCGTGGATGCTCTGCGGCACCAATTCAATAGGTGAAGCAACAGCCGAAAAAATGAAGGAATTTCGCCTTGTAGTGTGGGGAATGCACGGTATTTACGGCGCAGGCAAGGATTTAGACGAAACCTTCGGCCTTATTGAAACGGTAGAAAAGGCCGCTCAGATTTATATGCTCACCGCTCACCTTGAAAGAAAGAACACCATAAAGGATGAAGAATTAAAGGTTCTTGCCGAGGCATTCAAGGTGGATTACAGAAAAGATTTTCTTAATCTTTGATAAATGAACCGCGAAGAAATCATTAATTTTTTTGACCGCTGCGCTGATTCGTGGGATGAAGAAATGATAAAGGATGACGGAATAATAAAAGCCATTCTTGACGGCGCACAGGTTGAAAGAGGAAAAAGCGTGCTTGATGTTGCCTGCGGCACCGGAGTACTCATACCGTATTGCCTTGAAAGAGAGGTGCGGAGCGTTACCGGGGTGGATATTTCACCGCGGATGGTTCAGATTGCCGTTGAAAAATTCAAAAATCCGGCGGTGAAAATCAAAGCGGCGGATATAATGGAGTTTGAAACGCAGGAGCTTTTTGACTGCATTGTTATTTACAACGCCTTCCCTCATTTTATGTTCCCCGCAAAGCTTATAAAAAAGCTTAAGCTTATGCTTGCACCCGGCGGCACCTTAGCCACGAGATACCCGAACCAAATATGGTTTTGGCGACATCTTTTTGCCAATATATCGTTAAAAATGCTCGGAATACACAAAGTATTCCTGCGCTTTTCGCCTCATCTTGGCAAAAAATCTGCCTGCCAAAACTGCAAGGCACCTTAAAATGATGAAATTTACGTGCAGTCCGGTGTTTCTTCTCCGCAGGAATACTGTCGTATTTCAAGGAGAAAAACGCCGGAATGTGCGT
>JAZUJM010000028.1:0-4956 GCA_045642785.1 Acutalibacteraceae bacterium | reverse complement strand
TCGTAAAAATCGCCGCCGACCTCTTTTGCGGGATCCATTAACGCATAAACATCAAAGTCATTTCGGTTGGAGAACACCGCGCTTAAACCCGGCAAAGCAGATGATTGAATGTTCTTCGCAAATTCGAGCTCCCGGTTAATTCTCGCCGAAGCTTCATCAATGTAATGCTTAAGGGTATCAACGGTTGAATTTATATCATCCGAAAGTGAAGCAAACTCCTCATTGGTGCGAACATCAACAACCTCTTCAAGGTTTCCGCCCGTTATTTTTGAAAGCGAGGTGTTGATTTTCTTAATCTGATTAACAACAACCTTTTTAATCAGCATATAGATTAATGCAAAAAGAATGGCAAATACAATTATCTCCATAAACGTGTTAACATAAATGGCGATATTTCTGATTTGAAAAGCCTCTGATCCGGGAAGAACAGAAACAATATAATATTCATCAAAAACCATATAGCGGCCAAGGAACTTTTTGCCATTCGCATTAATCGTAAAAATCTCATTTTCTTTGACTTCCCGATTTTTAATCAAAGAAGAATCAAAATCGTTCACATCATAATTTCCCGGTGAGCTGAGCAGCGAAAAATCATTATCAAATAACAGGATATATCCCGTATTGCCTATATGACGATTTTTTGTAAGTGTCGAAAAATTAATGTCAGACCCGGCAGATTCACGAATATCAACAGCAGTTTCATCTATACCAAGCTGTAAAATAGAATCTGCCTGTGTAATTGCAAGCCTTGTCTGAAATGTGAAAACAAAATACGAAGTGCCGAGGAAGGCAAGAACAACCGTAAAAAGAAGCCAGCGCTGAATTGTTTGGGAAATTCTGATGCGTTCCTGCTTCAATACTATTTTTTCACTGAACAAAAGTGAAAGGAACATTGAGGCAAGCATAACGGAAACGCTGTTTGAAATAATCATCGGCGCCGTGCATACTTTGACAACATTCATTGCCTCGATCGGGGTTGCTATATTTGTAATGAAAACCATTGTGAGGTGAAAAACCTCCATCACAACGCCGATGGCAAGTGACAAACCCCAGCCGGGTTTTTTGTTTTCAAACATATATTTTCTGAGGAGTGCAGCATAAATGCCCGCAACAAAAGTTGAAACCGTGCAGGCAATTCTGGTAAATGCTCCCACTCCCCAGTAAACGGCAAACCAACGCTCCACCGCCCCGATAACCCCCGCAATAATACCGGCGGGCGCACCGAATAAAAGCCCGGCGGTAAGTACGGCGGCATCACGGCAGTTCATCTGAGCTCCGTTAATCGGTATTCCCCACTCTGTACCGATTACGGCAAGGACACCGAACGCAACGCCGCAGATTATCTGCTTAGTCATATAGCCGAGCTTTTTGAAAGGGGTATATTTTTCCGCAAGTGTGATAATAACGGAAAATATTACCGGCAGCAGGGCTGCAAAGCCGAGCTTAACATACTGAATCATTACTGCTTCCTCCGAAAATCATACGGTTGCAAGCCACTTTATAAGGTCTGTTTTTTCATAAGCTCTGTCCCAGCAGCCGTGGCCCTCGTTTGTGTAGGAGGTAAATTCAACATCGGCACCGGATGCAATTACTTTTTTAACCATATCAACAGAGCAGGTAAAGGGAACCGCACCGTCATCCACCGAATGAAAAACGCGAATTTTTTTGCCCTTTAATTTCTCATTTGCGCGCCATGAAACACCGCCGCCGCAAATAGGAGCAGCGCAGCAGAAAAACTCCGGGAAAGTGGTGATAAGATTCCAAGTGCCGAAGCCGCCCATTGAAAGGCCGGTTAAAGCAATGTGAGAGCGGTCACCGTTGAATTTGTCAATAATGGCATTTATATAATCCATAAGCTGCAAAGTAATCTGATCCCAGATAAGGCCCGACGGGCACTGAGGGGAAACGGTGATAACTCTTAAGCCGAGATAATCATTATCGCGGCAAAAATACTTGGGTATACCGTGAACCTTGACCTTTTCAACCGTTTCGGCGGTTCCGTTGCCGACTTCGCCTGCTCCGTGCAAAAAAACTATAACGGGCAGCTTTTCTTTTTCCGGGTCATAGTCGGAGGGAACGGTTACAATACCGATAAGTGAGCCGATAAAGGCCTCTTCCTTTGAAAAAATGATTTCTTTATCCATGTTTAATTCCTCTCAGTAGCCTCAGTTGCAAATTTTAAAAGTGTAAATATCGTCTGGATTTTCCGCGGTATATACGAAGCTTATCGAATATGTGTTGTCGGGATTTGTTCTTATCATATAGCCGTCATAGCCGTGAACGGAGGAAAGCTCATATTCCTCCCATTCGCCGTCTGCAAGGCGGTAAACAGTCGGCTTTTTAATTGAAGTAAATCCGTCAACGCGGATAACATTGTTGCCTCTGCCGCCCTTAACGGTTATTTCTGCAGTATTGTTTACGGCTTTTGCCGTCGGAATATAACCGCCGTTTTCGGCACCTTCAGCGGTAAGGGGTTTTAAAACGCTGTCTTCTCTTACCTTTAAAACCGTTGAATCATTATCTTCGCGGCCCACTCCCCAGGGAAGAAGAATAAGTTCAAGCTTGATTTTATCGCCCTTTTTGAATGATACATTTTCGGCATCAAGAGTTAAGCAGCCCTCGGTTTTGTCCTTGTTTCCGCTTTCTCGAAGTGCAAACGGAATATCGGATTTTTGACCGTCAACGGTAATATCCCTGCTTTTGATGATAAGCGCAAAGTTGCAGCCTGCGGCCTCATCAATCCAATGCTCGGTGGTGTCGTTTATCTTGTAGAATCCGAAATACGGAGCCTCGTTGCCGAGAGTGTGATAAGTTGTATCGGCTGAAACGGATGTGTTTACGGGTTTATTGTTTTCATCAAGATAGCCGAGCTTGTCAAAGGCAACAAATCTGCCGTCAAAATAGAACAGGTCAAAATCACGCTTGAAATTTTCAAAACTTATATCCTTGTTAAACTCTACATTGAGAGTGTAATATGTTCTGTTTTCGTCATTCTGCGGAAATTCGATGTGGCGAAGCGAATAGGTGTAGCTGCCGCAGTCGGAAACATAGTTGTTTGTTACATCGGCATAGGTCGGTCCGTAGGAATCAATCCTGCTGCCGCAGAACTCCGACATAACGGGATTTTTTACCGACTTGTCACGATAAGTCATAAACTTAAGAATACCGACCGAGTTAAACTGAGGCTGTGTAGCCCAGATATTGCCGCTTGCGGTTCTGAAATCCGGCAAAGTCCAGCCGTCACGGTCAAAAACAAAATAGGGAGCTATGCAGTTGCTTTCGGTTGTGCCGGTGGAAAGATGATAATATGAAATATGGAATTCGATTGAAGAAAGCTGCTTAAGAGGATAATTGCCCCAATTCTGATAAAGGTTGAGCACTTTGAAACGGGTTTCGGAGTTTTTCTCAACATAAACCGGAATAAAGGTATCGCTGTAGCAGTAATCGTTGAAGGAATATTTGCTGTCGCCGCCGTCACCGCGGAAATTTTTGCAAACCTCAACATCCACAGGCATAAGCAAATCATTTTCATCAAGCAGCGCACCGCACTCAAGGCAGCCCGTTATATCGCAGGTGGTACGGAACATTATTTTGCGATCATCCGCCGCACCGCTGATTTTAACCTTGGCAAAATAGCGCAGATCGGGGCGGTCATAGGCGTACTGGAACGAAGTACCGGTCAATTTGATTGTGTAGGTGCCGCGAAGGCTTTCATAACCGATAACCTCAGCGTCGGCGTTATCGTCTTCTATTGTAATCTGAAGCGGATTTCTCTCCTCCTCGGCAGCCTGCATAATGCCGTCAAAGCTGTGGGTTTGGTCGGTGTAAACTCTGCCGCCGAAGCAGATTTTATAATTTTCATATCCGCCGGTTTCATCGTATTTGTTGATTCCGTCATAGCCGCTCAAATCGGCAAGCATTGTTACGGTGTAATCTGCACCGCTCTTTTTTACCTGCAGCGATTTAACCGAGCCGTCACACGGAACAATAAAGCCCATAACACCCGCCCCGGCAATGTCAAAGGCGGCAAAAGTAACGCTTTCGGGGTCAACATTATCTAAACTGTTATGCAAGCCGAATTTATCGGCAACAAGAATTGAAGCAACGGAATCGGCGGGGATTTTCACCTCGCTGCCGAAGGAATCGGGCAGCTTGCCTGCCGTGTCGGCAAGCAGAGTGTATTCCGCATAAAGCTTATCCGAAAATACATGGAAGCCCTTGTCAACCTTGAATCTGCCGCTGTTCATATCGCGAAGATGGCACTCATAGTAATATTCACCGAGCCTTATTGTGTTGAATCTGCCGTCATTGAATGATTGCTCAAAATAGTGCTTCATTCCGAGTGAATCGGTGTAGAAGGTTTTGAATGTATTTTCGGCATAAATTTTGCCGTCAGCGGTTGAAAGAGTTGCCGTTTTTTCGATGGCTTTCAGCGAATGAACAAGCTTCATTTGCGAATTTGTCATTATGTAAGCCGTTCTTTCAGAGTCGGCATAAACACATTGCACCTGATTCTTAAGCGAAGAGGCATATTCAATGGTTTTGTAAAGCTTTGTTTCGGATTTATCGCTAACTTCAAAATCGCATGCTTCAAAGCTCATAGGAGTAACATTTGTGCTTTTCATATCCGGTTTTTTCACCCCCAAATTAATAAGAAGAACCTGAAAGAATGCAAGAATCGCCGCAAAAATTTTTCTTAGTAAAACCATTTCTATTCCTCCGTTTTATTGAAAATTTCGGTTATACGGTTATCCTCACCAATCTCAATAACTCTGTCACAATATCTGAGCATTGAGCGGCGGTGAGTGATTATGAAGCAGGTTTTATCGCTTTTTGAAATTTCAGAAAGAATCTTCTCTTCGGTTTTTTCATCAAGAGCGGCTGTGGCTTCATCAAGAATCATAACGGGTCTGTTCCTTAGCAGCGCTCTTGCGATGGCGATTCTTTGCGCCTGAC
>JAZUJM010000027.1:0-12486 GCA_045642785.1 Acutalibacteraceae bacterium | reverse complement strand
TCTTGTCTTCCTAAGCCCGCTTGGCCTCCGACTTCGGCAAAGCCTGCTTCACGGTGCCGGAGGTCAATCTTCATCAGATGATTTGTATTGAATAAGGTGGCCTGAATGGAAAGATTTGTTTACGATTACGCTGCCGTTATCGGCATTGACGGCATGGGCAATTTCAACCGCTTTGCAAACACCCCCAACCTTGACTCCTTTTTTGAAGACGGAGCCGTCAACGATTTTGCTCTTTCAATGAACCCCACAATAAGTGCTGAAAACTGGGCGGCAATGCTGCTTGGTGCCTCACCGATAGTTCACGGCCTTACCAACAGCGCACTGGGCCGCTTTGAACACACAAATGCCGCACTCCCTTCGATTTTCAAAAGGATAAGGGAAAAATATCCCGATGCCACCCTCACCTCGGTGTGCAACTGGAACCCGATAAACACCGGTGCCATTGAAACCACCGTTGGTGTGGATAAGGAAACGGCACGCTCCGATGAAGAGCTGACCCCGATAATCCTTGAAAAAATCGCAAAGAAGCCGAAAATGCTGTTTGTTCAGTTTGACAATGTTGACGGTGCCGGCCATTCAAGCGGCTACGGCAGCGAAAGCCATATAAAGCAAATTGAGAAAACCGATGAGTACCTCGGCAGGATTTTTGAAGCATATAAGGCGGCGGGAATCGCCGATTCAACGCTTTTCATTGTTATTGCCGACCACGGCGGAATACGCCGGGGGCACGGCGGCTACACCGATGAAGAAAAGTTTGTTTATTTCGGCGTTAAGGGCAAAAGCGTTATGAAAGGCTCCGTTGCCTGTTCAAAAACGGTGGATGTTGCCGCAGTCGTGCTCTATGCTCTCGGAATTGATGTTCCCGATTATGATGAGGGCGGCTTTTCCTCTCAGATTCCCGAGGGAATATTTGCCGGGGCAACCCCGAAATATCAGCGCCGCACCGCGGCGGAATCCGTGGTTGAAAATCTGCCGACCCCCTGCTTCGGCGGTGAAAACGGACTTTCGGCTCTCCCCTGTGTAGAAAAGCTTAAGCTTGCGGCATTTTTCGACAATGAAATAAAGGATGAAACCGGCAAATGCTCCTTTGAAGAAAGCGGAACAATAAAATATTATTCAAACGGTGTTCGCGGTGCGTGCGGCGAATTCGGCCTGACCGGCAGCGCAAAAACAAGCGATATCACCATCGGCAAAAACAGCTTTTCGCTTGCAGTCTGGCTTAAAATTGAACCCTCAATAAATGAGGAATGTGTTGTTTGCTCCACAAAGCCGTGGTGGTGGCAGAAAAGGTCAAGCAAGGGCTTCTCGCTTGTGGTTAAAAAAAGCGACACAGTGCTGTGCATTGCAAACGGAAATGATGATTTATCCCTCATCACTCCTTTCCCGGAAGATTTTGCCGCCGGTTGGATAAACGCCCTTTTCACCGTTGACAAGCAAAAAAAAGAAATCGGCGTTTGGTATGATTTTCGTTTTATCCGCTCGTTCCCGATGGATGAAGCCTTCTGCGGTGAAACGGTTGCCAATGTTTTCTCAATCGGCAACGACACCGAAAACGACAATAACAACCGCGCCTTCCCCAACATTTTCCGTATGGATGATTTGCTGCTGTTTGACGGAGTTCTGTCAGCGGAGGATATAGCCTCACTCGGTGATTATTACGGCAAAGTCAGATAATGTTAACGAAAAATTCAAAATCACCGCTTTACATCGGTGATTTGATATGATATTATGATTTATCATACCTGCCATGCTTTTGCGAAAGGAGATATACATATGGAAATTATTAAAAGCCGTGAAAACGGCAGGCTCGATATAGCCCTTGATGGCAGACTTGACACCAACACCGCCCCGTCGCTTGAGAGCGTTATCAATGATGAACTTGAAGGAATTTCGGAGCTCTGCTTTGATTTTGAAAAGCTTGAATATGTTTCCTCCGCAGGCTTAAGGGTAATTCTTGCCGCCCAGAAGGCAATGAACAGGCAGGGAAAAATGACGATTAAAAATGTTTGTGAGGATGTTCTTGATGTTTTTGAAATAACCGGCTTTTCCGACATCTTAACAATCATATAACTGCCGCTAAATATCACGCAAAAAACGGGAGGACTGAAAAAGTCCTCCCGTTTTATATTATTGCGATTATCAGCCCTTTGAGGGAATTCTGCTGGCTATCATTCCGATAAACTGCGACATGGGCATGGTCTGAAGTGTTACTCTGCCGGGGCCGGTAATAACCGTATTAAAAAGTCCCTCGCCGCCGAAAACAACATTCTTAACGCCCTTTACAGTCTGCACATCAATGCTCACCGACTGCTCCGCCATTGCAAGGTAACCGGTGTCAATAATAAGCTGTTCGCCCGCGGCAAGCTCATATTCCATTGCGCTGCCGTCAATTTCAATAAAGGCAAGGCCGGTTCCGGAAATCTTCTGCATAATAAAGCCCTCGCCGCCGAACATACCGGCAGCAATCTTTTTCTGGAAGAAAACAGAAACTTCAACATTGCCGTAGGCGGCAAGAAATGAGGATTTCTGAGCAATAACGGGCCTGTCGGGGGTAATTTCCACCGCGCGGATAGCGCCGGGGAAGGAGCTGGCAAAGGCTATTTTACCCGCGCCCCTTTCGGCGGTGTAAACATTGTTGAAAAGTCTTTCGCCCGTGAACATTTTTCCGAAAACCTTGCCAAGGCCGCCGCCGGAGGTTTCCATTTTCATATTCGGGGTCATCCACGACATTGAGCCGCCTTCACTTATCATTTTTTCACCGGCTTCAAGCTCACAGATAACAACGGGCATGGGCTCGCCTTTGATTTCATATCTCATAATTCATTCTCCTTTTCATATTGAGTTAATATTATTATATCATATTTTCTATTCCTAATCAATACTTATAATTTTCCGCACGGCAAAATAAAAATGGAATATTTTTTCATTAATATAATCGAATCACCCGGCAAAGATATTATTGCACAAGGCGGCAAACAGCCGTCAAAATCAACAGAAAGCCGCGATGGCGGTACTGCTGATGAACACCGGCGAAAAAATGGCGCGCCGAATTCAAGGCACGCCGGGGATACAAATGAAATCCCGGTTTTCGCAGAAGTACGGCTGTCAGACGCCCTGTGACTGAACTGACAAAGGGGTGTTACAGAATATGTCAAAGAGCAATAAGGCATCTGTTCCTCAGGCACGCGACGCGCTTGATAAGTTCAAGATGGAAGCTGCCCGTGAGGTAGGCGTTAACCTTAAGGACGGTTACAACGGCGACCTTTCCTCCAAGGAGGCCGGCTCCGTAGGCGGCCAGATGGTCAAGAAGATGATCGACGCATATGAAAACGGTATGAAATAAAACCCTTCCGGCGTGCTGCCGCTTTCCTTCGGGGAAGCGGCAGCTTTTTTTGTAAAGCGTAAAACACAGCAGCTGAACAATCAAAAAGCCTTGGTTGACTAAATGCTTTCGCTGTGTTATTGTGTAGAAGGAAGAGATGATTGCCATAAATAATCCGAATAAAGAGCGGCGCAAAAAGCAAAATCGTAAGCATCACATCGCAGGAATATCATTTGGGTTTAACCGGGAAAGCGGTTCTTATCCGGAAGGTAACCGGCGGATACGAAGCGGAATTTGACGGAGCTGCCGAAGCTTATTATGCGCAGGTTAATGTTAACGCTTTTACCGGCGAAGCGGAATCCGCTCAACTTATTTGACAATGTTTATTTAATCTTTTAAAATGACCTCTAACCCAAAAAAGGAGAAAAACGCAAATGATTAATGTTACAAATGAGCTTTTCAGCGGCGCACCCGCGGAACAAAGAGCGGAAAAGGAAATGAAATGCTATGAGGTGCTCGGCAGCCTCGGCATTGACTTTAAGCGCGCCGACCACGACGCCGCCGCAACAATAGAGGATTGCCTGCAGGTGGAAAAAATTCTCGGCGGTGAAATCTGCAAAAATCTGCTGCTGTGCAACCGTCAGGAAACAGCGTTTTATCTTTTGCTTATCCCCGGCTCAAAGCCGTTTAAAACAAAGGATATTTCAAAGCAGATTAATTCAGCCCGCCTCTCATTTGCAAGCGCCGAAAAAATGGAACAACTTGTTAACATAACCCCCGGCTCGCTGAGCATTCTGGGCCTTATTTTTGACAAGGCAAAGGCTGTTACCCTGCTCATTGACCGTGAATTGTTAAATGATGAATACCTTTGCTGTCATCCCTGCCTTAACACATCCACATTAAAAATAAAAATGAGCGATATTCTTGAAAAATTCATTCCTTTCTCGGAGCACGAGCCGATTTTTGTTGACCTGCCGAGATATGAGGAAGAGCAGTAAAAAACAAACGGCAAAATTCAAAGATACAAATATATAATTATAGGGGTATGCTGAATGATAAAAGACAAGCTTCACAACCTGAAAGATACGGTTGTCAACAACCAGTCATTTACGCTTAAGGAACAGCTGGGTTATGCCGGCGGCTCTTTCGGCAACTGCATGGGTCAGGACAGCACGCAAACATTTTCCGAGCAGTTCTCCCGTGATTATATGGGCATTGACACAAAGCGTATGACGGTAATGGGCAACATCCTTACCGCCGTGGGTCTGCTTATCAATCCCATTACGGGCAACTTTCTTGACACACCCACAAGGGTAGGCAAAAAGCCCGCAAGTAAAATCTTCCTCGGCGTAACGCCTTTGCCGTTCGCCATAGCTTCAATGCTGCTGTTTATAGTTCCGTCTTCCAGCATTTCAATGAATTTTATCTGGACGGTAGTGCTCAGAGTTATTTTTGCGGTTGTTGACGGCTTTTATGATGCGTCACTTAATACGATTTCACTCAGAATGACCACCAACCCGAAAGACCGCAAAAATTTCTATACCATTGCAACCCTTGCGGGCTCGCTTGGCTCCATGCTTCCCGGCTGGGTGATACCGATTGTGGTTGACAAAATGCCCGATGCAAACAGCGAAAAATGGGCCTATTTCTTTGTGGCTCTTGTTTTCTGCATTCTCGGTTTCTTTATGATGTATGCCCCGTATTTCACCCTTAATGAAAAAGTCAGGGTTGTTGAAACAAAAGAGAAAACGGTTATTCAATGGAACAGAAAAACCATCAGCGCCGTTATTCACAACCGTCCGTTTATGATTTATCTTGTGGGCACCTTCTTTGAGAGCATAAGACAGATGTCATATTCTCTTCTCAACTACATTTACAAAAAGACATTTGATGATTATAAGATGAAAGCCGTTATTGATGCCCTGAGCGGCGCGCTTTCATATCTCGGCCTCGGCGCGGTTCCGATTCTGGGCAGAAAATTTTCCGCAAGGACCATCACAAGCGCGGGCTTTGCATACACGGGTGTATTCTATTCATTAATGGCAATGTTCCTTGTTAAATTTGACCTTAAGCGGCTCAGAAAATACCGCTATCTTGTCGGCGTTCTTATCGGGCTTGCCGGTATGCCCAACAACGCAATAAGTGCATCAAAGCGTGTAATCGTGGGCGATTCAACCGATTATATGGAATGGTATTCCGAAAAGCATTTCGGTGAACCGATACATTCAGAGGGGCTTATTACCGCAACCCAGGGAATCAGCGGTGCCGTGTTCGGGTTTATCAAAACAAACATTTACAATATTCTCTTTGATAAAATCGGATATAAGCAGAACACTTTTGATTCCAAAACCGGTGAAACGGTTGAGGCCGTTCAGTCTGTCGGTACCCTTAAGGGGCTGTATATGATGTTTACCCTTTGCGGAGTTATCGGCAACTTCCTTGCATCGGGAACATTCCTGCTTGATAACTACACGGGAAACCGCAGGGACAAAATCTTCGCCGAGCTTGTTGAAATGCGTAAAAAGAGAGAAGAGCTGTCGGCAATTTCAGATGAGGAAATCAAAGCCGAAAGCTGAGGATAAAAAATGGATTTTATCAAAAACGGCGGCAGCCTGATAAACCGCCTTATTGCTCAAAAAACCGGTGAGAACGGTAATGAAATCAGGCTCAGCGGCAATTACGAGATTGAAGAAACAATTCTGCTCCCGTCCGATTTCACACTTATTCTTGACAACTGTTATCTGAAAATGGCAGATAACACCTTCTGCCAGATGTTCCGGAATATGGGCGCCGATAAAGCCGATGTTTATGACAGCAACATTCATATTATCGGTGTGGGCGGTTCTGTTCTTGACGGCGGAGAATATAACGGCCTGTCTGAAAGGAACTGCGGCAGGGACGGCAGACCGTATATTATCGTTAACAATATTCTCACCTTTTCAAAGGTGAAAAATCTGTCTGTTTCGGGGCTTAAAATCATTAATATGCGCTGGTGGGCTTTGAATTTCATAGCCTGTTCGCAGGGTCATATACACAATATAGATTTTGCCTCGGATGCCACGGTAATTGACCGCGAAACGGGCAAAAGGCTTTACGGCTTTGCAGGCAGAGGATACGATGAAATATACATAAAAAATTCCGACGGCATTGACCTTCGGCTCGGCTGTCATGATTTTCTGATTGAAAACATTACGGGCTTTACCGAGGATGACACCGTTGCTCTGACAGCCCTGAAAAGCAGAATCGAAAGCTATTATCCTTTCCCCGCAGATGCGGAAAATGGCATAGGCAATGTCACCATAAGAAATATCCGTGCGGCAGCTCAATGCGGAATCGTTCGCCTGCTCAATCAGGGCGGAACAACCCTTCACGACATTACCGTTGACGGTGTTTATGACACCTCGCAGAATGATGACAGGCTTGACCGCGGCGACAGAGGAGTAAAAATCGGTGACAGACATCTGTACGGCGAATATTATCCCACGGCGGAAGAAACCTTTAACATCACGGTAAAGAATGTTGAAGCAAGGGCAAAAGTCGCTTTGTCCGTATGCGGTGAAATAAAAAATCTTTCAACCGAAAACATCAACGGCTTTGACGGCTGTAAAACCGTAATTGAAAATCTTGCGTGCGATTCCAATTAAAAAGGTTAAAATTCAGTTTACTTTATGACAATTTGATAAAAACAAACCCGCCGATTTTCAATCGGCGGGTTTGTTTTTTACTGCGGCTGCAGCTTTTATTGATTATTAATACGGGCTCCAGGCTCTGAGCTTAACGAACCAATCGGCAATTCTGCCGAAAATGCGTTCAAACAGATTCCCGTCAACGGTGACTTCGGTGTAAACCAGAATAAACGAGTATTCTTCACCGCCGCCGTAAACACCTTTGGAAACAAGGGATGCCCACACGGTACACCCGCCGTCACATTCGGCGCGGTAATTGCCTTCATCAAGCACATCCGGGATTTCAAAGCCCCCGGCAGGGGCAAACTCATAATAAATGCTGTAGTTTCTGCCGGGTTTCAGCTTATCATAATAACGGTTGCCCGCATGGTCACTCAAAAACACATTGTCGGCGGTGAGCACAAGATTTCCGGATTCAACAGTCACAAGCTTTTCAAGCTCGGTACAATCCGCACCGGCTATATCCGAATGAAAATGCAGGGTAATCATTTCTTCATTTTCCTGCGCCGCGGCAAACGGCGCAAGCGAAAAAACGATAATGAGAGCGGCAAAAATAACAGATAACGCTTTTTTCATTGCGTTCCCCTCCGTTCTCTTTAAAACAACAAATTATAATCCCTTAACAAGCTCCTTGAGGTAGGCCTTGAAATCCTCGCCGATTTCGGGGTGATTGAGTGCAACCTCACAGTTAGCTTTCATAATTCCGAGCTTGTTGCCCATATCGTATCTGTTGCCCTCAAAGTTATAGGCAAGCAGCTTGTCCGCGGCGCCGAGGTCGCTGAAAATATCGGTGAGATAAAGCTCTTCACCCTCCGGGCAGACCTTAAGACCCTCTTCGATAAGGCCGAAGATTTCGGGGCCCAGAACAACTCTGCCGAGAATGGCATAAAGCGACATAACCTCCTCGGGCTTCGGCTTTTCGATTATCTTGTAGCAGCCCATGGCTCTGTCTTCGCCCTCAATGGGGGTAACACCGAGTGAGCAGTAAAGGCCGATTTTATCGCGCGGAACAGCCTGCACGCCGACCACGGTTTTGCCGTATTTTTCATAAGCTCTGCAAAGCTGACCGATTGCGGGTTTCTGCTCATTGATTACAACATCGTCGCCGTAAAGCACGGCAAAGGGCTCGTTGCCCACAAAGGCCTTCGCGCAAAGAACGGCATGGGCAAGGCCTTTTGTTTCTTTCTGGCGGATGTAGGAGATATTGGCAAGCTCGGTAACTTTTACAATATCATCAAGCATCTTTTTCTTGCTCTCTTTGCCTTCAAGGTTCCTTTCAAGCTCAAAGGAGTGGTCAAAATGGTCCTCAATAACTCCCTTGCCGCGGTTTGTGATAATGAGAATATCGGTGATTCCGGCGGCGGCAGCCTCCTCCACAAGGTACTGAATTGCGGGCTTGTCAACAATGTTGAGCATTTCTTTGGGAACCGACTTTGAAGCGGGAAGAACTCTTGTGCCGAGACCCGCGGCGGGAATTATAGCCTTTGTAATTTTCATAATTAATCTGACCTTTCTTTTATATTATCTTGCAAAGAATTGTGCCAATGAAAAAAGAGCATCGCCTGCGATTTGCATAAGGAAAATGCTGCTTATGAAATTCAGCGGTGAAACGCCGCCCACGCGGTAAAGAAGGCCCTTGTAAATCCTCGGGTCGGGATACCTGCTGCGAACCGCCTTTATATCCCTGAGCGATTTTTTGAAATAGAGCCTGTCGGCGAGCAGGCCGGCAGTTATGCGGCAGATAAGAATTGCCGCGGCACAGCAAATAATAATCGGGTCCCTTTTAAGCTTATCAACGCTTTTCTGAATCTCCACCGTCAGCCTGTCGGCCAGCTCCTTCATCTGAGCTTCATCGGCATTTTCCGTCATGGCGGAGGCCTCCATTATTTTGTAGCACTCCTCAAATGCCGAATCCACCGAAGGTGTCGCTATCAAAGAAATCGCAAGAAAAACGCAGGCAAAGGCCACACCGACCTTCATCATTCTTCTGTAAAAGAAATAGTAAGGTGCAAGCAGGAATGCCGCCCAGTTCCACGAAACCTTCTTTTTCTCATTTTGGGTAAAGGCTCCGAAAACGGGCAAAAATTTCTTTTGGCTGCGCCTGACATAAAGCGCCTCGTCGCCCGCCGTTTCATCGCCTATCGGGTCGTTTTCGTTAAAGCCGGTGTCACTCAGCAGGGAGGAAACGCTTATTCCCGGCACCCCCTGCACTTCCTGCCCGCCATTGAAGGCAAAGCCCCTGAACTGCGGAGCATTTTGCGGGAGCATATTGCCGCAGCCGTTGCAATGAAGCGAGCGGGGGGGATTTTCCTCACCGCAATACGGGCAAATCACCGTCTGCTCCGTTTCGCGCTGCGGCTCCGGTTCTTTTTCGCTTTCCTGCTCTTTTTTGTTTTCAGGCTGCCAGACATAGCCGGAGGCGTGAAGGTAGCCGTTAACACAGCTGCCGAGTTTGTTATAACATTCACGGTGCTGCGGGGTGGCGCACTCGGGGCAAACAACAATATCGTCGCCGTCACAAATCACCTTTCCGCAGCCCGGGCATATTTCATTTTCATATCTGTTCACCGGGAATCACCTCTTTCAGAACTCACTCTATCATATTATTGTATCTTATTTGTGAACAAATTGCAATCATCCGTTAAAAAATAACTTATTTAAAAGCCGTTTTCACCCCTTTACAAGTTGAACTTTTTTATATATAATATTAAATTGATTTAATTTATTATTGTTGCCACGAGAAGGAGAAAATCGTTTATGCTTCAATATGAAGAACTGCGCTTAGCACTCAATGACAGAAAAGAAAAGCTCGACCAGCTTAAAATCTCCCTTGGCCTTGAAAAGGCGGCGGCTGAAATTGCCGAGCTTGAACAGCAGACCGCCGAAAGTGCTTTTTGGGATGATATTGCAAATTCGCAAAAGGTGCTTCAGCGCATAAGCCAGCTGAAAAACAAAATCGCGGGCTATGAAAGCCTTTGCGGTGATTATGAAGATACCCTTACAATGATTGAGCTTGCCGATGAAGAGGAGGACCTTGACCTCTTTGACGAGTGCAAGGCCGGAGCCGATGACTTTATCACAAGGCTCGACGCCATGACCCTTTCCACCCTGCTCACCGGCGAATACGATTCTAAAAACGCCATTCTCACCTTCCATGCCGGTGCCGGCGGCACCGAGGCGCAGGACTGGAATCAGATGCTTGTGCGTATGTATGAGCACTGGGCAGAGAAGCACAGCTTCAAATACAGCCTTGTTGATTTTCTTGACGGCGATGAAGCCGGCCTTAAATCCGCCGTTCTGCTTGTTGAGGGCGAAAATGCCTATGGCTATTTAAAGAGCGAAATGGGCGTTCACCGCCTTGTCCGCGTTTCTCCGTTTGATGCCTCCGGCAGAAGGCACACATCCTTTGCATCTCTTGAGGTTATGCCAGAAATTGATGACACCGTTGAGGTTGATATCAACCCCGAGGATATTAAAATTGATTATTACCGTGCAAGCGGCGCGGGCGGTCAGAAGGTTAACAAAACCTCCTCTGCCGTTCGTCTGACCCACATCCCCACCGGCATCGTCGTTTCCTGCCAGGTGGAGCGCAGCCAGCATCAGAACCGCGAGGTTTGTATGAAGATGCTCAAATCCAAGCTTATCGAAATCAAAGAGAGAGAGCACCTTGACAAAATCGAGGATATCAAGGGCGAACAGAGAGAAATCGCCTGGGGCAGTCAGATACGCTCCTATGTGTTTATGCCCTACACCCTTGCAAAGGACCACAGAACCAATTTTGAATTCGGCAACATCAACGCCGTTATGGACGGCGAGATAGACGGCTTCATCAACGCCTATCTTCAGATGGAAGCCAACAAAGAATAATGCCATGAAGATAATTGATATTTCAACTGATAATATCAGCGCCGTTCCCTACCCGGGCGACCCGGAGCCTTCGGTTGAATGGCTGAGAAAAATCGGGGAAGAAAGTGACTGCAATTTATCGCGTTTTTCAATGGTTCCCCACTCCGGCACCCACGCCGATTCACCGCTTCACTTTATTGAGCGCGGAACCACCATTGATAAAATGCCGCTTGACTGCTTCATAGGCCCCTGCACGGTTATCAAGGTGCGCGGCGGCGTTATCACGGGCGAGGATGCCGAAAAGCTTTTGCCCAAAAACTGTGAGCGCCTGCTTATCAAGGGCGACGGGCACGCCTTTTTTATGGATGCCTCCGCCGAGCTTTTTGCCGACTCCGGCATAAAGCTGATAGGCACCGATTCAAATTCGGTGGGCTGCTCCGGCAATCAGCTTAAGCCTCACCGTGCTTTTCTTCAGAATTCGGTTGCGATTCTTGAAGGGCTTGACCTTTCAAAGGTTGAACCCGGCAATTATTTCCTTTTTGCCGCGCCGCTTAAGCTCGGCGGGCTTGAGGGAGCCCCGGTAAGAGCCGTTTTGATTGAAGATTTCATTTTTTGGAGTGCAAAACAGCCTTAAAAATAAATTGTCAGAGGTGCTTTATGAAGCGCTGCTTTGATTTTGCCGTGAGCCTTATTTCTTTGCTTGTGCTTTCGCCGCTGATTGCGGTTGTGAGCCTTGTTATCCTTATTGACGACGGCGCACCCGTGGTTTTTCGCCAGCAGAGGATAGGAAAAGGCGGCAGGCCTTTCACGATTTACAAATTCAGAACAATGAAAAAAGACACCCGCAACGCCTCCACCGCCGAGCTTTCGGAATCGGAGGAGCAGATAACGGGTGCCGGGCGTTTTTTAAGAAAAACCAGCATTGACGAGCTGCTTCAGCTTGTTAATGTGCTGCGGGGCACAATGAGCCTTGTCGGCCCGCGCCCCCTTATTCCCGAAGAAACGGATATTCACCGTTTAAGGGAAAAATACAATGTTTATTCCGTTCGCCCCGGATTGACCGGCCTTGCTCAGATTAACGGGCGCGACAATCTTTCGGCAGAAGAAAAAGCCCTGTTCGACAAGGAGTATGTCGAAAAACAGAGCTTTTTGCTTGATTTAAAAATTCTTTTCGGCACGGTTGCCGTTGTGCTTAAAAGGGAGAATATCTCCGAAGGCGGAGAAAGCCGCTGATTTTTATGCACCGAGATATTCTTCAAGGCATTGGCCGCTTGCCTTCATCGCCTTTGCGGCGGTAACGCCCACATAGCGCCAGTGCCACGGCTCATAGATGATTTCGGTAACATCCTGCTTATCCTCGGGGTAGCGGAGAATGAAGCCGTAATCGGCGGCGTTGGCTTCAAGCCACCTGTATTCCTTGGTGTACTGGAAACCCGCGGTTGAATCGGCAGTTACAATATCCATTGCCATGCCCGCGTTGTGCTCGCTTGTGCCGGGCGGCAGTATTCTTTTGGCCGCCATCTGCGTTGCTTCCGCCTTGGAATAGCCGCAGTCGATATAATAATCTATCTTGTTTTCAAAATTGTTCCTCTGCCTTGTTATTGAGCGGTAGCCCGAAACGGGGGTAAGATA
>JAZUJM010000026.1:0-2772 GCA_045642785.1 Acutalibacteraceae bacterium | reverse complement strand
ATATCCGGGCGGGGAGAAGAGATGAATATTTCAATCATCGGGCCCGCAAGCACACGGCCGTCGGCTTTGTAGGGCAAAGAATAAATATATACTCCGCTGCCTTCGTTTCTGATTTCCCGAATCTGCACGGTTTCCGCAAAGCTGAAAGCAGGCTGCTGCTGCAAATATCTGCCGTTGAATTTCACACACAACTCTCCAATCCGATATTTTATAAAGGGCAGGTCACAGACCGGTGAATTTCTTCATTCTGTGACCTGCTAAAAATCACTGATTCAAAATCAGATTATTTGAATGCGGGAATGAACTTTGAAAAGGTTGTTCTGATATTATCAAAGATAAGCATGAAAAGGGTATCAAAGCTGAAGTTTGTTTTAAGCGATTCCTTTGCAAGGTTATTATCTATGGCTTTAACAACCTTTTCGGCAATCTGAGCATATCCGTCGGTGTTCGGGTGAGCCTGAAGGCCGAATTCCGTTTCATCGGTCAAAGAAAGAATGTGGCCGATGGATGTTTCGGTTACCGAAGAGGGGGTGTCAACATCGGAAATATCAACAAAAATATAACCGTATTTGAGTGCCCAGAATTTTGTGTATGCGTTCATTGTGTCAAAAATAATGTTGAGCAAGCCGCCTATCTTAAGCGGGAAATTATCGGCAGCTGTGGCATTTTCAATCGGATTCATTGTTCCGATAAGCACAACCGTTGCATCGGGATTGTTTTCCTTGATAAAGTCAAGAAGAAGAGGATATGCTTTTTTCCAGTAATCGAAATAATTGAAAAGCAGGCTGAAAATTTTGCCGATGCCGGAGGGAAGGCTCTTGATGTCGCTTAAGTTAAGCTCGTTAAGGCCGAAAATCTGAGCTTTATAAACTATATCCGCCTGACCGACCTGAAGGGAAATAAGGCTTGCGTTTTTCAGCATTTCACGAACGCTCATAACCTCACCGGTTTTATCATAAGTACCCTGACCGTCAAGCGCATAGCTCATGGGGTCGCCGAAATAGGCAAGGTCGGTTTCGTAACGCTTCATCATATATGATCTTGCATAAAGAAATTCTTCGTCACGGTAACCGTCATCAATTCCGAGAAGGTCAAGAATGTAGGCGGTTGAAAGCGCATCGTGAGCAATCGGCCAAAAGCGGGCATCGGTGTCGCGGATATCATCCGGGGCATTGAGACCGAGAGCGTTTGCAACAAGATTGGGGTATGATGCAACAACGTTGCGACATTCAAAATCACCGTATTCATCATTACGGCTGATTTCATTCTGCCAGTTTTCGCCGGCACCGTAACCGCGGGTGAAGCTGTCGCCGATAGCGACATAACCTATGCCCTCTTTGAATTTTGCGTAGGGGTCATCCTGAGTATCCTGAGCAAAAGCAGGCAGGCAGAAGGATGACAAAGCCATAATAAGAGCGAGAACGGCTGCCAGGAATTTTGTTGATTTTTTCATACTTTTTCTCCTTTTATTATTAAAGCTTATCAATTACGAAGTGGGCTGATAAACTTTTATTTGCCGAATATATTTAAGGTGCGCAGAACTCTGTTAATAACGGGCAGTATTGCGGATTGACGCTGAACTGATTTCGGCATACTGTCTTTTTCGGAGAACCACCATGTGGGTCTTACCGTGAAATCGGGCTCGGCGTCGGTGAACGGTGCTCCGCCGCCCTCACTTAAAAACTTAATGCCGTAGTCCCTCATATCGTTATACAGCTTTTCCGCTTCCTTTACAGGGTCATTTGTGAAGGAAAGCCAGTTGAATTCGCCCGCAAATGTGCCGCACTTGAAGAATCGCCAGCTGATTGAAAGGCCTTTCAGGCGGTTGGCTTCATCGGCGGTCAGATTTCTGCTTTCGGCGCGTACCATAATTTTGTTGAGCTTTTTAATCTCGGATTCGGTTAATGCGGTGTGGTTTTCGAGCGCTTCGCCGCCGTCCTGGCAGGTCATATGAGCAAAGCTCAGCGCAAAGGGCTTAAAGCCCTTGACATACTTTTCAAATTTGTATATAAACTCCTCAACATCCTTGCCGGCTTCACCGTAGTAGGCGGCACAGAATTCGGAAATGTGGCGTTCAATATCCGTGTCGGGGTTCCACAGAAGCTTTAACACAAGGTAGGTTTTTAAATCGTGGAACTCGCCTGCCGGCAAATCATCGCCGCACCCGTTGTCAAAAACGGCAACAACATTGTTATCGCGAAAATACTGATACCTTTTCTGCAAAGAGGTTATGTTTGGGAACAGCGCGTAATAATACTGAAAATCCGTGCTGTAATTCCACATATAAATGTTTTCGGTAAGCTTTGCCCAGCCTTCAAGCGCCTTGCTGAATTTTGCGTTTTCACGGCAGGAGGAACTGCCGAAATCGTGAAGAACACAGCCGTTAATCGGGCACATACGGATTACAACCCCGTCTGCGATTTCAAGATTTTCCGGCGGGATGAGCGTATCCTGATAAGCAAGGGTTTCAAAACGGGCGTTCGGATATTCTTCCCTGACGGCGGCGGCAACCCTGTTAACAAAATTAATCATTGACGCCGAATCCGTGCCGCCGTGAGCCTTATTGAACGCTTTGCATTTGTCACATTGGCAAAATGACATTCCGTCATTCTGAGAAACGCTGAAAATCGTGTTGTACTGCGAGAAGAAATTCTTCGCAAACTCCACGGTGAGCCGGAAAACATCATCGTTTGACAGGCAGGGCTGGCGGTTCATGCTGCGGCTGCCTTTATCGTCACAGCCGAAGTATTCGGGGTGCTCGTTGAACATATC
>JAZUJM010000025.1:0-7876 GCA_045642785.1 Acutalibacteraceae bacterium | reverse complement strand
TCTTCCTTGGCGCCCGCTCCATCTGCGAAAGCGCAACAATGGAAGTTACCTTCACAAACTCCTGGTTTGACATCGCCCTCGAAAAGGAAGGCGCCAACAAGCTTATGGACAACGGCTGCGTTCTTATCAGCCAGCACGCTGACTCCGAAGGCGCTCCCAAGGCCTGCGAAGAAAGAGGCGTTCCCAATGTTGCTTACAACATTGATACCGCTCCTCTCGGCCCCACCACAGCTATCGTTGCTTCCAAGATTAACTGGGAGCCCTACTTCACCCTTATGATCGAAAACACCGCCAAGGGCGAAGCTATCCCCGACGATTACTGCGGAACTCTTGAAACCGGCTCTGTTGTTCTTCTTCCCATCAACGAAAAGGCTGCTGCTGCAGGCACCGCCGAAAAGATCGAAGAAGTTAAGGCAAAGCTTATCTCCGGCGAAATCAAGGTATTCGATACCTCCACCTTCACCTACAAGGGTGCTCCTCTCACCAGCTACAAGGCCGATGTTGAGGATATGGGCGATTTCCAGGGCGAGACCGAGGTTATAGCCGACGGTTATTTCCACGAGTCCGAGTACCGTTCAGCTCCCTACTTTGATATCGACATCGACGGTATCACTCTTCTTTAATCAGCACAATTAACTTTTGGACGGGGAGAGTCCTCTCTCCCCGTCCGGTTTTAATTTTGAAAAGAGATTCAAAAAATCCTTTCGGCTCTTTTTTGAAAATTAAAACCGAGATTACCAAAACGGAGGAATGGCTATGCCTACTGCGGCAATCGAACTGCGCAACATATGCAAACGCTTCGGCAGCATTATTGCAAACAATAATGTTAACCTTACCGTCGAAAGGGGAGAAATTCTTTCCCTTCTCGGCGAAAACGGAAGCGGAAAAACCACCCTTATGAATATGATTTCCGGCATCTATTATCCCGATGACGGTCAGATTTTCATTGACGGTGAAGAGGTTGTTATCAAATCCCCGAAGGATGCCTTCAAGTATAAAATAGGAATGATTCATCAGCACTTCAAGCTTGTTGATGTTTTCAGCGCAACTGAGAATATCATTCTCGGTATTGAGGGCGAAAAGGGCTTTGATATTAAAAAATCCACAAAGACCGTTAAGGAAATCTGCGACAGATACGGCTTTGAAATGGACCCGTCAAAGAAAATATATGATATGTCTGTTTCCGAAAAGCAGACCGTAGAAATACTTAAGGTGCTTTACAGGGGCGCCGATATACTTATCCTTGATGAGCCCACGGCTGTTCTCACCCCGCAGGAAACCGAAAAGCTCTTTGCCGTGCTTCGCAGAATGAAGGAAGACGGCAAATCAATAATAATCATCACCCATAAGCTCCATGAGGTGCTTGCGCTTTCGGATAAGGTATCTGTTCTTCGCAAGGGTCAGTATATAGGCACCGTTAAAACCTCCGAAACCAATGAGGCCGAGCTTACCGAAATGATGGTGGGCAGGAAGATTGCCCTTAACATTGACCGCTCCGACCCCGTTAACCCCACCGAAAGGCTTGAAATCAAGGGGCTTGATTATGTTAACCGCGAGGGCGTTCATGTGCTTAAGGATATCTCTTTCTCGGTTTGCGCCGGTGAGATTCTCGGCATTGCGGGCATTGCGGGCAGCGGCCAGAGGGAGCTGCTTGAGGCAATAGCCGGCCTTCAGCATTTAAGCGGCGGCGAGATTATTTACAACAATCCCAAAACCGGCACGGCGGATAACCTTCGCAACAAAACTCCCATGCAGATTCGCGAGCTCGGCGTTCGCCTTTCTTTCGTGCCCGAAGACAGACTCGGTATGGGCCTTGTGGGCAACATGGATATAACCGATAATATGATGCTCAGAAGCTACCGCAAGGGTAAATCCGCTTTTCTTCACAGAAAGGCACCGAAGGCTCTTGCCGAAAAGGTTGTTAACGACCTTGAGGTTGTTACCCCCGGCATAACCACACCTGTTCGCAGGCTTTCGGGCGGCAATGTGCAAAAGGTGCTTGTGGGCCGTGAAATCGCGGCTGCCCCCACCGTGCTTATGGCAGCTTACCCCGTTAGAGGTCTTGATATCAACTCCTCTTATATGATTTACAATATTCTCAACACCCAGAAGCAGGCGGGCGTTGCCGTTATATTTGTGGGTGAGGACCTTGATGTTCTTCTTGAACTGTGCGACAAGATTCTTGTTATCAGCGGCGGCCACATTACCGGCCTTGTGGATGCAAGAAACACCACCAAAGAACAGATAGGTCTGCTTATGACCAAAACAAACGGAGGTGACAACTGATGAAAAGAAATGAAAACGGCGTTCATGAGCCGCTTTTCCACATTACCAAGCGCGCCTATATGGATTGGTGGAAGGCATGGCTTATCAGGGGCGGAGCAATTCTTCTTTCTCTTGTTGCCGCCGGACTTCTTATTGTTGCATTAACCGGGCTTAACCCCATTGAGGTTTACGGCGAATTTTTCAAGGGCAGCTTCAGCTCCGAAAGAAAGTTCTGGATTCTGCTTCAGAAAACAGCAATGCTGCTTTGCATTGCCCTTGCGGTAACGCCGGCATTTAAAATGAAATTCTGGAACCTCGGCGCTCAGGGTCAGGTGCTTGCGGGCGGCCTTGCCTGCACGGCGTGTATGTTTTACGCTCAGGATTCCCTTTCAAACGGATTGCTTATTTTCATTATGCTTTGTGCCGCGGTGCTCGGCGGCGTTGTGTGGGCAATAATCCCCGCCATATTCAAGGCACAATGGAACACCAACGAAACTCTGTTCACCCTTATGATGAACTATGTTGCAATTCAGCTTGTTTCCTTTGCCATTGCGGTGTGGGTGCCGAGCGGCTCGGGCGTTCTGAGCATTATCAACCCCACCACACGCTGCGGCTGGCTTCCCTACATTGCCGATAAGCAGTATCTTCTTAACATTATTATTGTTGCGGTTGTTACCGTGCTTATGTTTGTTTACCTTAAGTATTCAAAGCACGGTTACGAGATAGCGGTTGTCGGTGAAAGCCAGAACACCGCAAAATATGTCGGCATCAATGTTAAAAAGGTAATCATCAGAACAGTTGCACTTTCCGGCGCAATATGCGGCCTTTCCGGATTCCTGCTTGTTTCGGGCACGGGCCACACAATCTCTACGGGCCTTGATTCCGGCAACGGCTTTACCGCCGTTCTTGTTTCGTGGCTTGCAAAATTCAACCCGGCAGTCATGGTTGCAACCTCGGCGCTGATAGTATTCCTTCAAAGGGGTGCAAGCCAGATTGCAACTGCCTATCAGATGGATGACAGCATTGCCGATATAGTAACCGGTATCATCCTTTTCTTCATAATCGGCAGCGAGTTTTTCATCAACTATAAAATCAATTTCC
Organism: Acutalibacteraceae bacterium; assembly: GCA_045642785.1. Lineage (GTDB taxonomy): Bacteria > Bacillota > Clostridia > Oscillospirales > Acutalibacteraceae > CAG-177. The sequence goes on along the minus strand of JAZUJM010000025.1, from coordinate 4,510 downwards.
GTTCATCAAAGGAGGGTAAATAATAATGTTAACAACAATAGCTCATTTTATTTATGCCTCTATCATTCAGGGTATTCCGCTTCTTTACGGCGCCACGGGTGAAATCATAACGGAAAAAAGCGGTAACTTAAATCTCGGTATTCCGGGAATAATGTATGTGGGCGGAATCTCCGGCATAATCAGCGCATACCTTTATGAGCATTACAGCGCCGAACCGAATGCTGTTCTCTGCATCCTGATTCCCCTTATTTCCACCCTTGTCGGCTCTGCTCTTATGGCATTTATTTACAGCTTCCTTACAATCACTTTAAGAGCAAATCAGAATGTTACCGGCCTTGCGCTTACCACCTTTGGTATAGGTATAGGCAATTTCTTCGGCGGTTCACTTCTCGGCTTTTTCGGTGAAAGCGGCTCCATAGCTCTTAATGCAACCGGCGCGGCGTTTAAAACAAGCCTTCCGTTTGCTTCAAAGCTCGGCCTTTTCGGCGAAACCTTCCTTTCCTTCGGCTTCCTTGCCTATCTTGCGGTTATTATTTCGATAATTGCCTCTTATTTTATTAACAGAACGAGAACCGGCCTTAACCTGAGAGCCGTTGGCGAAAATCCCGCCACCGCAGACGCGGCGGGCATAAATGTTACCGCTTATAAGTACCTTTCCACCTGCATAGGCGGCGCGATTGCAGGCCTCGGCGGATTGTACTTTGTAATGGATTATGTCGGCGGCACATGGACAAACAACGGCTTCGGTGACCGCGGCTGGCTTGCCATAGCGATTGTTATTTTTGCACTCTGGAGGCCGAAATCAGCTATTCTGAGCTCCTTCCTTTTCGGCGGTCTTTACATCTGCTGTATCTATATTCCCGGCCTTTCCAACAGCGACAAGGAGCTTATCAAAATGGCTCCCTATGTGGTTACGATAATCGTTCTTATCCTTACAAGCATCCGCAAAAAGCGTGAAAATCAGCCCCCCGCAGCCCTCGGACTTCATTATTTCAGAGAAGACAGATAAATACTATAACTGGTGATAAAATGAGCAAAAAAAAAACGGCTGCAATGTGCGTTTTGTTTATTGCACTTTCAACCATTATAACTCTTCCCGTCTGCAGCGCGCAGGTTCCGGGCGACGCGATTGCCTTTAACGGCAATGCCTACAAGGCTTTTTCCTCCTCTGTTATGAAGAGAACGGCAGCCTCGGAATGCAGAAGGCTCGGCGGCCACCTGCTTATGGTAGACAGCCACGATGAGCAGACCTTTATTCTGAACCATTTCCCCGCCGGCGAATACTGGCTCGGTATGGAAAAGCAGAGTGACGGAAGCTGGCGCTGGGACGATGGATATTCCGCGGGAAACGTGAGCTTTGCGTTTCAAAGCGAAAGCGATGACGGGGCCGTAATTTCCGTGCCTGACGGCGGATGGAAAACAACCGGAGTAAATGAGAGCCATCTGTTTATTTGTGAGTGGGAGGACGGTGCTTCCGAGCTCGAAAAGAACAACACCACCGAAAAAGCGGAGCGGCAAACCAAAATTGAAACTGTTATTCAGGTCGTTACCGAAATCGTAACCGCTCAGCCCACCACTCAGGCGCCCAAGCCATCCACAACAAAGCCGATTCCCACCGTTGATATGGGTAAAGCTCCTACGGAGGTAACGGCCATTCCGGAGGCACTCAGCGAGATAGTGGAAAGCGGAGCGGATGCCCTTCAGGGCATTTCAATAGCCGACACGGTGTATGTATATGAGAACACCTTCTATTATCAGATAGCAGAGGATGATTCCGTTGTTATCTCCTATTATGTCGGCACCAATTCAAATGTTACCATTCCCTCAAAAATTGACGGCAAGCCCGTTAAATATATCGCAAAGCGCTCTTTCCAGAGTATGACGCTCAGCTCGGTGGTTATTCCGCCGGAGGTTATGCTGATTGATGACAGCGCATTCTGCAATGTTTCGCCCGATTTTCAGATAAGCGGCAAAAAGGGAACGGTTGCTGAATTTTTTGCAAAGAAAAATAAAATCAAATTTGCCGAAGCGGTTTTTGACGGCAAAGAAAGCAACGGAGCCGGAGAGGAAGTTTCGGCTGACAACGGTGCCACCGATAAGCGCGAAAGAATACTGAAATCCAAACTGAAAGCGGTAATCGGTATGCTTGCCGTTTGCGCCGCCGTGATAGTGGTATTTATTATCTTTGCGATAAGGCGCAACAGATTTTACAATGCCATTGATGCCGACAGGCGCCGTATGGCAGGAAGCGAAGATTTCCACGAAGGGCCGCCACCTCTGCCCCCTCAGCCGCCGAAATCACAGAACAAAGAAAAAATAGAGATTTTTGACGGAAAAGACGAAAAAGACAAAGACGAATAAATGACAAAAGCCCGCCCCACCGGATGGTGCGGCGGGTAATTTGTTGTTTTAATTACCGGACATTCTTCTTAAGGGTTTCAAGCTCATTAACAAGCTCTGCGGGGATAACGGAACCGAAATCGGTGAACTTTTTATAGAATTCATCAATACCGTTAACCTCATCCTTCCAAAGGCTCTTGTCAACGGAAAGAATTTCCTTAAGCTGAGCAGCGCTGACTTCATCCTCAATGCCGTCAAGGCAGATATCCTCAGCCTTGGGAACAAAGCCTATCGGGGTTTCTTCAGCGTCAACCTTGCCCTCGCAGCGGTCGATTATCCAATCAAGAACGCGGAGGTTGTCGCCGAAGCCGGGCCACAGGAAGTTGCCCTCATCATCCTTACGGAACCAGTTAACATTGAATATTTTGGGAGCTTTTTCGGGGTCAAGACCCTTGCCTATCTCAATCCAATGCTTCCAGTAATCAGCCATATCATAGCCGCAGAAGGGGAGCATTGCCATCGGGTCACGCCTTACAACGCCGACTGCGCCGGAGGCTGCGGCTGTTGTTTCGGAGGCCATAATGGAGCCTACGAATACACCGTGGTTCCAATCTCTTGACTGGTAAACCAGCGGAGCTAACTTTGCGCGCCTGCCGCCGAAAACAAAAGCGGAAATGGGAACGCCGTCGGGGTTCTCAAACTGGTCGCTGATGCAGGGGCAGTTGATTGCGGGAGCGGTGAAGCGGCTGTTGGGGTGAGCTCCCTTTTCGGTGCTCTCTTTGCCGTTCCAGGGCTTGCCTGTCCAATCCATTGCGTTTGCGGGGGGATTCTTGTCAAGGCCTTCCCACCAAACGGTGTTGTCATCAAGGTTGTGGGCAACATTGGTGAAAATTGTGCCCTTCATTGTGGAGGCAAGTGCGTTGGGGTTGGATTTGTTGTTTGTGCCGGGGGCAACGCCGAAGAAGCCGTTTTCGGGGTTGATGGCGTAAAGTCTGCCGTCGGCGCCCTTACGAATCCAGGAAATGTCGTCGCCGACAGTCCATACGCGGTAGCCCTTATGATAATATCCCTCGGGCGGGATGAGCATTGCAAGGTTGGTTTTGCCGCAGGCTGAGGGGAAGGCGGCGCAGATGTAGCGGATGTTGCCGTCGGGCTTTTTGAGGCCGAGGATGAGCATATGCTCTGCCTGCCAGTTTTCGTGGCGGCCCTGATAGGAAGCTATGCGAAGAGCAAAGCACTTTTTGCCGAGAAGCACGTTTCCGCCGTAGCCGGAGTTAACGGAGATAATGGTGTTGTCCTGCGGGAACTGGCAGATGTAGCGCTTGGATTCATCAATCTGGCACTTGCAGTGAAGGCCGCGAACCCAGTCGTTGCTGTCGCCGAGAACCTCAAGAATCTTAAGGCCTACGCGGGTCATAATAGCCATATTGAGCACAACATAGATTGAGTCGGTGAGCTCAATGCCGACCTTGGAGAACTTGGAGCCGACGGGACCCATTGAATAGGGGATAACATACATTGTGCGGCCCTTGTAGCTGTCGCGGGCGATATCGTAAAGCATTTTGTAGGCTTCATCGGGGTCCATCCAGTTGTTGGTGGGGCCGGCCTCTGCCTTTGTTTTGGTGCAGATAAAGGTTCTGCCTTCAACACGGGCAACATCGTTAACGGCGGTGCGGTGAAGATAGCAATCGGGAAGCTTATCCTGATTGAGCTTTATCATTTCACCTGTGCTGCAGGCCTCTGCGCGAAGAGCTTCAATCTGCTCTTTGCTGCCGTCAATCCAAACAACCTTTTCGGGCTTGACAAGGTCTATCTTGTCATTAATCCAGGAAAGGACGCTTTTGTTGGTGGTATAATTTTCCATATGATTACTCCTTTTCGATATTTATATCAGAAATATTATAAACTTTTTATTATAAAAGTCAATCTTTAAAAGGAAGCTTAATTAATTTCTTTGCTCATTTATCGGCATGGTGGCGCAGGCGTTGAGCGACAGCGTGGCTGTGTTGCCGGAGAGCAGCTCAAAGTATCCCTGTGCGCCGACCATGGCTCCGTTGTCACCGCAGAGCGAAAGCTCCGGCATATAGAGCTGCCTGCCGTGCTTTTTGCAGCTTTTTTCCATTTCGGCACGAAGCCTTGAATTTGCCGAAACACCGCCTGCAAGTACGAT
>JAZUJM010000024.1:0-11372 GCA_045642785.1 Acutalibacteraceae bacterium | reverse complement strand
TGCTTCGGCAAAAAGGTGCTTCGTGAGGTTGACCGCAATGAATTTATTGCCAAAATTCCTCAGGTCAGAAGCGCCTGCGGCGACAGAGCCGTGCTTCGCGCCCTGCATTTCTTTGAGGATAATGAAAGGGTGCTCCGCGAGGCGGCAGCGCTTTCGGCAGATGATTTTGAAGATTTCAAGGCCTGCATAATCGAAAGCGGCCGTTCCTCATATATGTACAACCAGAATGTGTACACCTGTGCCTGCCCTCAGTCTCAGCCGGTGAGCCTCGGGCTTGCGCTGTGTGAAAGCTATCTTGCCGGCAAGGGTGCATGGCGTGTTCACGGCGGCGGCTTTGCGGGCACGATTCAGGCTTTTGTGCCCAACGATATGCTTGACGGCTTCAAGGAGCTTATGCAGGGCGTTTTCGGCGAAAAATCCTGCTATGTGCTCAGCATCCGCCCCGTTGGCGGAGTTCGCGTTATCTGATTTTTATGGCGGAGCTTTATGCTCCGCCGTTGTGCTATTTTGCGAAAAGAGGTAAATAATGGTAAATTTCGATATTTGCAATTTGCTTTTTGACTTGTGCGGTGCAAACGGAACCCCGGGTGATGAAAACGATATTGCCGAAAAGGCAATGAAATATCTTAATGAATTTATGCCCTGCCGCCGTGACGCTCTGGGCAGCGTTATCGGCAAAAAAGAGGGTAAGGGAATAAACATCCTTCTTGATGCCCATATGGACAGAATCGGCTTAACCGTTACGGCGGTTGATGATAAGGGCTTTTTGCGCGTTGCCAAGTGCGGCGGCGCCGATGCAAGGGTTATGTCGGCATCGGAGGTTACGGTTTTCGGCAAAGAGAAGCTTTACGGCGTTGTTACAAGCATTCCGCCCCACCTTGCCTCAAAGGATGAGGAAAACAAAGCGGCGGCGTTTGAGGATGTGTGCATTGATATCGGTTTAAACGGCGAAAAAGCACGTGAGCTTGTAACTCCGGGCGACAGAATCATTTTTAACGGCCCTTCTGCAAGGCTTTGCGGCGACAGAGTTGTTTCCCCCGCGGTTGATGACCGCGCGGGAATGGCGGCAATTCTCCGCTGCCTTGAAATCCTTAAGGAAAGCGGCAAAGAAACCTGCTCAATAACCGTTATGTTCTCCTCTCAGGAGGAAACGGGCGGCAGCGGTGCCCAGGCGGGCAGCTTCGGCGTTGATGCCGATGAGGCGATAGCCGTTGATGTGGGCTTTGCGCTTGCACCCGGAATAAAGGAACAGCAGGCGGGCAAGCTCGGCGGCGGAGCGCAGATAGGCTTTTCACCCATTATTGATGAGGATATGTGCGCGGCGCTTGTTTCCATTGCGGAAAACAACGGCATTAAATGGCAGTATGATGTTATGGGCGGCAAAACGGGCACCAACGGCGATGAAATTCAAGTCAGCGCAGGCGGTGTGAAAACCGCACTCATTTCAATTCCCATAAGGAATATGCACACGAATGTTGAAACCGTGAGCCTCGGTGATATTGAGGCCGTGGCCCGGCTTATGGCGGCATATATTCTTGAAAGGAGCGGTGAAAATGCTTAAACAAACGGTTAAGGAGCTCTCCGCTCTTTACGGAATCTCCGGCAGGGAGAATGAGATAAGAGAATATATTATCGGCAAAATCGCTGCTTACTGCGAGTACAGCATTGACCCGCTCGGCAATATCATAGCCTTCAAAAAGGGAGCGAAAGCGGCAAAAAACAAGGTTATGCTTGACGCTCATATGGATGAAGTTGGCTTAATGGTAACTTATATCTGTGATAACGGCCTGCTTAAATTCACAAAGGTCGGCGGCATCAATTCAAAGGTGCTCCTCGGCAGAACGGTTAAGGTCGGCAAAAACAGGCTTACCGGCGTTATCGGCATAAAGCCCGTTCATCTGACCGACCGTGCGGATGAAAGAAAAATCCCCGATGATGATGAGCTTTACATTGATATCGGCGCTTCCTCACGCGAAGAGGCGGCGGCACTTGTGCGCCCCGGTGATGAGGTCTGCTTTGATTCCGCACTTGTTGAGTTCGGCGACGGCTTTATGAAGGCAAGGGCACTTGATGACAGAGTGGGCTGTGCGATTCTTATTGAAATGATAACCTCGGAGCAGCCAAGCGACCTGTGGTTTTCGTTCAGCGTGCAGGAGGAGGTAGGCACAAGGGGTGCCGCGGCTTCGGCATTTACCATTGCGCCGGATTATTCCGTTGCGGTGGAAACAACAACAGCCTCCGACATTCCCGGCGTTGAGGATGAAAAGCGGGTGTGCCTGCTCGGCGGCGGAGCGGTTGTTTCGTTTATGGACAGGGGAACCGTTTATAACAAAGAGCTTTTTGACCGCGCCTTTGAGCTTGCGGGCGAAAAAAATATAAAGATTCAAACAAAAACCGTGGTTGCCGGCGGCAATGATTCGGCGGCAATTCACAAAAGCGGAAAGGGAGTTCGTGCCCTCACGGTTTCGGTGCCCTGCCGCTATCTTCACTCGCCCTCCTGCGTAATAAAGTGGAGCGATGCGGAGGAAAGCTTAAAGCTTGTTCAGGCACTTGCGGCGGAGTTTGCCGATGCTTAAACTGTGTGAAGATTATTCCGGGCTGTTAACGCTGCCCGCTTCGCCCTATTCGGCGCGGGTTCAGGCACTTTTTGCTTCCTGCCCGCCGTGCGGCGGTGCGCGGTTCTGGGTGCAGGGCAAATCAACGGCGGTTTCACTTGTTGACGGCGTTATGACGGTTTCCTGCGGCAAAGGCTGCCGCTATGATGAGCTCGGTGAATTTATAAAGGTCGTTTCGCCCGGAATCGTGTGTGCCCCGCTTAACTGCTGTGAAAGGCTCGGGCTTCAGAAAGTTTCATCATCATATATTGTTAAATTTGCCGGTGAAGCGGAAAAAGCCCCGGTTGTTCAGCCCGACGATTACGGCGGGGTTTATTCCCTGCTCGGTGAGTGCGGGTTTGAAACGGGCAGCTACGGCGATTTTCTTGCCGGCATTGTTCCGAGGGTAAAAGCGGGCAGAGCTCAGACGGCTGTTAAGGTTATTAACGGTGAGCTTCTTGCCACCGCCTCCGCACTTTATATCGGTGAAAAAAGCGTGCTTTTGGGGGCGGTTGCCACCTCTCCGGCTTCAAGGGGCAGGGGCTATGCCTCAGGGCTTGTTTCATCCCTTGCGGCACAATACAGCTCGGCAGGTAAAGAAGTCTTTCTGTTTTGCAGAAATGATTCCCTGCTCGGATTCTATAAAAAAATCGGCTTTGCGCCCGCCGGAAAATGGGCGGAAGCAAGGCTCGGATAAACAGGAGTAATATGGAAAATTCATTTTTTGATTTCAGCCCCCGTACAGCGGAGGCGGCGAAAGCGGCGGAGGAAAAAATAAGTGCCGCGTTTGAACGGATAAACGCCGTAACGGAATACAATCAGCAAAAGGTGCTTGCCTCTTTCATCGAAAACAAGGTCAGCGAAAGTGATTTCTGCGTTTCCACCGGCTATGCTTACGGCGACCGCGGGCGCGAAAAGCTTGATTCAATATACGCCGGGGTGTTCGGCGGGGAGGACGCTCTTGTGCGCCACTCATTCACCTGCGGCACCCACACCCTTGCAACCGCGCTTTACGGTGTTCTGCGCCCGGGTGACACAATGCTTTGCGTTACCGGCACGCCATATGATACAATTCACGGCGTTATCGGCATCGGCGGCAAATGCAAGGGGCAGGGCACGCTTGCGGATTACGGAATCGAATACCGTCAGGTTGAGCTTGATGAAAACGGCGAGCCGGATATTGATGCAATATGCGAAGCGGTAAGGGCGATAAAGCCGAGAATGGTTTATATTCAGCGTTCAAGAGGTTATCTGCTCAGGCCCAGCCTTTCGGTGGAAAAAATCGGTGAGATTGCCGAAAGGGTTAAAAAAATCCATAACTGCGTTGTTATGGTGGATAACTGTTACGGCGAGTTTGTTGAAAAAACAGAACCCCTGCAGGCGGGTGCGGATATTATTGCCGGCTCGCTGATTAAAAACGCCGGCGGCGGAGTTGCAAGAACCGGCGGCTACATAGCTGGCAAAAAGGAGCTTGTTGAAATGTGCGCCTACCGCATGACAACCCCCGGCCTCGGCCGCGAGGTGGGCGCAACACTCGGGCAGAACAGGGATATGTTTATGGGCGTTTTTCACGCCCCCCATGTGGTGGGTGAAGCGCTTAAAACCGCCGCTTTCACTGCCGCTCTTTTTGAAAATTTCGGCTTTGCCGTTACCCCGGCAAGCGACGAACCGCGGCACGACATCATTCAGGCAATCTGCCTTGAAGAGCCGGAAAAGCTTATAGCCTTCTGTGAGGGTATGCAATCCGGCGCACCGGTGGATTCCTTCCTTACCCCGGAGCCGTGGGATATGCCCGGCTACGACAGCAAGGTTATTATGGCCGCGGGTGCGTTCATTATGGGCGCTTCCATAGAGCTTTCGGCAGATGCCCCCTTAAGGGAGCCGTTTGCCGTGTGGATGCAGGGCGGATTGAATTATCATTCTGCAAAAACGGGAATAATGCTTGCCGCCGACAGAATGATAAAAAAGGGGCTGATATAAATGGTAAAGTATGACGGAATAACCTCCGACGCAATTCTTCTGCTTGCGGAAAACAGATTCCGCGATTCAAGGGATTTTTATGAGGAAAACAAAGAGAAAATAAAGGCTCTTGCAATAAATCCGATGCGCCAGATTGCCGCGGCGGTGGGTGAAGGGCTTGTTTCCCTTGACCCGGTTATGAATCTTGACCCGGCAAGAATGGTTTCGCGTGTGCGCAGGGATACAAGGTTCACAAAGGACCAGCACCTTTACCGCGAAAACCTTTGGATAATGTTTATGAGGCAAAAAAACGAGTGGCCGCATTATCCGTGCATGTGGTTTGAATTTACTCCGCGCGGCTATTCGCTCGGTATAGGTTTGTTTTATCAGACCCCCGGTCTGCTTGAATACTGGCGTGCCGCAATAAGAGAAAAGCCCGAAGAGTTTTTAAAGGCTGCCGAAAGCTGTGAAAAGGCGGGCGCGGTTATTGACGGCGAACTGTACAAGCGCCCCAAAGAGGGCTGCCCCGCAGGCTTTGAAAAATACTATAATCTCAAGGATGTGTATTTTATCGTCTCCTCCGATAAAATGAAGGACCTGGAGGATGAAACGATAATCAGGAAGCTTAAAAAATACTATGCCGCCTTTGCGCCGATGTATCGCTTTATGCTCGGTGTGTCGGATAAATATGTTGAATCCCGCGGCGGCATCGAGGCCTGCCGATGGAGATGACGATGAAAAAAAGAATAACGGCGCTGCTTATTTGTGCACTGCTTCTGCTTTCGCTTTCATCCTGCGGCGAAAACGGCGTTGAGCCGGCCTCGGTTACAATTCCCTCAACCGCCGCCGTGCCCCCGGAGCCGGAGAGTGTTACAGAGGTTTATGAACCGGTTACACAGGAGCAAACCACCGCGCCCGAGCCGGTAACAGAGCAGGAAACGACAACCGCGGCAGCAACAACAACCGCACCGGGCGAAACGCAGGCGGAAACAACAACGGAAAAGCAGCCGCTTCTTCAAAGGCTTTCCACCCTTATTCAGCTGTCGACCACGGCGCCGAAAACAATCTCACCGCCGAAAACAACAAAAAGTGTGCGTGTACAGAATTACACAAAAAAACAGCTTATGGATTATTTTGTTGTTACCGCTCTGCACAACGAAAACGGTTTGCAGATAGGCAGAGTGATTAAGTGGAAAGAACCGGTTAAGATTTATTTGCTCGGCAACTACCTTGAAAAGGATGTTGAAAAAATCAACGAGCTTTGCAAAACCCTTAATAAAATTGATTATTTCCCGGGCATTTCAATTACCGAAGACGCGGGCGAAGCGAATATTTATATGCTTTTTGCGGGTTCTGCCGAGCTTTCAAAAAACATTGAAAATTACGGCCTGTTTGATGACGGCTACTGCGGCTTTGTGATTGATGCAAGGTTCAATATCAAAAAATGCGTAATCGGCATTAATTCGGGAATGGTGAACCGCCGCAAAAGGGATTCCGTTATTTCGGAGGAGCTGCTTCAGGCCATGGGCCTGCCGAATGATTCCGATGATTACAGGAACAGCATTTTTCACCGCGGCTCGGATTCCCTCGCTTCACCCTCAAACCTTGACTGGGGGCTTGCGGTTATTCTTTACAACCCCGGCATTGAGGCGGGTATGAATGAGCGTGAGGCAAGGGCTGTTATGGAAAAGTTTGTTAAAAGCTGAATATAAAAACCGAAAGGAAGTTTTTGCTATGAGGATTATGTCATTCAATCTGCTTTGCTACGGCAGAGAACCCCACATCCGCGAAACAAGAGAAGACAAGGTTGTTAAAATTATCAAAGAGACGAATCCTGATTCATTCGGCGTGCAGGAAGCCACACCGGAATGGATGGATGCACTCACCGCAAAGCTTGATGATTATGCCTTTGTGGGTGTCGGCAGAGAAGACGGAAAAAGAGAGGGCGAATTTTCGGCGGTGTTCTATAAGAAAGAGAAATTCACCGTTTCCGAAAGCGGAACCTTCTGGCTTTCGGAAACTCCCGATGTGCCGAGCATGGGTTGGGATGCCCGCTGCTTCAGAGTGTGCACCTGGGCTAAGCTTTGCGAAAAAGCAACCGGCAAAATCTTTGTTCACATCAATACCCATCTTGACCATGTGGGCGTTACCGCAAGGGTTGAGGGCGTTAAGATGATAAAGGCAAAGGCCGCATCCTTCGGCGGCACACCCGTTGTATGCACAGGCGATTTCAATGTTCAGCAGGATACCGACTGCTATGTTGAAATGGTGTCGGGCAATATGGGCGATGCAAGAAAGCTTGCCCCGGATTCAGATACCTGCTACACCTTCCATGCTTTTGAACCCGAAAAAACAAAGGGAATAATAGATTTTGTGTTTGTTGATAAGGCAACCGTCAAGCCCCTTAATTTCAAGGTTATCAACAAAAAGGTAGACGGCGAATTCTACTCCGACCACAACGCCATTTACGCCGATGTGGAGTTTTAATCAACAATAAAAATTTGCCCCCGGTGCTGTTAATCAAAGCACCGGGGGCGGATTTTTATATTTTAAATTCAAGTGTTACAAGCTTTTTCGGGGGAACGTTTACTTTGATTTCGTTTCCGTTTCCGAGCTTTTCAAGCGGCTTTTCTTCAAGGTCGGTTTTCAGAATTTCACCAAAGGTAATGCCGGGCACGTTGAGCTTTATTGAGCACTCCGAACTTGCCTTTGTGCGATTGCGCAGCCTTAAAATAATTCCCTTACCGCTGTCGGCGGCCTTAAAGGTTGTCAGTTCAATGCCATTGCCGCTTATTTCAAGCGCTCTGAACACATCGCCGAGGCTGTTTTCCGGGCGGATGTAGCCGGGCATAACGCTGTCTTCGGTGTCACGGCTAACCGCGGCAAACGGGCGCTTGAGTGCAAAGTTAACCTCGCCGACCATTTCCTCACGCTCACCGTTAAAGGGGATAAGGCAAAGCGAATGTTCAACTTCGCAAATATTCTGAGCCTCTTCCATAAAGTATTCGGGAGTTTTCTCAAAGGTTTTGTTGTCAATAACCTCAATGGAGCGCAGAAGAGTCAATGCAAGGGCGTGCTGGCTGTCTGCCGTGCACTCATATTCGTAAATTCCCCTTGCCGCAACCGCAAGCCCGCGCCCTTTTCCGCAAACGGCACAGTAATCCTGCATCGGGTGGGTGAGGTATGCCATTTCCGCCACATCATCGGGCTCCGGCAAATCAATCAGCCTTTCAACCTCGTCAAATGCCTGACCGCTTTCGCTTAAAGCCGCCTCCGATATGTAAGAGGGGAACAGCACGCGCAGGCGGTGATTGCGGCTTTTGTTGTCAATTTTGATATCTATTCCCACCGCGGCGGAATCCTTTAACACGGTGATAACGGTTTTTATCTTTATCTGCTCGGTGTCGGCAAGCCTTGCCCTGCGGTCGTGGGTTATGCCGCGCGGAATATCCATTTTAACGGTAATCTCCATTGCCGCACCGAGGGGAGTATCATAAAGGCGGGCAATGTCGGCATTTGCGCCGAAGGAAGTGAATCTTCTTGCGTCATTCAGCGGTTCAACATGGATATAGCAGTGGCCTGCCTCGCCGTCATCTGTGAAAAGAAGGCAGGAGGGGTATTCGGCCCCGTTCCTTTTATCGGTGAGAGTGAATGTGCCGTTGGGGGCTGCCTTAACGCTGATAATGCCGTTGTCGATGGTAGTGGGCTCGGTGAAGAAATAGGTGTTCTGCCTGTTCCTCGGCACCTCGGTGGGCTCAAAGGTCTTTATTGCAAGCCTCACCGCGCCGAAGGCGGGAATCAGGGGCGCATCAATTATCGCTTCAAAATGCGCCGCCTCGCCCCAGACCGGATGGCCGAGGCGCGGATTGTAGCGCACATCGCCGTTGGTGGCAACACTCAGCACACTCATCCCCACTTTTTCCCCGTCAGGGGTTTCAAGCGTTATATTTTCGCCGCCGAAGCCCTCCGGTACATCGAAGGTGCAGTAAACGGCGCCTTTTTTATCGGTATCGCTTAAGTTAAAGAGCCAGACTGAGGGCTCCTTTGCCCCGCAGCTCATTATATAACGAAGTGCGTTTTCGCTCACCTGCTCGCCTATTGAAAGCGAGGCACCGTAGCGAGCCATAACCTGCTCATAAACCTCATCAACGGAGCAGCAGCCGAGGCTGTCGTGGGCATGATTTTCAAGCACATATTTCCATTCGCGCTCTATTGCCCAATCGGGATATTTTGCGCCCAGAAGCGAGGAAAACGCAGTAAGCGGTTCAACTTTTCGCACAAGCAGCTTTTCACTTTCGTAGTGGCGCCTTTTCTGCCTGGGGTGAAGGGCGTTGGTGGTTTCAAGCACGGGTTCGTTTGTGAACATAAGCTCACCCTCAAAGCTCTCCGGCTCAATTCCCTTTTGCTTAAGGTCGGCAATAACGGCGTTGGCATATTCCTCTGGGGAGGCCTGCTTGACCTCGATTTCGGGGAAAAGAGCTTTCACCTTTTCGATTATTTCAAGAATATCCGCCTGAGCCCAGGAGTGGTCTATTCCGTTGTGCCACATCATATGCCCGCTGTCGGAGGTTTTAAGGCGAAGCTCCCTTATGCTGTTGATGTGCTTAATAAGCCCGTCGCGCTTAAATTCGATTCCGTCAATCGCTTCGGTAAAATCCTCTTCACTTTCGGGCAGCGAGGTTGCCTCGCCGTAGCCGGCGTTGGTGTTGAAAAAGTCGGCGGCGGTGCCGTCGGGTGCAAGCCATTTAAAATAGGAGCGGCAATGATTCGGAACTCCGCGCCACGCGATTATTCCGTTTATTCCGAAGCCCGCAAGAATCTGCGGCAGCTGAGAGGTGTGGCCGAATTCATCCACCTCATATGAGAATCGCATGGCCGCGCCGAGCTTTTCGGATTCGGAAATACCTTTTTTAAGGTTGCGGATAAGTGCTTCGCCGCCAACGATGTTTTCAAGCGGCTGAGTGTACCACGGGCCCACAAGAAGTCTGCCGTCGGCAACAAGCTTTTTTACCCTTTCGCGGTTTTGCGGCCTTGCGTTAAGATAATCCTCCACAAGGGCATACTGACCGTCGGTAACAAAGCGGTAGTCGGGCTTTTGCTCCATTATTTCCACTAATCTGTCCATAAGCTCAACAAGGCGAACAAGGTATTTTTCGTGCGACTGATACCACTCCCTGTCCCAATGTGTGTTGGATATTACATAATAATTTTCTTTTTTCATCTGCTGCCTCCGCTGTATTTAATCAAAGTGAAAGAAGGTTGATTTTAAGCTCCTCGTCGCGCACACGGTCGGCGGAGCCGTTAACGATGCTGACAAAAATTTCGGCGGTGAGCGAAATCTTTGATTTAAGCAGATGACCGCCGATGATTTTTCCGCCGTCACCGGCGCAGGTGATGTGGGTGTGAACATAGGCTTTGCCGTTCATTGAGGAAATGTTGCCCGTAAGGGCGGTTATTTCGTGATTGCCGGTAAAGCGATACTGCTCATAATTCTGCTTTTCAAGGCTGAAAACGCCCACGGTGAAATCATCTGTTGCCCCTATTCCGGAAACTGAGGCAAGGGCGATGCCCTCTTTTTCGGCAAGCTCGGTGAGCTTTTCGTTAATATCCTCACCAACCTCAAGGCGAAGAACAACGCTGTTGTCAAATCGGCGGTATTTCATAACGGATTCTCCTTGCTTAACGGTATTTTTCTTCAAAAGTCTGACTGTTTACCGCATTATAACATATTCAATAAAATATTGCTATACGGCGGTATGGATTATTACTGCGGATTTATTATTCAACGGAATATCGAATGATATATTCTCGCATTGCTCTATGTTTCTTCCTGCTCTCGATGTTCCTTCCTCCGCCACCGGCGGGGGAACATCGCCGGCCATCCACCGCAGGTGGATATCATACCGAAGGTATATCACCCGTTCCGAAAGGAACCAATATCATTGAAAAAACGAAATCATATATTGATAGAATTTCCTCCTATGGTTTCAAATCAGCAGATGCGGTTGCAAATGACCACCTGTGGTTTCAAATCAAGGGGTACGGTTGCAAAGCGTATTTTGCCAAGAAAACTACCTTGCTTTGAGAGATCGAACTGAAAGTGCATTGTTATTCAATCGGCAACTGTACCTCCGTCAGCCAATCGTTTACCGATTCTTTGTTCCAGATACCGTCGATGTAGCTTTCCCTTATCCTCTAAGGGGAGAGTCAAGAGGAATTTGAAAAAAGTTGCGTTCATTGCCATTTATCTTTTATGCGTTGTAATACATATCGTAAACAACATACCCGCCTTTGTCTTTCAGCGAGCCGGGGAAGGTCCCCATACACATCTGGCATCACGGCACAGTCATGGGGTACCCGCTGACGGGATAGATGCCGTATTCGGATGACGTTCTGAAACCGACCGTGTTATAAAACCGGTAATTACCTTCGACAATAATGCTGGAAAAGCCCATTTCTTTGACTTTCTCAATGCCGAGCTTTATCATTGCCGAGCCGATGCCCTGCCGCAGGTGATCGGCGTGGACGGAGACGGGCGCGAGCATTACGATATCGGTATCCTTCGCCCCGCCATGTCCGCCCTGCGGCGTTTTCGACAACGGGAAGCGCGAAAACAGGAAATGCCCGACGGTCTCGCCGTCAAGCCCCGCAACAAAGGAAAGCTCCGGAATATAGTATTCGGAATCTCGTATCTCCTCGATCAGCGCAACGATATCCGTGCCGTCGGAGTAATCCGTGCCCTCCTTAAAGGAGCGAAGCACGAGAGAAACGATATCTTTATAATCCTTATGTTCTTCCGGACGGATCGTGATCCTGCGG
>JAZUJM010000023.1:0-19305 GCA_045642785.1 Acutalibacteraceae bacterium | reverse complement strand
CGAATGAATAATGGACTCGTAGGGGCGAACTGTGTTCGCCCGTTTAATATATTGATATTTTGAAAAAGTCATTTTTGGGCGAACACAGTTCGCCCCTACGGATTATCGGATTCAGCTTCCGTGTTTCGGTTTTTCAAATTTTGATTTGTCAATATCTCTTATATCTGATTTTACTGTACAAAACCAAAAAACATCCTTATCCACTCGTAGCATTTCCTCCCGGCTTTTTGTATATTCTGTAATCTGAAAATATCACGCGTTTTCATACGCCGCTTTTAGCCATTCCACCGCCTGCGCCGCGCCCTCCTCCGAGGGTTCAAACTCTTTTTCGGTGATTATTGATTTATCCGTGCACTCATAGGCGTTGCAGCCGAAATACCACGCCGCTATTATCGCCTCGGGGTCACGGTCATCCATTTTAAGCCACACCCTGTAACGGAAAAAATCCGCAAAAATGCCCTTTGTGCCGTTTTTCGGCGGCAGAGAGCCCGTGTATTCGTTTGTTAAATCCGGCACCTGGTCGGCGGCACCGAAAAGGTATTTGTAATCAACATTATATATTGTATCCATTCCGATAAACGCTCCTTTTTATTCCTTTGTGCCGTCCCTTGTAAGGTTCTTTATCCAGTTAAACGAGTTGATTTTTACAACGGCAACAAAGCATTTCAGAATCTGGTCGCATTTTAAGCAGGCAAATACGACCCATGCGGGTGCTCCGAGGCGGGAGGCGATGATTGCAGAGGGCAGAACCACGCAGAGAACAAAAATCGCATCGTTTTTGAAAACAAAAGAGACGTCCCCGCCGCTTTTTACAAGGCCGAAAAGGCAGGCAGCCTGATAGCAGGTGCCTATCATCGTTACCGAAAGCACCGTGATAAACTGCGTGGCAAAGGCCGCTGCCTCACTGCTGATGCCGGAATAAAGCGAAACAAACGGGGCCTTGATAAGGGCAATGGTGCCGCCGGTGATGAATCCGGCGCAAAGGAAAATAATCTGCACGGTTCTTGCGTATTCCTTCATCAGCTCCGTTTTGCCCGCGCCTATTGTTTTGCCGGTTATAATGCCCACCGCACCGCTCATGCCGTTAATGGCAACATAGGCAAGGGTGTTCATTGTGTTGGCAATGCTTGCCGCGCTGATAACCGATTCGCTGAAATGGCCGAGGATTATGCTGTTGCCCATAAGATTGATTGACCATATCACCTGCCCGCCAATAAGCGGCAGGCCGTAGCGGATAAAATCCTTTCGCAGCAGTTTGTCGCTTTTAAGCATATCGGCAAGTTTCAACTTAAGCTTTTTGTCAAAGCGGAAAATATAAACCGTAATTATGGCGCACTCAACTATTCTTGAAATCAGCGTTGCAAGCGCCGCGCCCTTTATGCCCATTGCGGGAAAGCCGAGCTTACCCTCAATAAGGCAGTAATTCAGCACCACATCGGTAACGAGCGATGCGGCGGAAACATACATCCCGAGCCTTGCCGTTTCCACCGAACGCAGGGTTGAAATGAGCGACTGGGTGATGCAGAAAAACGGATAGGAAAAGCAGACTATAAAAAGATACTGTGCTCCGCTTTTTATCACCTGCTCCTCATTGGTGAAAATTCCGACTATCTGCTCCGGGAACACGGCACACAAAACCGTGAGCACCGCCCCGGCGCAAAGTGAAAAATGCAGGCCGATTGAAGCAATCTTTTTTATTGAATCGGTGTCCTTTTTGCCCCAGTACTGCGCCGCGATTATAAGGATTGCGCCGTCGGTTCCGGCGGTTATCATCTGCAAAAGGGTTTGCACCTGGCCACCCATATAAACGCCGGAAACAGCGGCGTCGCCGAGGGGGCTGACCATAAGGTTGTCGGCAAAGGTAACCAAAAAGGTGATAAGATTCTGCAGGGCAACCGGAATCGCAAGAAAAACAAGGTCTTTATAAAAGCTTTTTTCTTTTGTCAGAATCTTCATTCTTGTGCACGGCTTTCGGCGGCAAGCGCCTTGAATTCATCAAGCCTTTTGTAGCTCTGAGCTATGGAAACGGTTTTCTGAGCGTCAAGGAAGGGCTTTGCGGCGCGGTGGAAAATCGAATTTTCGGCGGTTGCTTTCTTTATCTCCGCCTTGATTCTGGCCTTTTCGCCGCGGATGTTATTAAGCTCGGCGTTGATATCGGCAATGGCAAGGGTATCCTTTTCTTCCTTTGCCTTCTTCATTCTTGAGGAAACCTCAAACAGCCTGCGCTCGGTTTCATCCTCCTGCTCAAACAGCTTTTCGAGCACCGATGTGTCAAACTCCTTTATACCGTCGGGGAAGTACTTTTGGGCGGCCTTTCTTGCCGTGTTAAGGTCACGCGCGGCGCTGAGCAGGCTGCTGCGAAGCTCCTTTTCCTCCGGCGTTGCGGCGGGCATTGCCTTTATCTGCTCCTTTGAGGGCAATTCAACATCAAGGAAGCCGTCAAGCCCGAGGGCGCATATCTTCTTTGCATTTTCAAGCACGGGTGCGCCCAGAGGTGACGAATAACGGTGAAGCTCGTCAATAATGAACTTTGCAATTTCAATCTCTTCATTATTCTCACGAAGAGCCTGATACTCCTTTTTGAGCTGCTTGTAATTCTCCTTACCCTTTGCCGCTTTGTATTCAAGCTTTGCTTTTTCAAGGTCGGCGGGCTGTTTGTCACAATATTCCTCTGCCTTTGCTATCATTTCATTGGCCTCGGCAAGCACCTCTTCACTTGCCGCACCGTTTGCGAAATCTTCAAACGCGGCTCTGATTTTCAACACGCGGACGATTGATTTCTGCCTTGTTTCGGTGAAATCATAGAAGAAATACGGAATAACATTGAGTGCCGCACCGATAACGCTGGCAATAACAAGAACCGAGCATATCTTTGAAAAATAGCCGGGGTCAAAAAGCACATCATAAACATTCTTGCCGTCATACCCGAGCATTTTTGCGGTTTCAACATTCAGGCCGGAGCGCTTGTAAATTTCGGGCAGAACAAGGCCGGTAACCATTGTTACCACATTGCCTATAAGGCCGACTGCGGCAAACATACCGTCGATTCTTTCGCCGGAGATATACTGCTGATAATCCCTTATATCGGCGTTGACACTCGGCGCAAGCTGGTGGCCGAGGGCTGAAATGAACTGGTTTACAAAGTTGCACAGAAGCATAAGCCAGATTGCGCTGCCGCCGCCCGTTCTGCGAACAACAGGCAGCATAACGGCAATAAACACGATGTTTAACAGATTGGTGTAAACAAGAATTTTCTTTTTGCCGTATTTTCTTATCATAATCGGTGCAAAAAGATTAGGCCAGAAAGAGGCGTTACCGGAGATTGCGACAACAAGCGAATACTGCGCCGCCGTGCACGCTCCCTGATAATTGTACATCCACGAAAGGATGGTGCTAAACGCGGTTTCAAGAAAGCCGAGCCAGCCTGCAAGCGAGATTACCCAGAAATATTTATTCCTTGCAACTGCACGGAATGCGTCAACAAACTTAACCTGAACAAAGTGGGTTTTTGCGCGAACAACCTTTTCCTCGGTGTTTACATAAACAAGCATTGAAAGCAGGAAGCCGAAAATGAGCATAAGCGGGAAAAGGAGGCGGTATATCTTAAGGTCATAAAGGGTGTTCTGCCCGGTTATGAGCTTTGCAAGCAGGGGGAAAGCGATATTATAAAGCGAGGGGGCAATGTTTTCAATAACGGAGCGAACGGAAAGCACATCGGAGCGCTCAATGCTGTTGGGCGAAAGAACATTGATAAGGCTGTCGTAAGCATCAAAATAGAAGTTATAGAAGAACTGGAACCCCACATTGAACGCCAGCACAACCGCGCATTGGGTAAATGAGCTCATTCGCTCATACGGCATAAGAATAAAGCCCGTGCCGAGCAAAACGGTGGGAATACCCATGGTGAGAATATAGGGGCGGTATTTGCCCTTCATATTCCTGCTGTTGTCTATCATATTGGCTCTGAGCGCCGTGAGCGGAAAGCTTGAAAGCAGGCTCAGAATATAGATGATGTAAATGTTGCTCGGGCTTATACCGATAGTGTTGCCTATAAGCGCATTGCCTATGGAAATGTTCATCTGCCCGAAGCAGCTCACCACAAAGCGAACACCGATTCCGCCCGTTGCAAGCGAAATAATTTCCTTGTAGGTCATATAGCGGCCCTGAGGCGGATTTTTCCAGTACTTTTTAGCTTTGCCGATAAGATCCTTTGCTTTTTCGGTTATTGCCATAGCTTTCCTCCGGATTCAGGCACAAATGCCGATTTGTCTTTATTTTATCAAAGCGTCAGATATATATACAAAAAGTGTATATTTACTGGATTATAACACACAAAAATCAAAAAGTCTGCATTTTTAAAAAAATATTGAAATTATATTTTCAAAGGGCTAAAATAAAACCGGATAATATATGAGAGGACGGCTGATTATGGTTTTATATTTTACCGGCACGGGCAACAGCGCCTTCGCGGCAAAAGTGATTGCAGGTGCGATTAATGACGAGGCTGTGAATCTTTTCCCGGCAATAAGGGCAAAGCACAGCGAGCCGCTTTTTTCGGAAAAGCCGTGGGTGATAGCCTCACCCACCTACTGCTGGCAGATTCCGCACATTCTGCGCGACCTGCTTGCCGAAACCGAGCTCGGCGGCAATAAAAAAATCTATTTTGTTATGACCTGCGGCGATGACACCGGCAACGCCGAAAAATATTTAAAGTCGCTGTGTGAAAAGAAGAATATGGAATATATGGGACTTTTGCCCGTTGTTATGCCGGAAAATTATCTTGCCATGTTCGCCACACCTTCAAAGGAAAAGGCGGCACAGACAGCCGAAAACGCAAAGCCCGTTTTGCTTAACGCCGCCGAAAAAATAAAAAGGAACGAGGCGTTTGACCCCGTTCCCGTTTCGCTTGTCGGAAAATTGTATTCAAGCGTTGTAAATATTCTGTTTTACCCGCTGTGCGTTAAGGATAAGAAATTCACCGTTAACGAAAAATGCCTTTCCTGCGGAAAATGTGAGGCGGTTTGCCCAAACGCCAACATTACAATAAGCAACGGAAAACCTGTGTGGAACGGTAACTGCACCCATTGCATGGCGTGCATTGCCCGCTGCCCCGCCGAGGCGATAGAATACGGCAGCAAAAGCAAGGGGCAGAACAGGCATTTTATTGAATATTAAGCCGGATTACAGCGGCATTGTATCGGGGCAGATTTCAAATTCGCCGTTTTTATAAACAACCGAAACAACCGCGCTCTGCGGCAGGGAAACATCGGCTGAATTGCCCTGCACCGAAAGCTTAAAGCTCTTTTCTTCCTTTTCCGGGTTATAAAAGCGCATAACGGTCTTTTCATCATCCGTTTTGCAAACGGGCATAACCACCGGGGAATCGGTGCTTATTTCCGCTTTTCTTTCGCCGGAGGCTATGGGGAACACATTTACCGCATAGGGCTTTTCGGCAAACTCCTGCGCGGCACGAACCACCTCTTCGGCGCTGCCGCTGAAAATTCTGAAATTGTAAACATATCTGCCGCAGTCTATCCTCGGCAGATAGCGGTCACCGGGGTAAAGCTTGCGGTCGCCAATCGGGTGAAACAGATAGCCCGGCGCCCTGACAAGCGTTAACTCAACCGCACCGTCGCTTTTTTTGCCGCCATAGACGCCGTCGTTTATGACGGCTGTTATTTTTTCACCGTTTTTCACGCCGATAAAGCGCTGATAATTAACCTCGGCGGCATTTTTGCTTTCCACAAGATAGGGGCCGTCACCGACAAGCTCGCCCTCCGGCATGGGAACCTTCAGTCGCACAAGGCGGTTTTTCTCCGCAAATTCAAGGGTAATCTTAAGGTCAACATAGGGCTGATTCTTATAGAATCTGTATTCGGTAACGGCGTTGGTCGCGCCGGATTTTGTGAACTGTTCAACAGCGGTGTAAATTTCGCCGTCTTCGATAATATGGATGCTTTGAAGGTCGTTAACGCGGCAGAATACCTCAGCCTCCGCCTTTGTCATGGGCACAAACTCCGCCGGGTTTTTGCCAAGGCCGATTTCCGCCTCATCCCCCATTGCCCACGGGTCGGCGCAATCCTCATACATCAAAAGTGATACGGGGGCCGCAAGCACACCGCTGCTTTTGATTGATTTTTCAATATCCGCTGCCGGTTTTTCGGCTTTGACCTTATCCTTTTTAACCGGCCTTACGGAAAATCGCGTTACCGAAAGGGGTTTAAGCGGTGCCTCAAATATAATGCGCTTGCGCCAGTCAAGGTTAAGGGTGGCATTCTCCTTTATCTGCTGGCAGGGCAGCTTTTTGCCGTTTTGATAAATCTCCGGCGCGAAAACAAAATCCTCGCTCCAGTTCTGGTCGGCAAGTGAAAACTCAGCCTCCACCGGGCAGGTGAGCTCATAAGGCATAAAGTTAAAGGCAAAAATCGGGTATTCGCCCTGCTCCGCCGCCTTTTCGCCCATTGTCAGGTACATAAACGCCTTTGTTCTGCTGTCGCGGAAGGCCTTTCTTGCGGCGGCAAGCAGTTCCAGACCTTCATTTTCGGCGTCCACTACTCCGCTGCCGGGCAGAATATCGTGAAATTCGGCAAGCAGCATTTTCTTTTCCGCCTCGCGCAGGGCGTCATAATCAAAGCCGCAGCCGGCAAGCGCGGCAATGCTCATCATTTTTTCGGTTGAATAAATAAGGTTTTCGGTTTGGCGGTGAGCCTGCTTTATCCTCATCATTGAGGTGTAGCACCCGGGCATACTTGTAACAAGTGAGCGCTTTACCTTACCTGATATTTTAATGTTATCGGCAAAGAGCGCCTCGGGGCTTGAATGGAATATTTCAAAGCCCTCCGCTTTAAAATTCTTTATATCGGTAAGGTCCTTGCGTGAGGGGCCGCCGCCGTGGTTGCCAACGCCCCACAAAACTGCGTCAACATCCTCCGCACCGTCAAGGCAATTCCTTATTTTTTCGGTTGCCCTGCCGAGCCCCGTGCCGTAGCCGGGCAGGCGGGAGGCAATGATTTTGCTGCCGTCGGGTGATTCCCATTCAAAAAACGCACCCGGATAATCGGGGAAGGCATCCGGCGCCGGGCGGGTGAAAATGTAGCCGTTAAAGCCGCATTTTTTCATTATCTGCACAAGGCCTACGGAGTGGCCGAAGGAATCGAAGTTGCAGGCAACCGTGGGCTTTACACCGAATTTCTCTTTAAAATATCTTTCGCCCGCCTTAATCTGGCGCACAAAGGATTCGCCGCACGGCATATTACAATCCGGCTGAAGATACCAGCCGCCTATGATTTTCCATTTGCCCGAGGCAACAAGCTTTTTTATTCTTTCAAAAAGCTCCGGGGCAAAATTTTCCACCGCCTCATAAAGAAGCGCCTCATTGTGGCAGAAGATATAATCAAATTCATCGCACAGGTCGGCGGCGGAACGGAAGGTGGAAATTGCCGCGGCTATCCCCTCATCCCAGGTCCATTGCCAAACCGGGTCAAGGTGCGCGTTGCAGATAAGATGAAGCCTTTTCATTCAAGAAACCCCTTTATTTAAACTGACGAATCCGAGGCCGCTTTATGCAGCCCCGGATTTTATTCTTTGTTTATTTGATTTTTGTAATAACCTGAAATCCGTTGAAGCCGTCAATAAACTCCTGAACCTTTTCGGCGCTCGGCATTGCGGCAGAGCAGCTGTGAGCCGAAACAAGCATTGAAGCGGAGGCAGTTGCAAACTCAAGTGCCTTATCAACGCTTTTGCCGTTGAGCAGGGAGTAAATGAACGCCGAGGCGTAGCCGTCGCCGCCGCCGAAGCCCTTAAGCATCTGCACGGGGAAAATGCCCACCTTATAGGCGGTGCCGTCGTTGAGATAGGCGCAGGAGCCCTCTTTGCCGTGCTTGATAATAACAATCTTGTTGCCGTAGCCGAACCAGCGGGCCGCGGATTCCTCATCGGTGGCGCACTTGCCCTCAAGCGCCTCGGTCAAATCAAACTCTTCACGGGAGCCGAGAATTATATCGCTGTTTTTAGCCGCTATTGAGTAATAGAGCGAAATTTCATCGGCATTCTTCCAGGTGTAGCTTCTGTAATCAATATCAAAAATAACGGTAACGCCGTTTTTCTTTGCAAGGAAAAGGGTTTTGAGTGCAGCCTCCCTTGAGGGGGAGCAGCACAGCGCCGTGCCGGAGATAACAACGGCCTTTGCGCTCTTTATGTATTCCTCATCCACATCGTCACAGCAAACCTGCAAATCGGCAACGCCGTCGCGGTACATAAGAATGCTGCTCTCGGTGGGGCTCTTTATTTCGGTAAAGGTGAGGCCGAGCTTTTCGCCGTTTTCACAGCGAAAAACGTGTGAAACATCAATGCCGTCATTCTCAAAATACTTTGTTACATAATCGCCGAACTGGTCGTCGGATACCCTTGCGATAAAGCCGCACTTTGCGCCGAGCCTTGCAAGGCCGACAGCGATATTTGCGGGTGAGCCGCCGACATATTTGTTGAAATTACTGCTTTCATAAAGCGGGCGGTTCATATCGGTGGGGTTAAAATCAATGGCTATTCTGCCTATCGGGATAACATCAAGCGGCTTGCTTTTGTCAAATTCAATAAAGCTCATAATTATTTTCCTTTCCTCAATCGTCAAACGCCTTGCCGGCGCAGCCGAATATTTCAATATGCTTCAATGCGTTAAGATAGGCGCCCTCTTCCTCGGCAGATTGCAAATCATAATAGCCCTTTATTTTTCCGCTTTCAAATGCCTCACGAACCGCTTTTTCAACGCTGTCAAAGGTGGCGGTGGCAATATTTATTTTGCTTATGCCGAGCTTTATGCACTTTTTGAAATCCTCCGGGCTTATTCCGGTTCCGCCGTGAAGAACAAGGGGAACTGAAACAGCCTTTGCGGTTTCTTCAAGAATATCAAAGCGAAGCTGCGGCGCACGCTTATAATTGCCGTGGGCGTTGCCGATGGCGATTGCAAGCGCATCGGGCTCGGCACCCTTGCAGAACCATTCCGCCTCGCTCGGTGAGGAGCAGTTCATTGCAATATCCTCGCTGCCGTCTTCGCTGCCGCCCACACAGCCGATTTCACATTCAAGGTCGGCGGCGTAATCCTCCGCAAGTCGTTTTATTCTGCGCGAAACGCTGATATTCTCCTCAAACGGTAAATGAGAGCCGTCAAACATAACGGAGGAAAAGCCGATATCAAGCGCCTCGGTGATTTTCTCTTCCGTTTTGCCGTGGTCAAAGTGAACTGCCACGGGCACCTCGCTGTTTTCTGCAGCGGCAACCATCAGCGGCCCGATAAGGTGAAGCGGAGAATTTTTAAGCCTTACCTCCGCAATCTGCAAAATAACGGGGCTTTCGGTTTCCTCCGCGGCGCGAAGAATACCCTTAACCATTTCAAGGTTGGCAACGCTGAAGCTGCCCACCGCGTAGCCGCCGTTTTTTGCCGGATAAAGCAGCTCGCTCATATTAACAAGAGGCATTTTATCCCCTCCAAGTATTTTTTAACATTGTATCACCTTTTTTTGCGGTTGGCAATGATAATTTATTACTTATCATTTGTAATATCACCGCTGCCGGTTATCGGTATCTCCTCGCCGAGATAAGTCGGCAAAGGCTTAAACACGGCATAGAAAAAATCCTTGTCACGCGCCAGAATTTCACGGAAGCTGTACCACGGCTGGCCGACATATTCCCTCGGCATGGCCTCAACGCCGCAGGCATCAAGCCCCAGCTGCCTTGCAACATAAACAGCACGGTAAAGGTGATATTTCTGAGTGACAATAAGCACCTTTTCGGCCTTGAAAATCTCCTTTGCGCGGTACATACTTTCATAGGTGGAAAAGCCAGCATGGTCCATAAAAACCGCCTCGGAGGGTACTCCCCTTTCCACCGCGAAGCTTTTCATAACATTGACCTCGTCATAATTTTCCTGCCCGTGGTCGCCGCTCATAAGCAGCTTTTTGCTCACCCCGTTTTCATAAAGCTCAACCGAGCGAAGAAGCCTGTCCTCCAAAAGAGGTGAGGGCACCCCGGAGCGCACGCCGCAGCCGAGCACAAGCACGCAGTCATAATCCTCCCCCGGTGAATCGGGCGAAAGAATGTACTTTGAAGCCCTGCCCATAACATAAAAATTGATTCCGATTGCCGCAAGCCCCGCCGCAAGGCAGGCACATAATATAACAGCCGCAACTATCTTCATAACTTTCATCCGTTTTTCCTCTCGAATTTGGAATTGATAAAATAATACCAATAAAATATGAACATTTCAAGTAAATATGGCTTTCGTTATGCAGATGTGATATACTGATTTAAAAGGAAAGAGGTAATGATTATGACAGAGGTCGTTGCGGCCCTTATTTGGGAAAATAACAGATTTATGATTTGCAGGCGTCCGCCTCACAAAGCAAGGGGTCTGCTTTGGGAATTTGTCGGCGGCAAAACCGAAAAGGGAGAAACAAAGGAGCAAGCTCTTATCCGCGAATGTAAGGAGGAGCTTGATGTCACCGTTAAAGTCGGTGATGTTTTTACCGAGGTTATTCACGAATACCCCGATATTACGGTTGATTTGACCGTTTTTAACGCCGAAATCGCCGAGGGCACGCCCAGAATGCTTGAGCACTGCGATATTAAATGGATTTTGCCGGAGGAAATACCGAATTACGATTTTTGCCCGGCGGATGAAACGATTCTTAAAAAAATCATTGAAACCTGTTGACTCTTACGCGGCGTAATAGTGTATTCTCTTTTTTGCAAGGGAGAGTGAGTTTTCGTGAAAACGGTAAAACAGATTGCAAAAATAAGCGGAGTGAGCGTGAGGACTCTGCATTATTATGATGAAATAGGGCTGTTCAAGCCCTCCGCCGTTACCGAAGCCGGCTACCGGCTCTATGATGATGAAGCACTCAGCAGGCTTCAAAGCATACTGTTTTTCCGTGAGCTCGGTTTTTCACTCGGCGAAATAAAAAGAATAGTCGAAAATCCGGATTTTGACCGTGATACCGCACTCAAAGACAGGCTTGCAATTCTCACCCTGCAAAAGGAACAGCTTGAAAAGACTATCTCCCTTGTTAAAAAAATGATAGAAAAAGGAGAATATACCGTGAATTTTTCGGCTTTTGACAAATCAAAGCTTAATGAGTATTCGGAAGAGGTAAAAAAGCGCTGGGGCGAAAGTGCCGAGTATCGGCAAAGCGAAAAGCGCACCGCCGCAAGAAGCGAAGACGAAAACGCTCTTATTGCCGACGGAATGATGAATATTTTTGCCGGATTCGGAAAAATAAAGAGCTGCGCCCCCGATTCCTCCGAGGCAGCAGCCCTTGTTAAAAAGCTTCAAAGCTATATAAGCGAAAATTATTATGACTGCCCGGATACCGTTCTCGCCTGCCTTGGCGAAATGTACACGGGCGATGAGCGGTTCAGGAAAAACATTGACTCCGCAGGCGGAGAGGGAACCGCAGAATTTGTTAACAGGGCGATAAAAGCCGTTCTTAACTGATTTCTACTTTAAGTAGGTTGCCGCGCACGGCCTGTGGTGTTATGCTTTTATCACCAACAAAAAGGAGTTGAAAAAAAATGAACACCGGCATTACCGCCTCAATAATAAAGCGCCTGCGCGAAGAAAAGGGAATGACTCAGGCCGAATTTGCCGAAAAGCTCGGGGTTACGGACAAAGCCGTTTCCAAATGGGAAACGGGCAAGGGTTACCCCGATATAACGCTTATTGAACCCATAGCCGCCCTGCTCGGCACCTCTGTTGCCGAACTTTTCAGCGGCAACAGCGTAAAAAACGGCAACCGCGGTTTCAATATGAAAAGAAGCCTGTTTTTTGTTTGCCCCATTTGCGGCAACATCATCACAAGCACGGGTGAAGCCGTGGTCTGCTGCTGCGGCCTTACTCTTCCTCCGCTTGAAGCGGAGGATGCAGATGAAGAGCACGAAATCGGAATTGAGGTTTGCGAGGATGAATACTTTGTCAGCATTCACCACGATATGACAAAGGAACATTACATTTCATTCCTTGCCGCCGTATCGGATAACGGAATAATGCTCACAAAGCTTTATCCCGAGGGCAGCGCCGAAGCTCGATTCAAAATCAACCGCACAAGTGCTGTATACGCCTTCTGCAACCGTCACGGGCTGTTCAAGGTCAGAATGAATCGCCGTAAGTGACAACATAATAAAAAATCACATCATCACCGGGATTAACGGTTATTTTATCGGATGAGGCAAGCGGTGTTTCGCCGTTAATGCTGAACATCCATCCGCTTGCACCGCCGCAGGCCTTTTCATAAAGCCCGCCTATTCCGCTGACATAGCCGCGGCTTTCCCTTACGGAAACCCCGCACGCTTCAAGCTCTTTTTTTAAAACGGAAAGTGCGGTGTCCCCCTGCTCAAGGTTGATTTCACCCGTGCAGATTATTCCGCCGCTGTTTTGCGGAATATAAATATCCTTTTCGGGGTGAGAAGCCTGATAATCAACGGCGTGACGACAGTTAACCGTTACTTTCACCGTTTCGGCTTTGGGTATTACAGCTGCTGTCTGCGTTTCGCTCTTTTCTTTTTCTGTTTCGGCGGTCACGCTTTCGGCTCTTTTATCCTCCCGGCTCAGGGTCGGCTTTTCCATTGCTTTAACGGTTGTTATGATTATCGTTTCGTTATTTTTTGCCGTCCGGCTCACCGCCGGGCGGCTTTTTTGCTCCGTTTTTCCGGCAGCCTCTTCGTATTTTATTCCGGTTTCCGCTTGGGTGAAGCTTTCAGCTTCCTTAACGGTCTGCGGCTTATTTTCCTCCCCTGCCCGGCAGGAGGCAAGGGAGAGCAGAAGCGCCGCCGAAAGTGCCGCACTTAAAAATACATTCTTTATTTTCATAAGCTGTTGATATGCCGGCAGCAGATATATTCCCTGCCGAGCAGACGGTAAACAAGGCCGGCAATGAAGCACACCGCTCTGCCGATAAGCGGATGCTCCTCAAAAATCGCCAGATGCTCAACTCCGGAGCAAAACGGCGAAAGGCAGGTCATATCAAACAAACCGGGTTTTCCGTTTTCCGCTCTGTAATATGCTGAAAGGGCCATAAGCATCTGATAAGAAGTCATCACATTTGAAGAGCCGTCCCAGCACTTTCCGCCGCCGTCTTTGTTGATATACGCCGAAAGTGCATCAACCGGAGTTTTGCCGTTAACGGTGTAATCCGATATTTTATTCCCTGTTTCGCAAAGGCCTGCAATTATCATCGCCGTGCTCTCCGCGCTTCCGCTTCCCCACGCGCCGAAACCACCGTCTGCCATCTGATTGGCCTTAACGAACGCAAGCGCAGAGGAGATGAGCAAGGCAAATTGGGGCTCATCCTTGTACGGTGCCGCCGCCTGCAATGCTATTCCGGTTGAATCCGTTTCGCCGTCAACAGTCCAGCTCATTGATTCATCCGCTTTAAGATAAGCGTTAAAGCCGCCGTCTTTTCTCTGAGCTGCAAGCAAAATTGCTTTATATTTTTCTAAAGCGGCGGTGTTGGCGCTCTTTGCCGAGTTCAGGGCAATAAGCGCATAGGCAACGGAGCCCGTGAAGGCTTCATCGGAGCAGTCATAATCCTCAATTTTCTTAATCAGGTCAACGCCGCCCACATTGCGGGCATCCATTCCCACGGCAAGCGCTGCAAGGGCTATTCTTGCATAATCGTTAAGATAAAGCGAATTTTTGTTTTCGCTCACCGCTTTGCCGATGTATTTTTTATATTCGGCGTTAAGAGCGGTGTTCCCGCACCTTGCAAGGGCAAAAGCCGACCAATCCAAAGCGGAATCGATTTTTCCGCCCGCCTGAGCGGCGCTCACATTTTCCGCAAGCCACTTTTCAAGGCTCGCGCTCATTTCCCGCTCCGAAAGTGCCGAGGCAGGCGCACAGAAAAGCAGGGTTGCCGCAAGAACGGCGCAGATAAGCTTCACAAGTTTGTTTTTCATATTTTTCCTCCAAATAAAAATTCAAAAGAAAAAGTAAAAGCGCCCTCCCGTGAGGACGCTTAAAAACGAAATGTAAAGATACCCCTGCCGATACCCTGACAAAAGCGGCAAAAGGCGGCACGGCAAGCACCGTGCACCCGATTGTCACCCTTTTCCGTTTTTCTCCCCACCTGCCCGAGAGACTTTTACGGTTAACCGACACGGTAAGTATTCCGACTTGACTTTTCACCTGAAGCCGTGAAAAGATTTACGGTAATGGCTGTTGCCGCGGATTTTCACCGCGATTTCCTTACCCCCGAATATACCGTCATGCAGTATACCCGGTTCCCCGATTTTTCGGGGCGAGCCGCGTTTATTCTTTTGTATGAAAGAGTATAAAACAATCCGGCGCGGTTGTCAAGCGCCGGATTGCTTAGGCAAAAGGGATTTGAAGCCGAATTAGCTGATATCAGATTTTCAGCGGGGGCACGAAAAACCGTGTCCCCGCCTTTTTCCGCCAAAGCGGATTTTTATTCGCTCAGAACAGCTGACCGGGAAGCTTAAGCTTTTCTTTGGCGGGGAAGCTCCTGTCGAACTCCTCAACCTCGGAATCGGGCACATAATAGCCCTGCGGTGTTTGGTAAACGCCGGTAACGCCGTCAAGATAGCCGGGTATAAGCTCCCTGCAAAGGAAGAATGAGGCATCGGCACCCTCCGGCAAATCGTGGTATCTTATGCCGAATTTCTCCGCATAATCAAAGCCGCTGTTGCCGTAAAAGCGGATGTTGCCCTCAAACAGAACCGCTCCGAAGCCCATTTCCCGCGCCTTTTCAAGGCAGAAATCAAGCAGCATTTTGCCGTAGCCCCTGCGTTTTAACTCCGGGGTAATGCAAATGGGCCCCATTGTGAGCACCGGCACGGTTTCACCGCTGTCGGCCTCAATAACAGTTCTCATAAACATATTCTGGCCTATCAGCCTGCCGCCCTGCTCCATAACATAATCCAGCTCTTTTACAAAGCCGGGGTCATCACGAAGCACGTGCATAACATAGTGCTCACTGCAGCCCGGGCGGTAAACATTCCAGAATGATTCTCTTATAAGGTTTTCGGTTTCTCTGTAATCCTCTGCTTTTTCCAAACGAATGGTGCAGTCATTTTTATTCATTGTTTTTCCTCCTGAAAATTGTTGACTTTCAATTACCTTTAAAGGCGGGAGGCTTGATGATTGAAAGCAAACCTCCCGGTCAGCAATCAATCTCCGTTGTGTTGTACTTCTTCAAAAAGCACTCTCCTGAAAAATAATATTTATAATCAGACCTCACAGTCGGATTACCGTAACAGAATATAAAAACAATTTCCGCTTTGTTTAACTCAGCCGGTTATTTTTTATCCGTGCTGAAATCAAAAAGATGCTTGAAGAACCAGCCGATTCTTTTGAATACGCAGATAAGCTTGTCAAAGAATCCGTTGTGGCCCTGCTTGCCGCAGTACGGGCAGGATGTGTCTTCTTCGCCGTTTTTGAGCTCTTCAATTTCGGCTTTTGCCTTTTCAAGCTCGCCGCTGAGCTTTTCTGTCTGCTCATTCTTTTCCGCTATTTCGGATTTTGCGGCGGAAATCTCATCTTCAAGAGCCGAAACGCTGCCCTCAAGAGCGGTGATTTCTTCCGCCTTGGCGGCAATTTCGCCGTCTTTCGCTTCAACCGCCTTTTCGGCATCGGAAACGGCTTTTTCAAGTGACGCTATCTCGTCTGCCTTTGCGGTGATTTCACCGTTCTTTGTTTCAATCGCCGCTTCAAGCTCGTCAACGCTCTTTTCAAGCTCGGCTATTTCCTCATCCTTTGCTTCTTCCGATTCTATGAGGTTTTTAAGCTCATTCTCTTTTTCCTCAAGCTGAGTTTCAAGGGCAGACTTTTCTTCTTCGGCCGTTTCAAGCAAGGATTCCGCCTCGCCGAGAGCGGTTTTGTTTTCATCGAGCTCGGTCTGCAGCTCTTCAAGGTCACCGATAAGGTCATCAATCTGCGATTTTGCTTCATCAAGCTCCTTGTTTACCGCGGTCAGATTTTCCTCCGCCTCTTTAAGAGCTTCGGCTTTTTCGGCCAGCGCATCCTGCGCTTTGGTGAGAGCATCATTCGCCTTGGTGAGATTTTCATTCGCCTTGGTAAGATTTTCATTCGCCTTGGTGAGGTTTTCATTCGCAGTATCAAGCGCGGATGTCTTTTCATCAAGCGCTTTCTTTGCTTCTTCAAGTGCCGCCTGCGCTTCGGCAAGCGCCTTTGCGGTTTCATCCTCGGTTTCAACCTTTTCATAGCCGCAAACGGTACAGGTGTATGTTGTTTTGCCGTCTTCCGCCACGCCTTCGCCGAAGCTGTGCACCGCCATTGATTTTGTAAGGTCGCTGTGCTCGCAGGTCGCGGCATACCAGTGAACGAACTCGTTCCTGCTGTATTTATCGCTGAAGGTGTGCTCGTGGGGTTCGGCGGTTTGCTTTTCGATTACCGCAAGCCATTCCTCCTGCGCTTCAAGCACTTCGGCAACGGTTTCGGCAGCGTCAATAATTGACTTTGCCGTGGTGCAGACTGTATTCACCGTTGAAGCGGGATTTTCGCCCGCCGCAGTATCAACGGCTTCCTTTGCCGCCGCTTTTGCATCATCAAGAAGCTCATCGCCGCAGATTTCGCACACATAATCCTTATAACTGTGGGGACCGGGCTGTGTGTCAAATATGCTTTCTGTTTTTCCCATGTCAAAGGAGGTAAATTTCGCCTCATAGTGACCCGTGCCGAAGGTTTTGCAGTCCTTGCCCGGTGTGTCCTCAACAAGCTTGATTTCCCAAGAAAATTCTATCTGTAAGGTACTGCCGCATTCGGTGCATTTCTTTGTTGCCTTGCAGCGGGTGTAATTATTATCCCAGCTGTATAAAACGGTGTATCCGCTGTGCTCGCAGTAGCTGCACTTTGTGCACTTGCCGTTTACAAGAATATGGTTTTCCGCCTCGCCGTATTCGCCGCACCTTACGCACCTTTCGGAATGTGTACCGTCATTGTTATTTATAAATATTCCCGAGGTGAAGCTGTGGTCAAGAACCGGGATAACATATCCATCCACCTGCTCGGCGGTAAGTTCATTTTCGGCTTCCTCATCAGAGAAGAATCTGCCGCAGGAGTGGTCGCCTTCACATACATAATAGGTGGTTGAAACTCCCGTTTTGTCGCAGGAGGGTTCCTTTGCGGCAATCTTTACCAGGTGATGAATATGCTCAGCCCCGAGTTGAACTCCGTTTGAAGTGACCTGTGCATCATAAATCGCAATATTGCCGGCAGCTATGCCATCTGCACCGTCTCCGCCAACAGCTTTGACCGTGCCGCCGTATATTTCAACCCTGCCGCCGCTGCCGAGCGAACCTTCACCGATGCCGGGGGCAGCTGTGCCGCCCGTGGCGGTAACCTTGCCGTCATAAATCGTGATTGTGCCTGCGCCGCCGCGGAATCCGCCGCCGATTGCCGCCGCATTTTCCTTGCCGTTTGCGGTAATGTCGCCGCCGTAAACCGTTATTGTGCTGCAGTCGGTTTTGCTGCCGCTTCCGATTCCGCCCTCGGCAATCAGCTTGCCCATGGCATCGCCGGTTGACTGAGCATATATTGAAAGGCTGTTGTCGCCCTCAACATAAATTCTGTCCTTTACGGTAAGCGTACAGTTGTCTTTCAGAATAAGGTTAACATTGCCGTTAACGGTCACGGGACCGTCTATTGTAATATTGCCGTCGGCCTCAAGCCATTGCAGCGACCATTCGCTGAACATACCGGCCGGAAATGCCTCGTTTTCGGGAATGGATTTGTTTTCGGTTTTTCCGCTTTCGGAGTTATATTCAAGGTATGATATACGATTTTTAGCCGTAGAGTCGGTATCGGCATAAAAATATACCGTGCCGACGCCCTCTTCGTTATAATATTTGCTGTCATTTAACAGATTTAAATATGAACTGTAGCCGGGGTCTATGGCTGTGCCGTCTTTTCCGTCATAAAGAACCGTGCCCTCACCGACGGAAAAGCTTCCTTCATTAATAAAGGATTTATAACTGCCGTGGCCGATAATATCACAGCCTGAGCCGCTCGATGCAATTACCGTGCCGGCGTGAACGGTCACATTGCCGCCGTTGCCCTCTCTTCCGCCGCCGATACCTGCGCCGAGCCAGCCGCCGTTGGCCGTGACTAAACCGCCGTAAATATTCACATTTCCGCCGTCGGCAAAAAATCCGCCGCCTATACCTGCACCGCTGGTGCCGCCGGTCGCAGTCACATTGCCGCCGTAAATGCTGATATTCCCGCCCCTTCCGTCTTCGCCGCCGCCTATGCCTGCGCCGAAGCCGGTGGCAGTTGCGGTAATATTGCCGCCGTGGATAGTAACGGTTCCGCAATTCTTTTCGTTGCCGCCGCCGATAGCTGCGCTGAGCATGTCACCGTTGACTGTCAGATTTCCCGCATTTGCTCCGTCGCTTTGGGCGAAAATTGAAAGGCTGCTGCCTTCCTCAACTCTGATTCCGCAATCACCGTATTTGTATG
This sequence comes from Acutalibacteraceae bacterium, assembly GCA_045642785.1. Classification (GTDB taxonomy): domain Bacteria; phylum Bacillota; class Clostridia; order Oscillospirales; family Acutalibacteraceae; genus CAG-177. Next base: position 824 of record JAZUJM010000023.1, on the reverse strand, counting down.
ATACATTCAGGTTACAGTTATCTTTCAGAATAAGAACCGAATCTTCCTCTGCGGTCAAAGTGGTGATTATCCTGACATTGCCGTCGGCAACATATGCTTTGCCCGAAGAAAGAACGGTGGTGGACTCTGTTATTACTACGGCATCATCGGGAATGTTTTTAAGTGTGTCAACGATTGCTTTTTTGCCGGAATCCCATGTGCGTTCAATATAAAGATCCTTTTCGCAGTAATCGCAGACACGGTCACCGTCGGAATCCCTGTGGCCGCACTTTCCGATAATGCTGACATATTTATCTCTTGATGTTTTGTATTCTTCAACAGATATTTCAGAGCCGGGTGCTCCTGTGCCCGCCCTGATTTCGGCAACGGCAGTGACAATAAAATCACCTGCGCTGTTTGCGTGAACACCGCCGCCTATACCCGCAGTCTGATTACCGATAGCCGTAACATTGCCGCCTATCATTCTGAAGCTGCCGCCGTCGGCCTGACAGCCGCCGCCGATACCTGCGGAAAGATTGCCGCCGTAAGCCGTGACAGTACCGTCATAAATTGTGAAGCTGCCGCCCGCCGCCTGATAGCCGCCGCCGATACCTGCCGAGCAATAATCACCTTTGGCAGTCAGTGTGCCGCCGTAAACCGTAACGCTGCCGCCGACGCCCGAAGCACCGCCGCCGACGCCCGAAGCGGCGTAGCTGCCCGTGGCAGTAACTCCCCCGCCGTATTTTTTTCCCGTGCCGCCTGCCCCCCCCATAACCCCGCCGGCCTCGTCATATGAGCCGCCGCCGCCGATGCCCGCGGCATATCTGCCGCCTGTTGCCGTAACG
>JAZUJM010000022.1:0-3271 GCA_045642785.1 Acutalibacteraceae bacterium | reverse complement strand
GAAACATATTCGTTGTTGTATTTTGCCATATAGGCGGTTACTATGCACGCGCCCAGGCAGCGGCCTACAAGCGCAACCTTCGGTGAGCCGGTTCTGCTTATAACATTTTCAATGTAGGTGTGAAGCCTGTCGGCGATTATTAGCGGGTCAAGGCGGAAATCATATTCAAAAATAAACTGCTCGGTGTTGTATTTGCCGTTTATGGCGTAACCGTAAAGGGTGGGGGACATAATTACGCTGCCGTTGGTTACTCTGCCGTATTCGTCGAGTACAAGCTTGTCAAAAAACGGGGTAACGGTTTCATAAAGCAGGTCACAGAACGGGTTCCAGTTTTGTGTTGCAACCGACCATGCAAAAAGGTCGGCGTTATCTTTGGCAACCTCTTCAATGTATCCCTCCGGAATCGGCACGGGATAAATCTGGTCAAAGCCGCCCGTGGGCTTGGGAATTCCGAGCTCTGCACCCTGACCCAGAACATACACTATCGGTATGCTTGCACCTGCGGCGGAAACGCTCATAAGGCATGATATACTTGAAAATACAATACATACAATTAAAATAACGGATATGATTTTTCTTTTCATCTCTGACATACTCCCGAAAATTTAATACATAGGCTTATTCTTTATACCATAAATCGGAACAAATAATATTCCCACTTAGAAAATAAACATTACTAATTTATTAATTCGGTTAATTGATTCTGAACCGGCGCAAAGAAACCGCGGCTTTGAAAATCAAAGCTGCGGTTCGTTTGAAATTGGTATTTTCAATTATTTCAATGTGATTTTGTAGTTGTAAAACGGAGAATCGCCGGAGTTTTCATTCAGCTTATTGCGGCTGATAACAACGGTTTGCGAGGCGATATCCTCACCCTCTGAGATATATGTGGCGGTTATCTCGGTTTTTTTGACATTAACCGGGTCAACGCAGTTCCAGTAAATCGTGCCATAGCCGGTGGCAAGCTCCGCCTTGTCGGTGTAATTGAGAATTTTACCGTCGGTAATAACGCAAAAGCTGCCGTCGGAGCAGGTTATCCTGAGCGAATCGGGGTATTTATAGCCGAGCTTCGGATTCTGCATATGGTCAAAATCAAAGATTACCGGAATACCGCCGATTTCGGTTTCATCTTTCGGCGGCTTAAAGTAATTAAGATTTTTTGTATCGCCGGGGGCGAGCGGGAAAATCGAGCAGGTGTTGGCGAGGTCGGCGGTGTAGATGTAATTTTTCTGACTGCTGTAATAAATGTAGCATTTCAAATCCGGAGCTCCTCCGGAGGAGGGGGCTGCGGTTGATTTTTCCTGCTTCGTTTCTCCGCTTTCGTCGGCAGCGGTTTCCGATTGGGTGGCCTGCACGGTGTCGGTGCTGTTTTCGGGAGCGGATTCTTTATTTTCGCTCAGCTTAAGGCAAACCGCACAAACAGAAAGAGCGAGCACGGCGGCCGCTATGGCGGCTATAATGATTATCAGTTTTTTGTTTTTCATATTATTCCGCTATTCTGTGGGCGTCTTTGAGCTTTACTTTGCCGAAGTAGGGCACCTTAACAAAGCCGAAAAGGTCATCGCCGTCAATATCAACATCAAGATTAATCTCTTTGCCGGGCAGAACGCTTGTTGTTACCACGGCGGAGATATGCTCAGCCTCTTCTTCAATGCTCACAACGCTTATATCCGGCACATCAACGCCGGGCACGGTAACCTCAAAACCGTATTGGCCGTTGTCGTCATAAATTTTAACCCTTGCGGTGCCTCTGTAAAACATTGTGTCTATTCTTGCTTCCCAGGTTCCGAGACCTATCATAATTATTCTCCCTTCGCGCTTTTTGTTTTATATTATCATATTTATGTGCTCTTGGCAACCGAAAAAACGCTTGAATGTGAAATTATGGTATGTTATAATAGCTATATTATTTTATACATTTAATATATGTGTTTCTTCAGGCCGCTTTCCCGAGGCGGTGCGAAGGGCCGAATCGCTTGAAAAATAAGGATTTTTGCCCTGCAAAAAAATTTTCAAAAATATGTAAAAAAAGCTTGCAATTTATTGCAGCTTGTGGTACTATACATAAGCACGCGTGCGACTAAGGGTGAAATATGCCCGTTTAAATGTCAAAACCGCGTATGATATGCGATGATGCGGGAGGTGGCCGTCCGTCGAGACGGGGAATTTCCGCGGAGTATGTCCGATTTTAAACCGGGCGTTTTGTGTCCTTTTGCAGGGCTGCCGTTCCCGGGCAGCTTTGCGCGAAGGGGCACCTATGTGAAAATGACTCACACCCGGAAAATATTATGTTTTCCGGTTTTTAAAATGAGAACAGTCGGAACACCCGGCACGGTGTTGAGTTTTTCACAAGCAGGCCCGCCAATTTTTAAGGAGGCGTTCACATGGCAGTCAAGGGAAAAATCAGAATCAGACTCAAGGGCTACGATCACAACCTTGTTGACAAGGCAGCTGAAACAATCGTAGAAACCGCAAAGAGAACCAACGCTCAGGTATCGGGTCCGGTCCCGCTCCCCACCGAGAAAGAGATAGTTACGGTTCTTCGCGCAGTCCACAAGTACAAGGACTCCCGCGAGCAGTTCGAGCAGCGCACACACAAAAGGCTTATCGACATTATCAGACCTTCAGCCAAAACAGTTGAAGCTCTGACAGGTCTTGAGCTTCCCGCAGGCGTTGAAATCGAAATCAAACTTTGATTTCTGCGTTCGCAGGTCAAGTTGGAAAATCCAACCAATAACCTAACAGGAGGAAAGCATTATGCAAAAAGGTATCATCGGCAAGAAAATCGGTATGACCCAGATTTTTGACGACAAGGGAAACGTTGTTCCCGTAACCGTCGTTGAAGCGGGTCCCTGCAACGTCGTCATGAAGAAGACCGTTGAAACTGACGGTTACGAAGCTGTTCAGCTCGGCTTCGGCGATGTTAAGGTGCAGCGTGTTAACAAGCCCATGGCAGGCCACTTCAAGAAGGCCGGCACAGCTGCAAAGAAGACTCTTAAGGAATTCAGATTCCAGGATATGTCTTCATTCAATCTCGGCGACACAATCAAGGCTGACATTTTCGCAGCGGGCGAAAAGGACGATGTAGTCGGCACAAGCAAAGGTAAGGGCACCGCAGGCTCAATCAAGAGATGGGGCTTTGCAAGACTTAAAGAGTCCCACGGTACCGGCCCCGTTGCAAGACATGCCGGTTCATTGGGCGCCTGCTCCGATCCCTCCAGAGTTTACAAGGGAAAGAAGCTTGCAGGTCACCTCGGCAGCGAAAGAGTCA
>JAZUJM010000021.1:0-3200 GCA_045642785.1 Acutalibacteraceae bacterium | reverse complement strand
TATCGACCTCACCACAGGTGAAAGCATCGCTGCTCCCATGGCTCTTTTCCTCGGCGGTAAGGATAAATATATTCTTCCCCCCAAGGGCGATGTTCCCAACAATGTTAAAATGAGCTTCGGCGGCGCCGAATTTGAATTTGACACCAAAGAAGATTCACGCACCCTTTATTTCAAGCGCGGCAACATCGAGTGCAATTTCCAGATGGATATTATCCCCGGCCTTGAAAACATAACCACTGTTCTCCCCTTCAAGAATTTCCCCGACCGCTACTTTATGACCACAAAGCAGAACTCCATGCCCTGCGCCGGAACCTTCAAGGCAGGCGACAAGGTTTATGAATTCAGCAAGGATGACACCTTCTGCGTGCTTGACTGGGGCAGAGTCTGCACCCCTTACAGCCTTGTATGGTATTGGGGCAACGGCTCAGGCTATGTTTATGATGAAGACGGCAGCAAGCATATAGTCGGCTTTGAAATCACCTGGGGTATCGGCGACGAGAGCAACGCAACCGAAACCTGCGTTTTCTATGACGGCAAGGCTCACAAGGTGGGCGCGGTTGATGTTGAAACCTTCCCGAAGCCCGACGGATATATGAAGCCGTGGAAGTTCGTTTCGGAGGACGGCCGCTTCGACCTTACAATGAAACCTTTCTATGACCACCACTCCGACACCAATGCCCTTGTTATGAGAATGCACTCACATCAGGTTCACGGCCTCTGGAGCGGCACCGTTACCCTTGATGACGGCAAAAAGGTTGAAATCAAGGATATGTATGCTTTCTGCGAATATGTTGAAAACAGATGGTAAAATAACTCTTTACCCTGCACCGTTTGGTGCGGGGTATTTTGTTCCCTTTTGCAGCCCTCTAACTTGACTTTTTTCCGATTACATTATAAAATATAATTAATTTGTCATAAATATAATTATTTTGCGGCGATGTGGCCGGGGTTATTATGGATTATTATTATTGCATTGCGGGCAAAACGATAATGTTCAGCAGCGAAGCGGAGCTTTTGCAAAACGGTTTTTCGCCGCTTTTCGCCGTTGAGCCGTGCAAGCACGATATTAAAATAAGAATAGTCAAAGCAAGCAGGTTTGAAAACGGGCGTGTAATTTATAAAACCGAGCTTTTCAGCCGCATTGACGCAGGCGGCAAAAGCGTTCTTCACTTCCCCGCCCCACAGGAAAACAGAACCTGTGCCGAACTCATTGAGGAAGAAAACGGGCTTTTGCTCAGAATATCCGAAAAGGATATCAAAGCCTTAAGCGACACCTATTTCCTGTGGAGATACATTGATTTCGGCTCTGCCATGCTTGCAAACAGCCGCCTTATTCTTCATTGCTCATTTATTGAGTACGGCGGCAAGGCAATTCTGTTCTGCGGCAAAAGCGGAGTGGGCAAATCAACTCAGGCCGCTCTTTGGCAAAAGCATTATTCCGCCGAAATCATAAACGGTGACAAGGCGGCTGTTTTTACCGATTGCGGCAAAGCCTTTGCAGCATCTCTCCCCATTGCCGGCACCTCCGGGCTCTGCCTTAACCGTCTGGTGCAGCTGAAAGCAGTTGTTTTTCTTTCGCAGGGCAAAGAAAACCGCATTACCGACCTTGGCGGAATTGAAGCGCTTCGCCTTATTCTCTCCAACCTTATGTTTGATTCCCACCGCCCCGGGGCAACCGAAAAGGCGCTTATGCTCGCGGGTGAAATAATAAAAAAGGTTAAGCTTGTCGGCTTTTCCTGCCTGCCGGATGAATCGGCGGCAAAAGAGCTTTTTGATTATCTGGAGGTCTTATAATGACTAACTCCGAGCCTCAATATCTTAAATATCTTTTTTCAAAGGCAAAGGCTTCAAGAACCCCTATTTCCGGCACCTTTGAGATTACTTCACGCTGCAATTTAAACTGCAAAATGTGCTACATTCACGGCACAGACTGCGAAAAGCTTAAAAAAGAGGAGCTTACAACCGCTCAATGGCTTTCCATTGCAGACAAGCTCTTTGACAGCGGCGTGCTGCTTATGCTGATAACCGGGGGCGAACCGCTTCTCCGCCCCGATTTTAAAGATATTTATCTGCACCTTAAAAAGAAGGGCTTCACCGTTTCGGTCAACACAAACGGAACCCTTGTTAATGAAGAAACCGTTAAGCTTTTTCACGATTACCCCCCTGCAAGGGTCGCGCTTTCAATTTACGGAATGAGCGAAGACACCTACGAAAAAGTAACCGGCAGCCGCTCCGCTTTTAATAAAGCAATCAACGGCGCGCTTATGCTTAAGGAAGCGGGCACCCAGTTAAAAATCAACTTAAGCATTACGGATTATAACCGTGACGATGTGCCGGCAATATATGATTTTGTCAAGAAAAACAATATTCAGATTCAGGCGGCAACATATATGTTCCCCTCGGCACGCCTTGGCAAAAGCACCGACCGCTGCACCCCGGAGCAGGCGGCACTAAACCTTATCACCAGTGAAAAATCCCGCCTGCCTTATGACGAATATCTTACAAGGGCAAAAAAGATATTGAGCGGCATTCGCCCGGAAGACCCGTTTGACGAGTCACCCGACGATATCGGCGAGCATATTCTTTGCCGCGCCGGAACCGCCGCTTTCTGGATAACCTACCGCGGTGAGCTTTCCCCCTGCGGAATGATGTCACACCCTAAATGCTCGCTTCTTGAAAACAGCTTTGAGGATGCGTGGAAATATATTGCGGATGAAACCGCCAAAATAACCACCCCCGCAAAATGCAAAACCTGCAAATATAAATTCATCTGCGATGCCTGTGCCGCCTCCTGCTTTGCGGAAACCGGCAGCTTTGACGGCGTGCCGGAATATCAGTGCAAAAAAGCAGAAGCGTATTACAGATTACTTAAGGAGGATGCCGAATGAGCCGCAAGCTGAATGAGGATTATGTTTTAAGAGAGATTGTGGGCGAATTTATGCTCATCCCCGTTAAAACGGATTATAAAAATCAATCCGGGTTTATCGCCTTAAACGAAACCGCAAAGCTTGTGCTTGACGGAATCATCAACGGCAAAACCGATGCCGAAATTGCAGAGGTTCTTTGCGGGGAATTCAATATTGATAAAGAATCGGCAGAAAACGACACCGCAGAATTCATAGCCGAATTTACAAAGCTCGGTATAATAACAGAATAATATTTTATAAGTCGGCATCCCCGGTATGCATACCGGGGATGCC
>JAZUJM010000020.1:0-17805 GCA_045642785.1 Acutalibacteraceae bacterium | reverse complement strand
TTCCGCCATTTCCTGGGCAGAAAGTCCCAAATCCTCACGCAGGGAAACAATACGGAACGCAACATCTTTGATTTTGTCTTCCACAAAATACTGCACGGTGCTCACTCTCTTTCACTCGGGGCAAAAAAATAAACCGCCCCAAAGATTTCTTTGAGACGGATGTTATCCGCGGTACCACTCAAATTGCGCTTTACGCGCCACTCAGCAGGCTCTATCAAGCCCTTCGCCTTAACGCGGCGATAAACGGAGGCAGCCTACTAATCGCTTTTCGGTGCCCCGGCTCGGAAGGGATAGCCTTTGAAAACCTTGCTGCCGGCTCACAGCACCCGCCGGCTCTCTGAAAACTCGGTTAACACGCCTTCTTCGTCATTGCCTTTGATTTCAACTTAGAATATCACCGTTTACCGTTTTTGTCAATAGTAATTTTATATTATTTATTTTTATGAAAACAGGGCAATACTTTTTTTGAACGCAATAAACGGAGGCGATGAAGAATTTGCAGTTCAACAAGGTGGAAATCTGCGGGGTAAACACATCAAAGCTCCGCGTGCTTAAGGAAAGCGAAAAAACAGAGCTGTTGAAAAGAATAAAGAACGGAGATAAAAACGCAAGGGAAGAACTGATAAACGGCAATCTCAGGCTGGTGCTTTCGGTGATTCAGCGCTTTTCAAACAGAAGTGAAAATGCCGACGACCTTTTTCAGGTGGGCTGTATAGGGCTAATAAAAGCGATTGATAATTTTGATGTTAATCTGGATGTAAGATTCAGCACCTACGCCGTGCCGATGATAATCGGCGAAATAAGGCGATATCTGCGCGATAATAACCCGGTAAGGGTCAGCCGCTCACTCAGAGATACCGCCTACCATGCCATGCAGGCACGGGAAAAGCTGACAAATGAGCACGGGCGCGAGCCGACACCCGACGAGATTGCAGGGGAGCTCGGCTGTAAAAGAGCAGATGTTGTTATGGCGCTGGAGGCGATAGTGGAGCCCGTTTCGCTCAATGAGCCGGTTTACTCCGAGGGCGGCGACACGATATATGTTATGGACCAGATAGGCAGCCGCGAGGATGATGAAAGCTGGCTTGAGGAAATAATGATAAGACAGACCATAAAGGAATTGCCGGAGAGAGAAAAAAACATCCTCCGCCTGCGCTTCCTTAACGGAAAAACACAAACGGAGGTTGCAAAGGAAATCGGTATTTCTCAGGCTCAGGTGTCGCGCCTTGAAAAGGGAGCGATAAGCAAAATAAAGGAGGGCGGAGCCTGATTCAGACAAGCAGGGCAACCGTTACCGCAAGCAGAATCTGAGCGTCATAATAGGAGCCGAGCTCGAGGGTAACAAGCTTGTTTTTTGACTTGGTGGGGGTGAAATAGAGGAAACCGAGGCAGGTGTCGCTGAAAACAAACAGTGCACAGCCCACGGCTGCCGCGATGAAAGCGGGGTTGCGGGTTTGCCAATAGATAAAGGCGGCAAGCACGGCCTTGTACCACAGCAGGGTGTAATAAACCGTGAGAACAAGCGCCATTTTAAGGTCAACCTTGAATTTGGCCTTGATAAGCCCGAATGAGGCAACACCGATTACGAGCGCAATAATGAGCGGCACCGGCGAAAACGGCACAAAGCGCAGAAACGCCGCAAGAAAGAAAATATGACCTATAAGGAAGGCTCCCGTTCCCATGCCGATAAGACGCATACGGAATCTGGGAGCTATTTCTTTTAATCCGAGCAGAATATCGCCCGCAAGGCCGAACATCAGCCCGAACAGAACAAGGCAAAAATATACCGGGTCGCAGTCGCTGTTGAAGCAAAAGCCCACAAAGGCAATCGACATAAAGCCGAAGCTTGAAAGGAATTTGAAAAGCATACCGTCAAATGAGCGGCCTTTTCGTCTTAAAATGATTGTTGAGGCGGCGCTTGCAATGGTGAAAACACACAGAACTGTAATCAGAACCTCCATTTTAATCCCCTTCCGTAAACATTATATTACCATTATATAGCATTTTATCAAAAAAAGAAAGTTATTTGTAAAAAAACTTGATATTAACCCTTGCGGTGTATTACAATATCGGCATAGAAATATTGAAACGGGGGAGAAATTATGTCAAAAGCACTCTGGTACCTTGAAAATGTTCAAAAGCTGGTAGAAAGGCTCAAAACCGAACAGCTTGAAAATATCACAAAGGGTGCGCGCCTTATTGCCGATGCACTCGAAAACGGCTGCAATATCTTCACCTTCGGCACCGGTCATTCGCATATGCTTGCCGAGGAGATTTTTTACAGGGCGGGCGGCCTTGTAAATATCCGCCCGATTCTTGAAACCTCGCTTATGCTTCACGAATCTGCCTCAAAGAGCACCAAGCTTGAAAGGCTCGGCGATTACGGCGAAATCCTTTTTGAAGAATACGGCCTTAAAAAGGGCGATGTGCTTCTTGTTTTCTCCAACTCCGGGCGAAACGGAGTGAGCATTGATATGGCCTCGCTCGCCCTTAAAAACGGTGTTTCCACAATAGTAATCACCAATATGGAGCACACAATGAGCGGTGCCTCACGCCACCCGAGCGGGAAAAAACTGTATGAGCTCGGCACGGTTACGATAGACAACTGCGGCTGCCTTGGTGATGCTTCGGTTGAGATTGACGGCTTAAACCGCAAGGTTTCGCCCACCTCAACGGCAATCGGCGCTTCCATTCTTAACGCGATGACTGCCGAGGCCATTGATATGATGATAACCGACGGCTTTATGCCGGAGGTGTTCAGCAGCAGCAATGTTGACGGCGGCGATGAAATTAATGAACGCTTTGTGCAGAAATACAAAGGGGAGATAAGGTCGTTATGATTTATCCTTTGCCGAAAAAATCCGAACCGGGGGTGCAGGTGCGCTTTTGCGGCTTTTGCTCGGTGAGCGGCGACTGCCGTGAGTTTGCCGAAAAAACCGCCGTGTGCCTCGGCCTTCTTTGCGACTGTGAAAACGCCGCCGGGCTGGTTTTAAAAAAGGAAAGCGGCGAAAAGCTTACATACATAGAAGAAACACGGTTGCTGACCGATGAAAAATATGAGATTTCGGTTTGTGAAAAAAACGGAAAGGCCGAAATCTCCGTTGCCTTTTCATCGGAAAAATCGCTTTACTATGCGCTTCTTTATCTTTCGGAAAAGGCGAAAAACGGCAGCATTTCAACGGGGTTGATTCAGGATTATCCGCTGTTTGCCGTTCGCGGCTTTATTGAGGGCTTTTACGGCAAGCCGTGGAGCTTTGAAGAGCGCGAAAAGATGATAAGGCTTTTGTCAAAAAAGCGGATGAACACCTATTACTATGCGCCCAAGGATGACCCGTTTCACCGTGACCGCTGGCGTGAGCTTTATTCGGGCGATGAACTCGAAAAGCTTAAGGGAATAATCGCGCTTTGCAAAGAGAGCTTTATTGATTTTCATTACTGCATAGCTCCCGGCCTCGGTATGCGCTATTCCTCCGAGGAGGATTATTCGGCGCTTATCGGCAAACTGCGTTCGCTCTATGATATCGGAGTGACCCATTTCGGGCTTTTGCTTGATGATATTCCCGAAACACTCTATTATGCCGGGGATAAGGAAAAATTCGGCAATGAAACCGTTAATGCCCACATTTACCTTGCAAACCGTATTTTTGACGATTTGAAAAAGCTCGGCAAAAGCATTACACTCACCCTTTGCCCTATGCAGTACCACGGCAGGGGGGATGAATATTTTATCTCCAAACTCGGCAGAGGAACAGACCCGGAGATTAAAATTTTCTGGACCGGGTACAACATCTGCTCTCAGGAGTTAACCGTTCCCGAGGCGATAAGGTTTATTGATTCCACCCGCCACCGCCCGCTTTACTGGGATAATTTCCCGGTAAATGACGCCGAAATGGTTAATGAAATGCACTTAGGCTGCATTGATGGCAGGGAGCCGGAGCTGTGCCGCTATTCGGAGGGCATAATTTCCAACTGTATGGAATATGCCGAGTGTTCCGCGGTGCCGCTTATGACTGTTGCCGATTTCCTTTGGGCACCGTTTGACTACAATCCGCGCGAATCGTGGAAAAACGCCGTGAAACAGGCGGCAGATGATGAGGCGGAGGCATTGGAGCTTTTCGGCGACAATCTGTTTTTCTCCTGCCTTAAAAGCGAAAATTCCTCAATCTTCAATGAGTATGCCGCAAGGGCGGAGCAGGAGCTTTTTGCCGGCAACCCCGCCGGGGCGCTCGGAATACTGGAGGAATACTGCCAAAGGCTTGAAAGCTGCCGTGAGGTTATTCTTAAAAGCGAAAAGAAGATTTTCAAAGAGCTTGCGCCGTGGGCAAACAAGCAGGCATTGGCCTGCGATGTGCTCAGAGCCGCGCTTGATTATGCAAAATCGCAGGATGAAAACCTGCTTGCGGCGGCAAAGGAGCTTCTTTATTCCTACAAGCGGCTGCCGGAGGTTATATATGATTTCTCCTTTGTTATGACGGTTGAAAGGATATTGCAGTTTTGATAATAAATGAATATAACAGAGCGCTTGCAAAAGCATACGCTTTAATGAAAAATGAAACTCCGCTCGGAGATATTGACTGCGGCACGGTTTGCGGTGCAAGGTGCTGCGGCGGTGATGATAAAACCGGAATGTGGCTTTTTCCGCACGAGGCGGAATTTGTAAAGCAATCAAGCTTAACGGTTAAAAATACAGAGGCGAATTTCGGCTGCCCCGCCGCCGTGTGCAGCGGAGCGTGCAAAAGGGATGAAAGGCCGCTTGCGTGCAGGTTCTTCCCTCTTTTTCCCATACTTATTGAGGAAAACGGGCACGAAACGGTTAAGGTGATATTTGACCCGAGAGCCTCGGTCTGCCCGCTTTCAGCTGAGGGAGTCAGACTTTCACGCACCTTTGTGCGCGCCGTTCGCCGCGCGGGTAAGTGCCTTGCCGCCGATGAAGAGATAAACGCCTATATGAAGAAAATCAGCAACGAGCTGCTGGAGCTTGCAGAGCTTGCGGCAAAGCTTAAATGAAAGGATAAAATGAAATACGACTGCATTATTTGGGATTGGAACGGCACCCTGCTTGATGATGTGAGCGCTTCACTCAGGGCGGTCAACGATATGCTCGAAAGGCGCTCAATGGAAAAAATCAATATCGAGCGCTACCGTGAGTGCATAGGTATTCCCATCCGCTGTTTTTATGAGGCGGTTTTTGAAATGGAAAAAGAGGATTACCCCTCTCTGCTTGCGGAATACAACGAGCTTTACTGCCGATATGTTGATTTGGATATTGACCTTGCCGACGGCGCAAGGGAGATTCTGAGCCTTGCAAAGGAAAACGGCGCAAAGCAGGTTATAGTTTCCTCAAGCGAAAAGAATGTGCTCGAAAAGGCGGTTGCCCGCTACGGGATTGAGGGATATTTTGACGCCGTGCTCGGCTCTGATGATTTTCTTGCCGGTTCAAAGGTGGAGCGTGCCGTTGACTATATCAAAAGAGCCTATCCCGGCCAAAGCCCGCGTATAATAGCTTTCGGCGACCTTGTTCACGATTCCGAGGTGGGCAGGGCGGTCGGCGCCCGCTGTGTGCTTGTTGAAAGCGGGCACGAAAGCCGAAAAAGGCTTTATGAAAGCGGAGAAGAAATTGTGCCGGATGTTAAAAGCGTGAAAGAATTATTATTTTAATACATATTAAAATTCGCCCGTCGGTTTGGCACCGACGGGCGAAAGCATTTATTGGGTTTATTTGATAAGAGCACCCGCAACTGCAGCTAAACACGCCGCGGCGGTGATGCCGATTCTTATAAACATTCTTTTGCTAATTTCATTTTCAACCTTTTTTGTGCGCTTGGGGTGGGCATTCTGATATTTGTTGGTTTCAATGATAAGCGCAATGTCAACCGCGGCAAGAATGCCCGCGATAACAAAAAGTGCAATTTTCATCTGAATTTCCTTTCGGGATAAACACTGTTATGCGTTTTCGGATTCGAAATTTTCAACATAGCCGGTGACAAGCTTGTTTCTTCTTTCGGCAAGCTCATCATACATCTGGCGGCGCTTCTTCTGGGTTATGGGCCACAGCATTTTGGGCACTATGCCGAGTGAGCCGGTAACAAGGGGAACAACGGAGCAAAGTGCAAACAGCCAGAACTTTGTTTTTGAGCTCTGTGTGCCGATTGTAAGGCCCTGAACATAGCCGATTTTCTTAAACAGCAGGCTGCGGACTGTTCCCATAAACGAGCTTTGAATTTTGAGCACAAGGCTTTTTGCAACGCCTGTGGTTGCCTCCATTCGGTAGCCGTTTTTCCATTCGCAGTAATCCATGGCTTCATTCCACAAATCGGCGTTGATAACCTTGTTGACGCCGAAAGCGAATTTGTTGAAGAATTCCCGCACGCCGAGTGCAATAACCATCGGCATTTTCTTAAGATAATTTTTGCCCGCAAGGCCGAAAAGGAAATAGCCGAGGGTGAGCATATCGCCGTAAACATCGGCACCGACCCAAAGAGCTTTGGAGGAGAACTTTTTCCTCATGGGTGAAACAAAGGCGTAGCTTATGCTTCCGTTTAATGAGGAGGGGATGTTGGCAAGGGTTATGAGTGAATAGGAGCCGTGAACATCAATAAAGTAGTTGCTTTCGCTGGAGCTTATCGCAAAGCCGCCGAGGAAATCGGAAAGGCACATAAGCAGAACCGGGTAGTTTGTGAATATTGCCTTTAAGCCCTCTTTAACGCTCGGGCGCTCAATGGATTGGGGAACGCGCTCCTTGGAAACAAGGAAGAAATAAAGGGTGAAAAGTGAAGACACGATTCCGGTAACAAGGCCGAAGGTGAGGAAGGCGGTGCTCAGCTTAAGGCTTGTTTTGCCCGCGTTTATCATATCGTACACAACGCCGAAAATGTAGCGCGGCATATCCTCGCCCATATAGCCGGTAAGCAGCTCGGCTAAGGTGATAAGCCTTATTCGTTCATTCGGGTTTGGCGTTATTGTGGACATATATCCGCTTTTTGCAATGCTTGTGAAGGTACCTGCGGTTTCCTGAATAACGGAAAAGGCGAAATAGGTTATAAGCTTGGGAATGTAGGTGCCCGCGGTGTTGGGGAAGATGATGGGAATGAACCAGTAGAACATTCCGAGCAGGGTCATCGGAATCTGCAAACCCACAAGATAGGGCCTGAATTTTCCGAGGCGGGTGCGGGTGTTATCAACTATGGTTGCGATAATTGTGTCGTTGATAATATCCCACGCACTTGTGAAAATGTTAACAACGGCGGAAATGCCGAAATCAATATTAACAACATCCCATATAAAGCGCTCTTTGAAGCCGTCGATATTGAAGGTGTTTGAAAAGTCGTTTAAAAGGTAGGCTACTGTTTCCTTAACGCCAACATAGCTGTAACTGCGGTAAACATTGTCGTGCAGCTTTTGCTGTTCCTCTTCGGTTAAGGTGGTGAGGGCGGTATTCTCTTCAGCCGACATTTCAGTTCGCCTCCTTTTCATTAACGGTTACGGTGCACGATGAGCGGAAATTGCCGTTGACTGTAACGGCGAAAACCTTTGTTTCACCCGCACCGACTGCGGTAACAACGCCGTTTTTATCAACCGTGGCCACCTTTTCATCCTCTGTGAACCACAAAACATCCTTTACGCTTGCCTCTGCGGGGGTTATCTCGCAGGTGAGGACTTTGGTTTCGCCCTTTGCAAGGGTTACGGCGGAGGGTGAGGTGAGCACTTTTTTAACGGGTTCAACCACGAAAACCATTATATGGTTTTTATATTCGCTGCCGAGATAGTTTAAGGTGATGTCAATTTCTGTTGCATCGCCGGAGGCCTTGACGCCGGTTACAACGCCCTCTTCCGATACTGTTGCAAGGGATTCATCAAGGGATTTGAACTGAGCTTCACATTCGTCGCCGTCATTAACGGTAAAGCTTATGGGCAGAGCCTTTTCTTCGCCCTCTTCAATGAATAAAACGGGAATATACTCCGATTCTTCGGGGAACTTTGAAAGGGCTGCACAGCAGTCCTTGGGAACATATGCCGCATCATCATTGATTTTTATGCCGGCAAATTTAAAGGAGTAATTCTCCCTGACGGAGTAATCAAACTTAATGCTTTTTTCGCCGAGGGAGGCAAGCTCACCCTTGAAGCCGAGCTTCGCCGAAACGGTGTAAACCGCATTGCCGTGACAGTCAAGCGGAGTGCGGTCAACACTTGTAAATGTGCCGGTTATCTCAAAGCTTTTGAGGGTTGCTTTTGCATCGGTGATTTCAACAAAATCGGCATACTCGGTTTTTATTTTTTCAAGAGATGCTTTTAAAGCGTCAATATTGAGGATGTCATAGCTTTCGTCACCGGGGGCGGGCAGAGCCTCGCCGAGCGGGGGCGTGACGGTGAAAAAGATTTTGTCGGTTTCAACCGTTTCGCCGTTTTCTTCCCTGCCGACTGCTGATTCGCAGTAGGGGGTAAGGTCGGTGTTAAAGCGAAGGGTTCTTTCAAGCTTGCCGGAAAGTGCAAATGCGCCGTCGCTTGACGGGTAGCAATCGCTAATTGAGGAAAGAACGGAGCCCTTCATATATTTGAGGATTCCGAGTGTGCTTTCGTCAAGGTCGGTTTCGATTGAGCCGTCGTCAACTGAAAGGTCAACCGAAACGGAGGTACCGATTTTGTCGGTGTGTGCGGCTGAATCAAAAATATTGCACATTGCACCGTAAGCTTCATTGCCCGGCTCCGTGGTATATACCGAAGGCCTTTCGGGGGTGTAGGTTCCCTCGGTAACAAGAGTTTTGGCATAGGAGGCGATAATCGTAAAGCAAATGCCGATTATGGCAACAAGGGCAACGGCGATTATTGCGCCCTTTGCTTTTTTGGAGAGCGGCTTTTTCATTCGTCATTTCCCTCCTCTTCGTGCTTTAATGCCTCGGCAAGGGCGGAAAGACGCTCCTGCTTTTCCTGCTCGGTTTCAAAAACAGGGAGGGGAAGACTTTCTATATCAACCTCGCCGCTCTTGACTTTTTTAAGCATTTCTTTTCTTTCCAAATCGTTTTCGCGAAGGTCAAGCGGAATATCCTTTTTATAAATTTTAAGGTTGATAACGGCAAAAACAGCAAACATCGCAGCACTTACAAGCGCACCGAAGCCGGCCTTGAAGGTTATGACGGAGGGATAACTGCCGAGTGAGAAAACAAGGGCAAGTATTCCGCCGAGAACCGAAAGACCCACGCCGATAAAGCCCACCGTGCTCATGATTTTTGCGGTTTTTTTGATGTTTAAAAAGCTCAGAATCTCGGTAACCGTTTGCGTAACGGCAGCAAGTGCAAGCAGCACAAGCACAAGAATCAGAATAAGAGCTTTTATTGTGGCGCCGCCGAAAATGCCGTTCTTTGCAAAGGCGGGCAGGGCGGTAAGCATACCGTTGTTAAAAAGGTCGTAAACACCGAGGCCGCCCACCGAAATTTTGCTTTGGAACATCGGCAGGGTAAAGGTGAGGTCGGCAAAGGGAACAATGAGCGCTGCCACGGCAAGAAGGGTGAAAACTATTCTTGCAATCTGCAATCCGCCCGCGATAAATGCCGCCTTGATTTTTGCAACCACAATTCTTGCAGAGGCAAATTCAAGCTCCGCCCGCTTTGCATCGCGTGAAAGCTCGTGCTCCTGCGTGTAAATCATAATGTTTACCCCGCAGTGCCTGCAGTTCGGTTTTAAATCAAATGTCGGGATATGTTCTCCGCATTTCGGACAGGTCAAAAAACCACCGCCCTTTTCTTTTAATAATAAAATTATAATATCATAGAGGAACATTTTGTGTCAATATAAAAAACACGGATAAGTGCTCGGTGAACACTTATCCGTGCAGGAAAATTCAGTAAGATTGCGGTTAGATTACTGCTTTGCGCCGTTGTCGAACATCTCAAGAGCCTTTACGCTGACTGCGAAGCAGTTGCCGAGGCCTTCAAGGTCCATGTTGTCATAGCTGTCGCGGCGGGTGTGATAGTAGTTTTCAAGCTTGTGGTTAAGGCCGGTAACGCCTGTTGCCCGGAAGCCTGCCTGAGCAAATGCTGCTGAATCGGTAGCGCCGCCAAGGGGAGGAACCCAACCCTTTTTGCAGAAGATGCCGAGCTCTTTTGCCGCTTCCATGTAAAGGTCGGAAACGTCTTTGTCTGCCTTAACGGTGCCGTTAAGGTCGCGATAGTTAACCATAAGCTGCTTGGGGTCGTGAATTGTGTCGTAGGAGAAGATGAAGGTGGGAACATCGTCAAATTCGCCCTTGTGAGCTTCGCACCATGCCTTTGCACCGCGGAGACCTGCTTCTTCGGAGCCGGTAAGAACAACGCCGAGCTCGGTGTTTTCAAGCTCAATGCCCTCTTCCTTAAGAGCCTTGAGAATGGCAATGCCCATATAGCAGCCGGAAAGGTTGTCGTTTGCGCCGTCAACAACTCTCTTCTTGTTCCACATGAAGTAAAGACCTACAAGGAAGGGAACAAAGAGCAGGCCCCAAAGGCCGCACTTCTTGACGGTTTCGGTTGCTCCGTTGATTGAAAGAGCGGAAAGAACGATGTAATAAACAGCGCCGAGAGCGCAGAGGATGGCGTGGGACTCGAAGCCTACACCGCCGAGAGCGTAGTTAACGGGCCATTCCCATGCAGCATCGGGGTGACCGTTGAAAACAACGCGTCTTTTTACTTTGCCTGTGGGCTTTTTGATAGCGGTAACATTGTGGCCGGTCTTTTTGGGGAAGAGGAAATCAACACTCTTCTTGTAAAGGCCGAACTGAAGGAAAGCAAGTGCAAGGCCGAAAACGATAAGAACAATGCCGATAACGGGAAGAGCGGCGATTGAATACTTAACATTGAGGAAGAAAAGAACGATGGCGATAAGAACGCAGGTGATGGTTATGTAGATCCAGCCGTAGAAGGAACCGGGGTTCTCTTCAAAAGCTTCTACCTCAGCCGTGTCACAGCCGCAGTCCTTTTTAAGAACGCCGGCCATGTAGCGGCAGGCCTGCTCTTCACCCTTTGAACCGGGGCCGCGCTTTTCAAAGCTCTTGCAGATTTTGGTAATCTCGCGGAGCATATACTTTGCGCTTGCGTCTTTTTTTGCGATGATTGATGAAAGATCCATATTTATTCTCTCCTTTTCAGATATTAATGTGAAAATCATCCTTATTATTATTAAACAAAATCTTCAATAAGTCAAGCCTTATTTTACCTATCTTCAACAATATTCTGCATCCATTTGTTGCTTTTCACAAAAAAGAAGCCGAAAAAGCATTTAAGCACATCCGCGCCCTGACAGCACAGGTAAAGCGGAATAATGGGCATTGAGGTGAAGCGCGAAAGAACAAACGCGGTTGAAACGCCGACCACCCATATGAAAACGCTGTCGAATATCATTGTGATAAAGGTTTTGCCGCCGGAGCGCAGGGTGAAATAGGCGGCGTTGTTGAAGGCGAAAACGGGCATTAAAAGCGCCATAATCAGAATAAAGGCGGTGGCAAGGGAACGAACCTCGTCGGTGGTGTTGTAGATTTTAGGGAAAAGTGGCGAAACCGCGGCCATTACTCCCGCCACGGCAAGGCAGCTTGTTACCGAGAATACTATCATCTTGGTGTCGGTATCCTTTGCCTCTTTCATTTTGCCCGCACCGAGGAGCCTGCCCACTATTATGGAAACGCTGCTGCCCAGGGCTATGAAGATTATGTTGAAAACATTGTTTATTGTGTTTGCTATGTTCACCGCACCTATAACGGCAAGCCCGCGGGTGGAGTAGCATTGTGTGAGGGTGGTCATTCCGCCCGACCAAAGCAGTTCGTTTATCATAAGGGGCAAGCCCTTTGAAAGCACCTTGATTGTGAGCCCGGGCATGGGAGTTCCGCTTTTGAAAACCTTAACGGCAAACGGATGCTCCTTTTTGTGCAGGCGAAGCCAGATTATCATTGCCGCGCACTCAACAAAGCGCGACAGCACCGTGGCATAAGCCGCGCCCCTGACCCCGAGGGCGGGGAAACCGAGTTTGCCGTAGATGAGCAGATAGTTGAAAACAAGATTAACCAGAACCGCAAGGATTCCCGCCTTCATCGGTGCCACGGTTTCGCCTACCTCACGCAGGGTGCCCGTCAGGCACTGGTTAAGCGAAAACGGAAGCAGACCGGTGAGCATTATCATAAGATAGCTTTTTGCAAACGCCATGGTTGCCGCAGGGTCGCCGGTTTCGCTGCCCTCATGAAGAAACAGCTCAATGAGTGTATCCTGAAAGAAAAACAGCACACCCGCGCCCACCGCGAGAATGGCGGCGGCAATGCCGAGCTTAATGCGAAAAACCTTTTTTATTCCGTCCTGATTTCCGTTGCCGTGAAACTGTGAGGTGAAGATTCCGGCGCCGGAAAGGCCGCCGAAAATGGTGAGGTTAAAAACAAAAAGAAGCTGATTGACTATTGCAACGCCGCTCATTTCGTCGGTGCCCACTCTGCCCACCATAAGGTTGTCGAGCATATTTACAAAATTGGTAAAGCCGTTTTGCACCATTATCGGCACGGCTATCATCAGCACCATTTTGTAAAATTCTTTTGTTCCGAAATATTTTGAAAGTTTGTTCTTAAGCATTTTTTATTCCTTTACATATTCTATTGACTGCTTTCCTGTAATATGCTCCGGGGTTATTTTTACCATATTCAGCCTGCCGAGGGCGCCTTCAATCTCTTTTTTGCGGCTTTCGTCCGGCTCAAGGGGCGAATATTTTTTTGCAAGCGCATCAATGGCGGCAAGCTTTTCGGCTTTGTCGCTGACTTCGGCGGCGCGCCCGAAAACGATTACGCTTTTGTAAAGTGCGGTGAATTTTTCGGGCAGATTATGTTCCTCGCCGATAACACAGAAGGAGCATTTGTCATCCCTTTTTATTGCATCAAGCTTATGGCCGGAAAGGGCGCAGTGAAAATATATAAAGCCGTTTGAATAAACGAAGTTCAGCGGCACGGCATAGGGATAGCCTTCATCGCCCGAAACGGCAAGCACGCCCGAAAAAGCGGAGCAAAGTATGCTTTCACACTCAGCAGGGGACATTTCCTGCTTTTTTCTTCTCATTTCCCTGAACATTTATACCCTCCCGCTCACTTAATCAGATTAATAAGCTGTTCTTTTAAATTTGCAGTTGAAATCCCGGAAAGGTTGTGGGCATCGGTGCCCGCGTTAAAGTGAACACCCGCCTCTTTGCCGATAAAAAACAGCCTGCGGTAAAAATCGGGGAACCCCGCTATTGAGGAAAGGTGAAGCTCCCACGCACAGCCGTGCTCCTCACCGAGCGAAAGAATATCGCCCAACTCGTTGTCGGTAATACTGCCGAGCATTTCCGTCTTTTCCTCAACCGAAAAGAATTTGAACTTGCCGGGTGAAAACGGATGAACTATGCAGTCGGCTCTGTCCGCTTTTAGAAGAGCCTCAAGCACGGCAAGCATATGCTCCGCATAGCCTCGCGGGCTTCTGTCTGCCGGGTGCTCCCAGCTTTCAAGGTGATAGTGAACGCTGGAATAGCCGCGGTAATCAAGAGCCGAATTGAGCTCATCGTTATCCGCCCATTTGCCCACCCCGTAGGATGAAAGCTCGGAGCCGATAAGCACCCTGACCGGAGTGTCGATTCCCTTAAGCAGCTTTTTTAATGTTTTTGTGTTTGAAAGCACATCAATTTTACTGCCCGGGTCGCAGTGGTCGGTTATGGCAAGCGTTGAAAGCCCGGCCTCCTCCGCCGCCTTTACCATTGCGGCAAGCTCCATTTCCGGCTTTGCACAAAGCGAAAAATGAGTGTGGGTGTGCATATTGTTTTTTGCGATTTCTTCGGGGTCATAGGTTTTGGGTAAAACAAACATTTTATTCTCTCTCCTCAGATGATAAACAGTAATCAAGAAGTGCTTCAAGATTTAAATCGGAGTATTCGATTTCGCCGGAAAACATTCTTGCCGTTTCGCACAGCGTTCCAAAGCTTCTGTTTTCGGTATTGACAAATATTTTTTCAACAATGCCATAACACAGGGAGGCAAAGGCGGCGTGAGCCGTGTGCTCGCCGTCATCAGCCGCCGTTCCCATGTGGCGGAAGAAGAAATATTCGGCAAGGCGGGTGAGCTCTGTTTCAAATTCCGCCGGGGAGCCCGTTTCTTTTCCTTCAAGCTTTTTAAGCTCGCAGTCCCAAAGCGGGTCAAGCCTTTCGAGCCCGAAAAGCAGGGTGATAAGCTCTTCGTTAATTTCCGGAGCCCTTGCCCCGAACAAAGCCGCGGCGGCCTTAACCCGGCTGCTTATCGGCTCATTGCCCTGCGCAAGCAGGGTGAACGCTTTTTCTCTGAGAAGCAAAAGCTCATCCTCATATTCATCCGGTTCACCGGAGTATTCGCCCTCGGTCAGCATAACCGGGGGAGCTTTTTTGCTCAGAATCAGGCGGCAGGCCTCCTCACAGCACAGGCCGAGCCCCGTTTCGGTGCCGGAATAATAAAAATTGCGAAACCGTGGGTGGTCGGCGCAGATATTGCAAAGAAAATCCTCGCCGTATTCCGTTATAAGCTCGCAAAGCCCGTCGGCTGCAAGGAAGG
This sequence comes from Acutalibacteraceae bacterium, assembly GCA_045642785.1. Taxonomy (GTDB): domain Bacteria; phylum Bacillota; class Clostridia; order Oscillospirales; family Acutalibacteraceae; genus CAG-177. Next base: position 3,260 of record JAZUJM010000020.1, on the reverse strand, counting down.
GGCAGCGCTCATTTTCCGCAAGAACAAAGTGAGCGCCGTTTTCATCCTCTTCGATATTTTCTTTAAGCTTTTTATCGTGAGCTCCGCCTGCCGAGCGGAATCTTTTAAGGCTTTCGGGGTCAATATCAATCTCCCACCCTACACAGCAGGTGTGGCGGCAGGCACCTGCGGAGCATCTGAACTCCGGAAGGTAATCGGGATAAACTGTTTTCATCCGTTTCTCCAATCGAAAAAATAACTCAGAATAGTATAACATCGGTTAATTATTCTTTCAAGCCGTTTTTTTCTTGTAATCGGTGATAATAATGTGTTATTATATATTAAATATGTAAAATGGAGAAGCTTTCGGAAAAATGAGAAAAGCGGTTGTCGGAATACTTGCTCATGTTGATGCGGGCAAAACCACCCTTGCGGAGGCTTTGCTTTACAAATCGGGCAGGCTGCGTTCCCCGGGCAGGGTTGATAAAGGGAACACGGCTTTGGATACCCATACCCTTGAACGCGAAAGAGGAATAACCATTTTTGCCTCTCAGGCGGTTATCAGGGCGGGGGAGCTGGAAATTACTCTGCTTGACACCCCTGGCCATGTGGATTTTTCATCCGAAACCGAAAGAACTCTGAGCGTACTTGATTATGCGGTGCTTGTTATCAGCGGCACCGACGGCGTTCAGGCACACACTTCAACTTTGTGGAGCCTGCTTCGTTTTTACAATGTGCCCGTGTTTGTTTTTGTTACCAAAATGGATTATGCCCGCAAAAGCCCGGCCGAAATTATGGCACAGCTTAATTCGGAGCTTTCTGCCGAGTGTGTGGATTTTTCAAACTCCGGCGATGAATTGACAGAGAAAATCGCGCTTTGTGATGAGGCAATGCTCGAAAAATATCTCGGCGGCGAAGCGATAGCGGATGACGATATTGCTTCCCTTATTGCGGCAAGGAAAATCTTCCCCTGCTTTTTCGGCTCCGGCCTTGATTTTACGGGCGTTGAGGAATTTCTGGCAGCACTTGAACGCTTCACGGTGCAGAAGAAATACCCAACCGAGTTCGGCGCCTCCGTTTTTAAAATCTCACGCGACAAGGAGGCAAGGCTCACCCACCTTAAGGTTACGGGCGGCGTGCTTCGGGTAAGAGATACTTTAACGGTTAACAAAAAGAATGAGAAAATAAGCGGCATAAGAATATACTCCGGCGCAAAATATGAAACGGTTGATGAGGCGCCGGCGGGAACCGTGTGCGCCGTTTGCGGGCTTGCCTCCACCGAGCCCGGAATGGGGCTCGGATTTGAAGCGAGCGCACCTCAGCCGGTGCTGGAGCCCGTTATGAATTACCGAGTTTGCCTGCCGGAGGGTGCCGACCCTCAGGTTATGCTGCAAAAGCTGAGAATGCTTGAAGAGGAGGAGCCGGAGCTTAAGGTAACATGGAATTCCTTTTTGCAGGAGATTCATGTGGGGCTTATGGGCGAAATTCAGGCGGAGATATTAAAGAGCCTTGTGCTTGAAAAATTCAATACTGCGGTGACGGTTGATTCCGGCAGGGTGCAATACAAAGAAACGATTGAAAATACGGTGGAGGGCGTCGGCCACTATGAGCCGCTTCGCCACTATGCCGAGGTGCATATAATAATGGAACCTCTGCCGACGGGCAGCGGAATAAAAATCGAATCAAAGTGCAGTGAGGATAATCTTGACCGCAACTGGCAGCGCCTTATACTCACCCATTTGCAGGAGCGTGAGCACCTCGGCGTGCTCACGGGTTCTCCGCTGACCGATGTTAAAATAACCCTTGCCGCGGGCAGGGCGCATTTAAAGCACACCGAGGGCGGTGATTTTCGCCAGGCAACCTACCGCGCGGTGCGCCATGCGCTGATGAATACAAAATCCGTTTTGCTTGAGCCGTGGTACACCTTCAGGCTTGAAGTGCCGTTTGAGCAGATAGGCCGCGCGATAAACGATATAAGAATGAAGAGCGGCGTGTTTGACGTGCCCGATGAGGCGGGCGAATTTGCCGTTATAGCCGGCAGAGTTCCCGTGGCGGAAATGAACGGTTATGCCTCCGAGGTGGCGGCATATACGGGCGGCAGGGGGAGGCTTGCCCTTGCCGTTGCGGGCTATGATGTGTGCCACAATGCCGAAAAGGTTATTGAAGAATACGGCTATGACCCCGAAAGGGATGTTGAAAATACGGCGGATTCCGTTTTCTGCGCCCACGGAGCGGGCTTCAATGTAAAGTGGGATAAGGTTACCGAATATATGCACCTTGCCTCCTGCCTTAAAATCGAACCGCCTTACAGCCCGGCGGTCAATCACCGTAACCTGCACATTGACGACAAAGAGCTTGAAGCGATAATGGAGCGGGAGTTCGGCAAGGTGAAATACGAGCTTTTCCGCCCTGCCGTTAAAGAAAAGCCGCAGGTTCAGGAGGCTTCTTCCGAGCCCGAGCGCAAAAAATGGGTTATTGTTGACGGCTACAATGTTATTTTTGCGTGGAAGGCTTTAAAGGAGCTTGCCGCAGCCGATTTGGGCGGCGCAAGGGAAAGGCTTATGCACATTATGTGCAATTACGCGGCGTTCACAAAGAATAATGTGGTGCTTGTGTTTGATGCCTACAAGGTGCCGGGCAACCGCGGCGAGCGCTTTGATTTCCACAACATCCGCGTGGTTTACACCAAGGAACGCGAGCTGGGCGATGTTTATATTGAAAAAATGGTTTCCGAAATCGGAAAAAATGAGAGCGTGAGGGTGGTTTCCTCCGATGCGCTCATTCAGCTTTCCGCCGTTCGGTTCGGGGTTCTCAGGGAATCCGCGGCGGAGTTTGAGCGGGAAATTGACGAGGTAAGCGAAAAAATCAGCGAATTTCTCGGCGAGATGAAAAACAAAAATCCGCAGTCAACCCTCGGGGATGCTGTTAAAAAGGAGGCGGAGGAATGAAAAGAATAACCGTTTCGGCAAGCGGAAAGTACGATGTTGTTATCGGCGCAGGGTTTGAAAACGCCGTGAGCCTTATTAACGGCTGTGCGGCTTTTGAAAAGGCGATGGTTGTTACCGATAAAACGGTTGATTCCCTCTATGGCGGCGCCCTCCGCTCTCAGCTTTTATCCTGCGGCAAAACGGCTTTTACCTTTGCGGTTGAGCCGGGGGATAAAAGCAAAAGTACGGAAAATCTTGCAGCCCTTTGGGAAACCCTTGCCGAAAATGAATTTTCAAAGGGCGATATTATCATATCCTTAGGCGGCGGAGTGCCGGGCGACCTTGCGGGCTTTG
>JAZUJM010000019.1:0-4299 GCA_045642785.1 Acutalibacteraceae bacterium | reverse complement strand
ATGGGCAAGGTTACGGGCGGCAAGGAGCTTGTTCCCGAACAGAAAACCCACATTTTCACCTATTCGCTTTATCCGCACAAGGGCAGCTTCCGTGAGGCGGGAGTTTATGAAAAAGCCTTTGAATATAACGAAAAGCTCTTTGCCGTCAGCGGCACCGAAAGCGGCAAAAGAGAGATTCTGCCGCCGGAAAAGAGCTTTGTTGAAAGCTCAGAGGGCTTTGCCGTAACAGCTTTCAAAGCGGGCGGCTATCCGCTTGCCTCAATGAAAAAGCCGGTTTCATCCCCCGCCGCGCGCGGCCTCACCCTCAGGGGCTTTGAAACAAACGGCAGGGACGAAGAAATAAAGCTGCGCACCGGCTTCGAGATAAGCGAAGTTTGCCGCACCGATTTGCTTGAGGAACAGCCCGAAAAGATAAAAGCGGGCAAGGGTTCATTCAAAGCAAAGGCGGGCTGCCACGGCATTGAAACCTTTGTTATCACCCCGGCCGAGGGCGAAAAAATCGGCAGCGGCGCCCTTTTTGATGAAAAGGAGCTCACCTCGCCCGTTTACACAAGAAGCTGGGAGCATGATATGGGTTCCGTGCCCTTCGGCTACCTTAAATTTGCGGCGACCCTCAACAAGAAGCCGATGATAACCGATTTAACTCACAGAATTATCGAGCTTGAGGCGGTCAACAACTCCGCCGATGAAGCGGTTGAGAAAACAATAAAGATTACCTGTTCAAAGGGAATAAAGGCCGACCGTTCCTCGGTTAAGGTCAGCCTTAAGCCCGGAGAATTTGAATCGGTTAATTTAAATATTGAGCTTGACTCCCCCGACCGCCTCGGTCAGATTAAGATTTATTACGATTTTGCGGGTGAACGCTTCACCGATGTTTACGAAATCGGCTATTTCAATCCCGAGGTCACATTAAAGATTGCGGATGATAAAATAATATGCCGTGTCAAGAATCCCACCGACCAGCGCCTTGAAGGCTCACTTCTTGTTGCCTCTCCGTTTGAAACCTGGGGAATCGGTGAAAACACATTCGGCGGCATTTCTCCCTTTGCGGCGAATGTTGAGCTTAAAGCCTTTGAAGAAAAGGAATTTGCCTTTGATATTAATCTTCCGCAAGAGGATTATTTCAAGGCATTCTGGGCGGCGGCAAAGCTTTGCTGCAACGGCAGAATCCACTTTGCCTTTGATTCGGTTCACGGCAGGCGGCACAACTATTGGGCACACGAATTTATTAATGAAATCCGCGCCGATAACGGCTCTATCAAAAAACTCCTGGAGATGTAAAAAAGCAGATGAATACCACCGCAAAGGATATTTTTAAAAACTCTCTTCTTGCCGCCCTCGGTCTGATGCTGTTCGCGGCAGGTGTATATTTAACCATTCAGGCAAACATAGGCGTTGCCCCGTGGGATGCGTTCAATCTGGGCCTTTCCTCCACCTTCGGCATAAAATACGGCACGGCAAGCATAATTGTTTCACTTGTTCTTGTTGCGTTTGACGCGGCATTAAAGGAAAAAATCGGAATAGGAATGTTTCTTGATTCAATTCTTGTGGGCAAAACGGTTGACCTGCTCAACTTTATTGACCCCGTGCCGAAGCAAACGAAAATATTGCCGAGCCTTATATGTTTAGCCGCCGGAATGGTGATAATGGGCTTTTCACAGTTTCTTTATATGAAAGCCGGCCTCGGCTGCGGGCCGAGGGATACAATGCTTGTGGGCTTAAAAAGAAGAACAAAGAAGATACCGATAGGCGTGATAAGCATTATCATTCTTGCCGCGGTCACCCTTTCGGGGTGGCTGCTCGGCGGGCCGATAGGTATCGGCACCCTGATTTGCGCCTTTCTTGAAGGGCCGATAATGCAGCTTGATTTTAAGATAGTAAAATTTGAGCCGACACTTGTAAAGCATCAGGATATCATAACCTCGTTTAAGGTTATATTCGGGAAAAGCAGGTAATACATATAAAAATCTGAATAAAAACCAAACATCAAAAAACGGTTCGTTTACGAGCCGTTTTTTTGCAACATTTTGTACCTTGATTATAGCAGCGGTTTTTTGTATATTGAAGCCGTAGGAGGTAGCCTATGAAGATCGGTCTTATAATCCAAAAATTGCGAACTGATGCAAACATGACTCAGGAGGAGCTCGCCGGGAATTTGTTTGTATCAAGGGAACTTGTCTCAAAATGGGAGAATAATACACGGCGTCCCGATTATTCAACAATCAAAAAAATTGCCGAACTGTTTAATGTCGATGTAAATGTGTTTATAAATCCGGGAAATAAAATTCTGGAAGAGCTGCATGAATGCTTCGAGGTTGAAGGCGATTACAATAATATGGCTTTTGCAAACTCATTGAACGCTTTTTTAAAAACGATACCGAGACTTGATTGTATGATATTTGTACACAGATATTACTCTTTTGAGTCAACAAAAGAGATAGGGACATTACTCGGAATGAAGGACGGAACAGTACGTTCTTCCCTTTCGCGGACAAGAAAAAGATTAAAAAAATACTTGTCGGAGGAAAACAACAATGAATAATGCTTTATATGATATAACAGCTCATATTGACGAGGATATTCTTTCTGCGACAATTGATAAGCCTTCAACCGCAAGCGGCAAAACGCATTGGAAAAAGTGGATTGCTTTAGCCGCATGCCTTGGTGTTTGCATGGCAATCACCGTAATTGGCGGAAGGCTGACAAAAAGTAATATCGCAAAGAGTGAAACAGACAGCAGAAACTCTGTAACAGATTATACCTCAGCAGAATCGGGAGTTTTTGCCGCAGAATTAACCGAAGCACCGACTTTGGATGAAACTGAATCAAAAATTAATAATACCGAGCAAAAAAAAGCCGGATATGTTCAGAGCAAAACGGCAGCCGATGCAGTTTTAACCACAGAAAATAATAAGCATGAAGAAGCAGAAAAAGAACAAAGCAGCGAAATCAATGAAGAAATAACCGCTGACAATAACGGTCAAAAAGGTGCGGCGCCGGAAAACGGTGAATGTAATTTTTGGTGGAACAATCTGTCAATCAACGGTGCTTTAAAAAATGCAATAGATAACAATCCCAACGGTACATTTAAGGTTCTTGCAGCTTACAGGCCGGCAACCGCCGATATAACTTCATTTGAATATGAGGGAAAATCTTTGTCGGAATGGGCTGTTGCAGCTTATGAAGAGGATGCGGGTCAGGAGGCAAAAAATGAATACAGACTTGCATATAACGCATATCTGGAGGCCGTTATGCCGTCATTTGTCAATCAGCTTTCAAGCAACAACATTTCATGTAGCCGCGCTGAATATGCAAATAACGCAATCGTTATGAATGTAACGGCAGAACAGCTTAAAGTTCTTCCGTTAAGCAATTTGGAATATTGGGTATTTGACCTTGCATCCGAAGATATGAAGGGTGCTTCCAACGAATAAAGAAAGCAGAAAAAATCCGGAGGTATTACAATGAAAACAGCACTAACAATTCTTGCGGTTATCGCTCTTATCGCAGGCTGCTTGACCGGATGCGGCATGTTGGCTGATAAAAGTGATGCCGGAATATCTGATGAAGAGCAAATTAATTCTTTTGAAATAACCGAAAGCAAACAAGAACAAACAACCGGCGAAGAAAAAGCTTCTGAGGCAAAAGACGATGAAACTTCATCACAGGTTGAAAAAGCATCAAACATAAAAAACACCGCAGCCGTTTCAAACGTGCAAGCTCCCGTCAGCGACCCTGCAAAACCGACATCCAATGCAAAACCCGAAGCGGAATATCCGACAACAGGCAGCGGCACAACTATAGTAGGTACTTTTATTATTAAGAAAGTCAGCGGCACTTATCTTGAATTATATAAGCTGATGGGCAACGATACGGAAAAGCTTATATATTCATGCGATTTAGGCAGCGTAGATGGCTTTGCCGACATGAAATATAAAGCCGGCGATTATATCACTCTGCGTTATGACCGGGAAATTGCAGAAACTTATCCGCTTCAGCTTACTGTCAGAGAAATCCTTCCTAACGAATGGAATGGTTAACTTAACATTTATCCGTCACATCAGTTGCGGGCACAGTAATGTATAAGCAGAAACACCAATCCCGGTTTGCCGGAATTTCACGGCAGGAGCAAGCCCCTGCCCTACGGCGGACAGAAATACAAATCAGAATTTGAAAAACCGAAACACGGAAGCTGAATCCGATAATCCGTAGGGGCGAACTGTGTTCGCCCAAAAATGACTTTTTCAAAATATCAATATATTAAACGGGCGAACACAGTTCGCCCCTACGAGTCCATTA
>JAZUJM010000018.1:0-4920 GCA_045642785.1 Acutalibacteraceae bacterium | reverse complement strand
TGTTAATTCAAGTCGGATTTCGGTATAAAATACGCATTATTTTTCCGGGTTGGAACTATTTTTGCAAATTATCCTTTTTTTTTGCAAAAAATCCCTAAAACATTTAAATTTTTTGTGAATTATAATAATTTGAATATAAATAAGAGGGAGATGATATTACGGAAATAGTTATTTATGAAAAAGAACTTAAGCCAAGCTTTGAGCTTTTGGGAATCATTACCGAAAAGCACCCGGGGTTCTCCGTAATATGCGTTCATGAATACGGCAATCTCAACTCTGTTATGGCCTCAAATCCGGCAGCCGATATTCTGTTTTTCGGCATTGACAACGGCAATAATTGCGATTTTGAGATTCTCAGTCAGATTAAAGAATCAAATCCGAATATAAAAATCATCATTGTTTCCGACTGCCTTGTAAAGATTCAGGAGGTTTTCTTTAACATTGAGCCATTCGGTTTTATTCAAAAGCCGGTTGTACCCGAAATGATTTTCCGTTACATTGAAAAAGCAATAGATGAAAAAGAAAACTCAACCCAATCACTTAACTTCTCTTTCGGTAAAAAGAGCTACAAGGTTAAGTGCGGTAACATACATTACATTGAAAGCCAGCGCAACAAATCAATAATTCACCTCGGCAACAAAGAGCTGCATCTTATGGCAAAGCTTGATGATGTTCAGCCTCAGCTGCCCGACTATTTTGTAAGGTGCCACAAGAGCTACCTTGTGAATATGAATTACGCCGATTGCTACAATTCACAGTATTTTGAAATGTCCTGCAACAAGATAATTCCCGTTAGCAGGTCAAGAAAAGCCGAAACCGAAAAGAAGTTTTTCTACTTTAAAGGTATTTTGTAAATTACACGGTACAACCGGGTAAAGGTGTTGTTTCATAATCCTCTGAAGATTTTGAAGCATCCCCTGCCCGGCTGTTTTTTTATTTATTCGATAACATCAACAAGAAGAACCTCGGTGGCGTCGGTGGAAAGGTTCTCCGCCTCGGTGTAGTTCTGACCCATTTCGCGAAGGTCGCTGACGTGTTCGGAAATCATATTTACCATTCTCTGAATATCATCTTCAAGGCCGTTGAACTTTGAGATGAAAGCCTGAGCTGCTTCACCCTCCCAAATTCCGGAAAGGCCGTTTACAAGGTTAAGCATTCCGCAGGTAAGGTTTGCAACGTTTCTTCCGTTTGTTTCAAAGCTGTCAGCTGTTGTATAGAGCTCCTGAGCGTTAACATTCATGGTGATTGCATCTGTTGCCATTTTGATTATCTCCTTTGTTTTTTGATTTGTGTTTCTGTTGATGTCTGTATTCTACCTCGGTTTTTAACATTTTTACGCTTTTTCGATAAACAGCACATTTTATGGGATGAAATGCACATTTTTAAATATCAACGCAAAAAGCAGCCTGCCGCAAGCTGAATATACTTGCGGCAGGCTGCCTCTATAATATAAAAATTATTTTATTTCTCCCACGGGAAAACATATTTTGTAAGACCCATCTGATCGCGAACGGCGCTCATTTCCTTTTGAACTGCCTCATTGATGGGAACGCCGGAATCCTTTCTCTGCTGCCAGATATTCCACTCTTTTTCACCGGCGGTATAAATTCTGTCCTGACCGGGAGCCTTTCTTGATGCGCGAACAGAACGAAGAATTTCGCCCGCTTTCTTTCTGCAGGCATCCTCGCCAAGGAAATGGTCGGTATCAATGGCAATGAAGAAATGACCGAGATGATAAGGAACAGCCTTGCCGTTTTCATCCTTGCCGTCAAGAGCCTTGCCGTAGTTACCATCCTGCAAAGCAGCGGAAAGAAGCTCAACAACCATTGCATAGCCGTAGCCCTTGTAGCCGCCGAGAGCTTCGCCGATACCGCCGAGGGTGGTGAGAGCCGCCGTGCCGCCGCGAATCTTTTTAAGTGCAACGCCTGCATCGCCCTCAACGGGGTTGCCGTCAATATCAATAACGGTGCCGGGGTGAACATCCTCGCCGATTCTTTCATAATACTCTATTTTACCGTTTTGAGTAATGGAAGAAGCGCAGTCAATAACAAAGTTGAATTCCTCATCGGTGGGAATACCGATTGTGAGGGGGTTGGTGCCGAACATACCCTCGGTACCGAAGGTGGGGGCAACAGAGGGGCGGGCGTTAGTGCCGGTTAATCCTATGCATCCGGCCTTTGCAGCCATGGAGGCATAGTAGCCGGCAATACCGTAATGGCAGGAGTTGCGAACAACAACCATACCCATACCGTATTCCTTTGCCTTTTTAATGGCAAGCTGCATTGATTTGTAGCCGATAACCTGACCCATACCGTCGTGGCCGTCAACAACAGCGGTAGTGGGAGTTTCTTTAATAATTTCGTAGTTTGTAACGGGATTCTGAATACCGATATTGATTCGGTCAATATAAATCGGCTTAAAGCGGTTGCAGCCGTGGGATTCAATGCCGCGGCGGTCGGATTCAAGCAAAACATCGGTGCAGATTTCAGCATCCTCACGGGGAACACCGACGCCGACAAAAGCATCGGTAACAAACTCCTGTGCGGTTTTCCAATCAAGAATCATTTTTGGCATAATAAAACCTCCGATTTATTATTTCTGATATATTATACCACTTCCGAAAAATAACTTCAAGCGTATTTTATAATGGATTTGTTATTATTGAATAAAAACATAAAAATATGTTTAATTTAAAAATGCCCGCGCACAAGGCGTGGGCATAAAACAAATTATTTCTGCATATTTTTGCGAACGATTTTTAAAGTAGTGGTTTTGGGGAACTCTTCATCACGGATAACTGTTTTGTTAACCTGCTTGAAAACGGGCATGGTGTCGTTAAACTTTCTCACATCACCCTTAAGTCTTGCCCTTGCATCGGGATATTCATCCTCGTTAAGGAAAAATTCGGCAACGATTTTATCATCTTCCTGATAAACAAGAACTTCTGAAACGTAATCAAGGCAGTAAAGCTTGTCTTCAATCTCTTCGGGGGAAACATTTTTGCCGTTGGATGTAACGATAAGATTTTTCTTTCTGCCGACGAAGAAGAGGAAGCCGTCCTCATCAATTCGGCCAAAGTCGCCGGTTTTGAACCATTCGCCGTCAAAAGCCGCGGTGGTAGCCTCGGGGTCTTTGTAATATCCCTTGGTAACATTGGAGCCCTTAACATAAATTTCGCCAACTCCGAATTCATCGGGGTTAACAACCTTTATCTCGTTGCAGGGGATGGGTTTGCCGACAGAACCGAATTTGAAATCATAAAGACGGTTGCAGGTTATTGCGGGTGAGCACTCGGTCATACCGTAGCCGTTAAGAATCTGAATACCGAGGTCATACATTCCGCACTCATATTTGGGGTCAAGGTTTGCACCGCCGCAGATGATAAACTCAAGCTCACCGCCGAGGTTGTCAATAACATCCTTAAAGATTGTGCGGCGCTTGTCTATGCCTATTTTCATAAGGCCCTTGCTGATTTTAAGGCCCTTTTCAAGAACCTTGTCTTTACCCATCTTGCGCGCGGTTTTCCAGATTCGGTCATAAATTGTGTTAACTGCAAGAGGAACGGCGGAGAAGTTCTGCGGGCTGTATTTTTTCATATCCTTCTGCAAATCCTTAAGTGAATCGCAGATGTAGCCCCATTCGGAGATAAGGTAGCCGGAGAAAAGAGCGCCGACCCAGCAGAAGGTGTGGTTAAGAGGAAGGAATCCGAGAGCGTGCTTGCCGCTGTTAACCGAGCAGGAGGCAACAACATCGGAGGTTACATTGTAGTGGGTGAGCATAACGCCCTTTGAAAGGCCGGTGGTACCGGAGGTGTAAACAATGCAGGCAAGGTCATCGGGGCCGATAACGGAATCGGTGCAGCGGTGGTCGCCGGCATCATAGGCAGCCTTACCCTCTGCTTTATAAGCGGGGAAATCGCCAATGCAGAAATATTCTTTAATTGTGTTGCCTTCAGCTTTCTTGACCGCCTCAACAAAATGCTCGCATTTTTTGGAATAAACAAGGCCGTCGCACTCACAACGAACAAGCTGGCTTACTATTTCATCATCGGAAAGCTTGATGTCCATGGGCACGGAAATATTTCCGCCGACAAGGGTTGAATAATAGGCAACAATCCACTCATAGGAGTTTTCGGCAAGAATGGCAATCTTTTTGCCGCCGGTCATACCGTGAAGATAATAGTAGGTTCCGAGGGCGCAAATCTCACCCCAGGTTTGATTAAAGGTTCTTCTGTCTTCTTTTTTATCACGGTCAAGGAACACAAACTGAAGCTTGTCGCCGCCCCTTTCGGTTCCGAAAACGATAATATCCTTAAGGGTTTTAAGCTTGCTTATTTCTTCAATAAATTTGGGGTCGATATCGCACTTGAGCTTTTTCATTTTTTTACCTCACTTTCATATATCCAAACAAAGTTATATTATCACATCATAATTCATTGTTCAACAGTTTTGCCATTACTTTAAGATTTTTTTAATCATAAAACAATATATCTTGGGCATAATAGCTTCATCAGATACAAAAAGAGGAGTTTTATGTTTAAAAGAAGAGCAGGGATAATAATTGCAGCAACCGTGCTGCTTTTTGCTTTTAACGCCGCAAGAACGGCAACGCTGAGCGCCGGAGAATTCCGCAGAGCATCAAGGCAGAACTCGGTAAAATCCGTTAAGCTTTCAACCGTAAAGGGAACGATTTTTGACCGATTCGGCAATCCGCTGACAAACTGTGAATATGAATATTACGCCGCTGTTACATCGCCGGAGGGAGCAATGCAGCTTAAGGGAATAATCAGCGAAAAGGATTTTGAATTTGCTTTTAAAAGAGCAGAAAAAGGACTGCCCGTTACGGTTAAGCTGAGCGGGCAAATAAAAGAATCCGCGGGAATAGCGGTAACAAGGGTGCCGAAAAGATATTCCTCCTCCA
>JAZUJM010000017.1:0-24934 GCA_045642785.1 Acutalibacteraceae bacterium | reverse complement strand
CTTTTTTCCACCGTGCAGATCGTTATGAAATAATATCCGTTTTGCGAATAATCATATTCTTTTAATCTGTTATGCTTTCTCGTTTCCATATTGTCACCGGTTAAGGTATCCACATTTTTGTATTACAAATTCTGATTTGTCAATATCCCGCGTATTTGAAAACCAAAAAACATCCTTATCCACCCGGGGCGTTTGCCCCGGGCTGTTCTGTTATACGGTTTATTATTCGTCGTAATCGTTCTCTGCTCTGATAATGATGCGGTTTTTGTTTGCCCTGTAGAACAGATAGGCAACAAGCAGGAAGAGCAGGCACACAATAACATAAACAACAAATGAAAGCTTGACAACCGAGCCGGAGAAGATGATAAGCGAGCCGATTATTGCAAGCACGGGGGAAACATAGCCGATGAACTTGTTTTTGATTTCACCCTGCTTTGCAAGGCGGATAACGGCAACATAAAGGGCGATATAAAGAAGATAAAGAACGCAGATGGAAATTTCGGAGATGTCGAGATTTGCCACAAATTCGTTGTTGCTTGTAAGAACGAAGTGATTAATAAGAAGATATAAAATCGAAAGAGCGTAAACAAGAAGGGATGAGTTAAGGGGCATACCGTTGAGGGCCTTGCACTCCTTTTTGAAAACGCGGGAGGCGGGCATCATATTGCGCAGCGAAAGCGAATAGGGGAGCCTGATAAGGCCGAGGGCAACGCCGTTAACCGTGCCGAGAATGGAAATGACAATGGCAATCAACACAAGCTTTGCGCCGAAGGTGCCGAACAGGCCCGTTGCCGCTTCAAACACGCTGTTGTCGCCGAGCTCAAGAACCTTGTCGGCGCCGAGGTAGGAGGTTATGCCGAGGAAATAGGCTATGTAAACCACAAGCACGCCTATGGGCGCAACGGAAAGGGCAATGGGAAGATTCCTTTTGCTGTTTTTGATTTCGTGGCAGATAGAGGTTGAAACTATCCAGCCGTCGTAGGAGAAGGCTATGGGGCCGAAGGCTCCGAGCCAGCCGATTGCCTTAACGCTTGATTTAAAAGCTTCGCCGCTTGCCGCGTCAAGCTCAACGCCGGGCTTGCCCATAACAAGGCCGAGCACCGCAATAAGTGCAAGGGGAATGATTTTGATAATCATTGAAGCGTTCTGGAACATACCGCCGAGCTTTGCCGAAAGGGTGTTGATAAGGAAGAAGAAGGTAACGGCGATGAAACCTATCAATGTGTTTCTGCCGACGGAAAAATCGGTGTAGCCCAAAAGCTGGCTTACATAAATTCCCGAAGCCCACGCAACAACGGCGCAAAGGGTGGGAAGATAAAGAAAGCTTTCAAACCAGCCGAAAACGGTTGCGGCACCCGTGTTGAGGAAATCCTCCGCATAGGAAACAAGGCCGCCGGGCTTGTCGGTTCTTATGGCAAGCTGAGAAATGGTGAGCGCGCCGAAAACGACCGCTATAGCCGCAACGGCAAAGATGATAACACCGAGGTAAACATTGCCGTTTGCATACTCCAGAATGTTATCCGATTTAAAGAAGATACCGGAGCCGATAACGATTCCCGTTATCATGGTGATTGCGGTAAACAAACCGTAATTTCTTTTTTGCATAACATTACCTGCCTATTTTATTTTTTGATATTTTAACACTTTGCGCTGATAAAGTAAATACGAAAACACAAAAAACGGCAGGGGAAAATTTGCGCTTGTTGACATAGAGGCTTATGAAAAGCTCATATCAACCGTAAAGCTTCTTTCAACTCTGAAATCGGGAGAAAAAAGCGGAGATGAAAAAGGATGGTTTTCGCTTGAAGAGGTTGAAACGGAGCTCGGATTAAATGTATAAGATTATTTTTTAATATGATGCGAAGGAAGATATAAAAGCTACACCTTATTTGCGTAAGTGTACTTGGCCCTACAAGAATTTGATGATATAATTGATGTATCTATCTTACAAAAGGATGGTGTTATCAATGACCGAAGCCGAAAGACAGCGGATTCTTAATGATGCAAAGGCTTTCTTTAGAGCAAGAATTGCTGAAAATCATATTGCAAACACAGAAAAACTGACATCGTTAAGCAAATTCAACATTAACCCATTTACTCACAAATACTTAGCGCAATTTGCTTTTGGAGACTCAACACCCGAAAGCATGGCAAAAGCCATACTTTACCCTCGAATTCTTGGAACCTCTATTGCAACCACCTTTGGAACACAATTACAGTACTTTTGTAACGAAGTTCTTTCTTCTTATGCTTCTACAACATCGGGTATTGACATTGAGTTTGTTGATGCAATTGACGGAAGAAGAAAGTATTGTCAAGTCAAGGCGGGGCCGACAACAATTAACCACGACGATGTCAAAACAATCAAAGACCATTTCAAGGGCATTCGGAATCTTGCGCGCACCAATCACTTGGACTTAAATGTTACAGATTGCATCGTTGGCGTTTTTTATGGAACTGAGGATTCCCTTTGCCAATCCTACAAGAAAATCAATGAGGACTATCCCGTTTTTGTGGGAGCAGAGTTTTGGTATAGACTTACGGGCGATAATGATTTTTACTTTGACCTTATTGATGCTTTTGCAGAGGTCGCGGAGGACATGGATAGTTCTGCTCTAATCCAAAATATGATTCACCACTTAGCAAGTGAAATTGAAGGGGCAAATCAGTAAGCCATAATCATTCCTCAGATGCACGATAATTCAAAATAGAGTCTTTTAGTTGAACTGCTACACGACGAGCCATTTCTACGGGAACCGCATTCCCAATTTGCTTGTACTGATCTCCAATGCCACCACTAAAAGACCAATCATCGGGGAACGACTGTATTCTTGCGTATTCCCTAACGGTAAACGGTCTCGTTTCATCGGGGTGACATCTTTCTGTCTGCTTTTGAGAAGGACTACAAGTAAGCGTTAAACACGGTTCATCCCAACTAATACGGCGAGCCATGCCACGACGACCGCCGCCTGAGTAATAAGATTTTCCCATGTATTCTTTGGCAACTTCTTCGGGCAAATCGACCCAACAACCGCCTGCGGGAACAAGGTCAAGTACTTTTCGCTTCTTCTCACTATACGATTCACCAATGCTCTTTGGACAGTCTTTTAGCGCATCTCGCAAAGTTGTCCACTTTTCATCCGCAATTGGGTAATCGAATTTGATGTCCAAATCATCTCGAATTCCAATAATAACAATTCGCTCGCGCTTTTGACCAACCCCATAATAGCAAGCATTCATGATTTTTTGCTGTGTGTGATACCCCAAAGACTCTAAAACGCTAATAATAGTTGAGAGCGTTCTACCATTATCATGAAATACCAATCCTCTAACATTTTCTGCAAGGAACATTTTGGGGCGTACTTCTTTGACGCATCGGGCAAACTCGTGGAACAAAGTTCCTCGTGTGTCCTCAAAACCAAGTTTTTTGCCCGCAAAAGAAAATGCTTGGCATGGGAAACCACCCGTCACGATGTCGATTTTTCCTTCGTATTGAGTAAAGTCAACATTATGAATGTCATCACACACAACATTCCAATTGGGTCTATTGGCTTTTAGCGTTTCACAACACGCCTTATCAAATTCAACGTATTCTAAAGTCTTAATTCCCGCTTGTTCAAGTCCAAGAGCCAAGCCACCCGCTCCCGCAAACAGTTCAATTGCGGTTACGTCACCTTGTTCGAGGTGCATAATTGCATTGTCTTTCAAAGGAGCCTCAAAATCCATAACTAAATCGGGGCGAACATTTAGCAATTGACATAGTTCCTCAACTCGCGCCTTTAATGGATTATAGTTATCGGACATCATTACGGATAACTGATTTTTAGTTATTCCAAGGTGTTCTGAAAGTTCTGTAAAAGTCTTTATCCCTTGGGCTTCCATCGCTTCTTTGATTTTCACTTTAGAAAGGTACATTGCTCCCACCAGACTTTCTAATGTTGTGATTATATATTAACATTTTATAACCCATCCGTCAAGGTGTTTTTCCGCTTTTTCCATTGAAAACACAAAGTATTTTGTCAGCCTCAAAGCCTATTT
Organism: Acutalibacteraceae bacterium; assembly: GCA_045642785.1. Lineage (GTDB taxonomy): Bacteria > Bacillota > Clostridia > Oscillospirales > Acutalibacteraceae > CAG-177. The sequence goes on along the minus strand of JAZUJM010000017.1, from coordinate 20,896 downwards.
CTACTCATGTTGTTTTATCAATCGTTCAGCACTATTATTTAGCACAAAAATGTACCAATTTGGCGATGTACCATTTTTGACGATTTCAGTCCTCTTTTGGAGCGGGCTGAAAGGCGATGTACCATTTTTGTACCATTTGAAAAACGAAAAAAGAGGAGAAGGATCACTCCCTCTCCTCTTGGAAAGCCTTGATTTATAAGGATTTTACTTGCCGAAGTATCTCTTGAGCAAGCCTTCAAATGCCTTGCCGTGCCTTGCTTCGTCGCGTGCCATTTCGTGAACGGTGTCGTGAATGGCATCAAGGCCCTGCTCCTTGGCAAGCTTTGCAAGTGCGGTTTTACCTGCGGTTGCGCCGTTTTCGGCCTCAACCCTCATCTCAAGGTTTTTCTTGGTGCTGTCGGTAACAACCTCACCGAGGAGCTCGGCAAACTTTGCAGCGTGCTCAGCCTCTTCATAGGCTGCCTTTTCCCAGTAAAGGCCGATTTCGGGGTAGCCCTCGCGGTGGGCAACCCTTGCCATTGCAAGGTACATACCAACCTCGGTGCACTCGCCGGAGAAATTGGCTCTGAGGCCGTCAAGTATCTCTTCGCTCACGCCTGCGGCAGCGCCTACAACGTGCTCTGCTGCCCAGCTGAGCTCTTCATTTGCCTGCTCGGTGAACTTTGAGCCGGGAACTCCGCACTGGGGGCACTTCTCGGGAGCGGAATCACCTTCGTGAACATATCCGCAAACGGGGCATACAAACTTTTTCATATTTTTATCCTCCAAATAATAATATATTATTTAACCGCTGCCTTACGGCAATCGGCACATATACCTTCAAAAATAACGCGGCATTTTTCCGCCACGGCGCCGGTCTGGGCATTTACCGCGCCGCAAAGCTCAGCGCATTTTAAGGGGATATCGGTAACGCTGCCGCAAATGCGGCAAACAAGGTGCTGGTGGTCGGAAAGGTCGGCGTCATAGCGCGCCGTTCTGCCCGAACCGATTCTGATTATTTTTTTCTCCTCTTCAAAAAGGGAAAGGTTGCGGTAAACCGTTGCAAGGCTCATTGCCGGGAAAGCATTTTTGAGCGAAAAATACAGCGATTCGGCGGTGGGGTGGTCTTTTCTGCCGCTGAGCTCGCGAAGAATGGCATCACGCTGGTTGCTGTGATGTGTCATACCCGTCCCTTCCTTTTTAAAAACAATAATCATTATCATTATTATAATTGATAAAACCGGATTTGTCAATATCATTTTTATAATTATTGAAATTGTGTGCAAAGAAGTATATAATACCTGCATACGGCCAAAAGAGAGGTAGTAAGATGTCATCAAAAATGAACAGCTTAATAAAGTTGGTGCTTTCCGCCATGTTTCTGGCCCTTGCGATTACTCTTCCGTTTTTAACCGGCCAGCTTCATGAAATAGGCAATGCACTTTGCCCTATGCACATTCCGGTTTTTCTTTGCGGATTTTTTTGCGGCCCGTTTTACGGCCTTGCGGTGGGCTTTATTGCGCCCCTGCTCAGGTTTGCGCTTTTCGGTATGCCCCCGCTTATCCCTATGGGCGTGGCAATGAGCTTTGAGCTTGCGGCCTACGGCGTTATTTCCGGCGCAATGTATAAGGCACTTCGAGGTAAAAAATTCGGCATTTATATTTCACTTATCAGCGCCATGCTCTGCGGCAGGCTGGTGTGGGGCGCGGCAAGAACCGTGTTTTACGGGCTCGGCAAGGCGGAGTTCGGCTTTGCGGCGTTTATAGCGGGCGGCTTTACCAATGCCGTGCCGGGAATCATTCTTCAGCTTGTTCTTATCCCCGTGGCGGTTATGGCGGTGGAAAAGGCTTTCCCTCAATTCGTTTCGCAATCCGGCAAAAAATAAAATATTTCCGAAAAATCAAGGGGCTGCCATCTGACAGCCCCGATTTTTATTTAATAATGAGCGAATTTACATCAATATGCGTTTCAATCATTCCGCTGTTTAAAAGAAACTGCTCGGTGGATTGAATGGCGGCAATATCCTCATCGGTGAGCGAGGGGTCAAAATCATACATGGCGTACATATCACGAACCGCCTGTTCGTCAAGCTCCAGAGCCCCGGCGGTGAGCTTAAGCGCCTCATCGGTGTTGGTGTTCATATAATCAACAATGCTGCACTGAGTTTCCTTAAAAGCGGAGATTATCTGCGGGTTTTCCTCGGCAAATTTACGCGAGGCGGCGGTTACTATTGTTGCGGAAATAAGCCCTTCACCGTCGGCAATCATGTGCTTGCCGCTCTTTTCGCAGTTGTAGGCGGCTGGCCCGCCGAGCAGGGCAACATCAATGCTTCCGTTTTCAAGTGCGGCAGAGGCTGAGGGAATATCCATCGAGATAAAATTAACATCATCTGTGCTCATTCCGGCTTTGGCAAGGTAAGCGGCAAGCAGCTCGTGAAGATTTGTGCCCTTGGGGCCGGCAACGGTTTTGCCCTTAAGGCTTTGCGGGGAGTTCAGCGTTTTGTCATTTGAAAACATGGCAAATGCCTTCGGCGCGGCGGAATACATGCTGAGAATTACAATATCTGCCCCGTTTGCCGCGGCAAGAATCACCGAGGAGCCGCCCACGCCGTTTAAAATATGAATATCGCCCGAGGCGAGTGCTGTGGTCTGGTCGGCGCCGGAATCAAGGTCGGAGTAGGCAAAGCCGAGCCCGAGCTTCCCGAAGGCTTCGGAAAAATCGCCGCGCTGTTTTTCTATAACGGAGGGGACATTCAGCGGTGAGGCCACATAGGTCATCACAACCTTGTCGGTGGTAAAGGTGCCGTTTTTGCCGCCGGAGCACCCGGCAAGGGAAAGCACCATAACCGCGGCAAGCAGAAAAGCAAGTGTTTTTTTCATAAATAAATCCTTCTTTCTTTCGCCTCAGAATATGTAATCTTCAGCGTCAGTTTATTGCTAACCAAGGGTGATTATTCTGTCACCGAGGGTCGTTGCCTCTTCAATGTTGTGGGTAACAAAGATTATGCCCGCCCCGGTTTCTTTGCGGATTCTCAGCAGCTCCTGCTGAAGAGCGGCACGGGTGTTATCGTCAAGCGCCGAAAAGGGCTCATCCATCAGCAGCAGGTTTGAGCTGCGGATAAGGGTTCGGGCAAGCGCCGCGCGCTGTTTCATTCCGCCCGAAAGCTGAGAGGGGTAGGCCTTTTCAAAGCCCTGAAGCCCGACGAGATTAAGGATTTCGGCGGCGTCTTTTTTGCTTTTGTCTTTAAGCCCCAAAAGAACATTCTTTTCGCAGGTGAGCCACGGCATAAGCCGCGCCTCCTGAAAAACCGTGCCTATTTTAAGCTCCGGCGGAATCATAATTTCGCCGCCGGTGGGCTGTTCAAGCCCCGCAATAAGGCGCAGCAGCGTTGTTTTTCCGCACCCGCTTTTGCCTATGAGCACGGTAAACTCCGAGGGGTCAATCTGCAAATTCAGCTTTTCAAACACACGAACCGTGCCGCCGTCTATCTGAAAAGTCATATCAACATCTTTAAAAATAATATTATTGCTCATAATATCCCCTATGAAATCTTCATCTTCTTTTTTGCGGAGGAAACCGCAAGGCCGAAGAGCTTGTCCGTAACAAGGCCGAAAAGGCCAATCATTATTATGCCCACAATCACTTTATCCGTGCGCGACATCGCCTGTGCATCAAGAATCATATAGCCCAGACCGCTTGCGGCGGCTATCATTTCGGCGCCCACTATCGCGCGCCAGCTGTAGCCGAGGCCTATCTGCATGCCTACAAGAATATCCGGCAGGGCGGCGGGTACTCTTATTTTAAACAGAATATCGCGGCTGCTCATGTGCAGGGTCTGCCCCACCTCGATAAGCTTTTGGTCACACCCGCGAAGCCCGGCTTCAATATTCATAAAAATCGGGAAAAAGGCGGTGAGCACAATTACCGTAATTTTCGGCGCTTCGCCTATTCCGAACCACAGAATAAGCAGGGGGATAAGGCTCATGGGCGGCACATGGCGCAAAAATTCAAACACGGGGCGGAAGAAGCCGCCGTCTTTTTTTGTAAGCGCCGCCGGGATTCCGAGGGCAAAGGCAAGCACAAAGCTGATAAGGAAACCGCAAATCACCCTTAAAATGCTTGTTAACAGATTTTTGAAAATCTCGCCTGTTTTTGCCATTGAAACAAAGGCGGAAAATACCCGCGCGGGCGAGGGGAAAACATAGGCCGAAAACACGCCTGCCGCCGATACTCCCTGCCACAGCAGAAGCACCGCCGCGGCAATGCAGAGCGATTTTGCAAAGCTCTTAAACTTTTCTTTTTTCACCTTTAAAATCTCCTCTGTCGGTTACTGTGCGGTAATTTGCGCTTTGGAGCTGATTCTTTATTCTTTCAAGCTCGGCGGCGGTGTCGAAAAATGCGTTTTCCTTGTTGTTATAGAGAATATATTTCTTTCTTTCATCCTCGGGCGAAAGGTTGGGCATTATGACATTTGCGCCCGCGTTGAGCCCGAAAATTCTGCCGTTTTCATTCATCGCCTGCAAAGCGGTGGTGGAGGGGATGAGCGCAAACGGGAGCATAAGACGAACAAGGCTTATGAGCAGCAGCGTTAATTGAACGCTGCCGGCCTTTTTATTTGCAAAGGGAGTGCCTGCGGCGGGGATAAACGGCCCTATGCCCACCATTTCCGGCTCAAAGGAGCGGATAAACAGTAAATCCTCCGCAAGGTTTTCGGCGGTCTGAAACGGGGAGCCCACCATCATTCCGCACCCGGTCTGAAAGCCTGCCGCTTTAAGCTCCTTAAGGCAGTTGATTCTGTTTTTAAACGACATTGAGGCGGGGTGAAGCAGCGCATAATGCTCCGGGGAGGCCGTTTCGTGGCGCAGCAGATATCTGTCGGCCCCTGCCGAAAACAGAGCGCGGTAGGATTCCGCACTTCTTTCGCCGAGCGAAAGGGTAACGGCACAGTCCGGAAAGCGGCGCTTTATTTCGCCGATGATTTCTGCAAGCCTTTGGTCGGTGAAGTGTAAATCCTCACCGCCCTGAAGCACAAAGGTGCGAAAGCCGAGAGCGTAGCCGTTTTCACAGCAGGCAATAATCTGCTCTTCGCTTAGCCGGAACCGTGAAACGCCGGGGTTTGAACGCCTTATGCCGCAGTAAAGGCAGTCATTTTTGCAATGGTTGCTTATTTCGATAAGCCCGCGGATATAAACATCCCTGCCGAATATTTCATCGGTGAGCGCCCTTGCCTTTCGGTTGGCAAAGGCGATATCCTCCGCGGTGAAGCTTTGGAGCAGAAGGGCCAAATTCTTTTTGCCGAGGGTGCGGATATTTTCAATCAATTCGTAATTCATAATTCAATACCGAGGGGGAAAACGCTCCTTTTAAGTATTCCCGAGCCGAGAGCGAGCACCATTCCGTAGTTTGTTATGGGCACATTCTGCCCGTTTGCCGCGTTTATCCGCGCTTTCATCTCTTTTTCGGAAAGCATACAGCCCCCGCAATGGATGATAACCTTGTATTTTCCGAGCTCGGCGGGGAAATCGCCGCCGCTTGTAACATCAATGTTAATTTCTTTCCCGGTGTATTTTTTCAGCATTGCCGGGATTTTTACCGTGCCTATATCGCCGCATTGCCTGTGGTGGGTGCAGCCCTCCGAGATAAGCACGGTGTCGCCGTTTTCAAGTGAATCAATCGCTTTAAGCCCCTTGAGCTGATTTTCAAGCTCACCCTTATACCTTGAAAAAAGGATGGAAAATGAGGTGAGCGGGATTTCACGGGGCACTATCGGCGCAACTTTGCCGAAAACCTGACTGTCGGTAATAACAAGGGCGATTTTGCCGCCGAGGCGTTCAATAACCTCCGCAAGCCCGGTGTCCTTAACCACAACGGGCACGGCGTTATTGTCAAGCAAATCGCGGATAACCTGCTGCTGGGGCAGAATAAGCCTGCCCTTGGGCGCGGATTCATCAATGGGCACAACAAGCACAACAAAATCACCGGGGCGCACAAGGTCGCCGACTATGGTTTTTTCCGTCGCGGTGCCCTTTGCAATCAGCGCGATTTTTTCTTTGAGCTCGGTTATCCCTTCATTGGTAACACAGCTTGTGTAAAGCCTGCCGTTTTCTCTTTTTTCGGCGGGGATTAAATCACATTTGTTAAAAACGGTTATCAGCGGCAGCTTTTTTTCTTCAATAAGGGCGGTTATTCTTTTATCCTCGGCGCTTTCGCCTGACGCACCGTCAACAACAAGCACGGCAACATCGGTTTTGCCCAACACCTTCAGCGCTGCGTTAACCCTCATTTCACCGAGGGTGCCCTCATCGTCAAGGCCGGGGGTATCGGTGAGCACAACCGGCCCTGCGGGCAAAAGCTCCATTGCTTTTGAAACGGGGTCGGTGGTGGTGCCCTTTATGTCGGAAACAACGGCAAAGCTCTGCCCGGTAACGGCGTTGAGCAGGCTTGATTTGCCCGCATTTCTGCACCCGAAAAAGGATATTCTGATTCTTTCGGAAACGGGAGTGTCATTCATACTCATGGTCAATTCTCCGTTATGATATTTGAATAATTTGTTTTTGCGTTTATTCCGTTGAGCTTGCCGATTTTTCCGGTGAGAGCGTTGATTTTGTCGGCAGGGGCATCAACGGCAATGCAGATTATATTTATTTTTTTCTCACGGTAGGGGATGCCCATTCTGCCTATGATGTATTCGCCGTAGGCGGACAGAATGTTGTTGAGCGTTTCAACAGAATCCTTGTCCTCAACTATAATCGAAATAACTGCTATCCGGTTTTCCATTTGTTTTTCCTCCTGAATAATAAAAAAAGCCGCACAATGCGGCTTAAAGCCGCCCGCCGGGAAAATCCGGGCAGGCGGGAATATACTGTTTGCCGCATCTTTTATCTCAATATATATTTTGATATCAGAAGCTGTTATTATTATAAAACAAATTATATTATGTGTCAATCGCCTTTATTTTCTCATTTCCTCAAGCTCGGACTGAAGCTCCTTAAGCTTATCCTTTGAAAGATTGTAGCAAACGCCGAGCAGGATGAACATAATAATAAGCGCGGCGGCGGGGATAACGGTGGAGATATCATAGAGCTTTTTTAATACCTCGGTGTTCTGACCCAGACCAACTCTGTTAACGTCATAGCCGATTACCCCGAGCAGAAATGCCGAGCCGGAGCCTGCAAGCGCCGTGCCGAGCTTTCGCATAAAGGAGAAAACGGAATAGGCCGTGCCCTCCTCGCGCCTGCCGGAAAGAAGCTCATGGTAATCAATAACATCCATGGCGATTGCCCAGATTTCAAGCACAAGGAAGGTCATCCCCGCGCCGGAGAAGAATACAAGCACAAGGAAGACATAGGGATTTTCCACAAGCGGAGTGAAGCGCAGGGCAAACATTATTATGTTGATAACAGCCGAAAAGCCGATTCCCGCGGCGCACAGCTCCTTTTTGCCGAATCGGCGGATAAGCTTGCCCATAAACGGAATAAAGCAGGCCATGGGCAGATAGGTGCAAACGGTTATAAAAGCATACAGGCCGGGCTTGCCGTAGTAATCCTTGAAAAGATAGTTGTAATTTGTCTGGGTGTAGGACTGATAGGCAAGCAGAAGCATTGAGGCGAGGCAGGCGGAAATAAACGGCCTGTTTTTAAGAAGAGCCTTTATTGTGTTGAACACATTGTAGCCGCTGCGGCTCTGCTTTGCGGGCAGAGGCACACGCTCGGTTGTCATTTTGAAATGTATAAAATATACCACAACGGAAAGGGCGGCAAGGACAGCCACGCAGATGAAAAATCTTTTTTCGTCAAGAATATCCTTTTTGCCGGTTTCGGGGTTGAAATTGTAGATTATAAGCGGCAGAAGCATCTGAGCGGGCAGGCCGCCGAGCCCCGCACCGATTGAGCGGAACATGGAAAGTGAGGAACGCTCAATTTCATCATCCGTAATAACCGAAGCAAGTGAGCCGAAGGGAATGCTTGTGCCCGTGTAGGCCATGCCGTAAAAAATGTAAGTTACCGCAGCATAAATCAGATATTGTGCCTGGGTCAGCCCCGGGATTTTGAGGAACATCAGCGCACCCGCAATCGCAAGCGGAATTGATGCGCCGAGTATATACGGGCGGAATCTGCCGTGTTTTGTGGGCTTTCTTGAATCAATGAACGCGCCCCACATCGGGTCGTTTATCGCATCCCATATCCTTGCCGCAAGCAGAAGTGCGGCGGATTTTTTGGGGTCGATACCGAGGCAGTCGGTGTAAAACATAAGCTGGAAGGGGGTAACAAGGCCGAAGGTAAGTATTCCGGCGGTGTCACCGAGGGCGTAGCCCACTTTATCCCTGAATTTTATTCCGTGGGTAAGAGATTTTTCCTGCATAATCAATGCTCCCCGATTGTAAATTTGTAAAAATCCGCTGTATTGATTTTAATATCAGGCGGGAGATTTGTCAACAGAGTATAATTAAAACAGAAAACCCGCTCAGCCTTTGAGCGGGTTTGATTGAATCGTTGCCGATAGATTATTTGTTGATGCCGAGAAGCTCATCAACCGAGATACCGAGAACCTCGGAAAGTGCCTTGAGCTCAAAATCCGTAACATAACGGAGCTGACCCTCAAGCTTTGAAAGACCGGAAGCATTAAGATCGATTCCTTTAATCTGGAGCTGGGTAAGAAGATCCTTCTGCTTCATGTTGATTGCCTTGCGCCTTGCCTCAACCTTTGCTCCGACGATGTTCCTGTCGCCGAGAGCCTGTTTTCTGATTCTCATTCCGGGTGTTTCCTCCTGCAAAAACAATTTAAAAAATTGATTCATAAAAGAATTAATCCGGCTGCCTGTTGCAGTCTCTTTTATGCCTTTTCGCTCACGATTTTAACACAATAAATCGGAAAAATCAAGCGGAAAAAGGAGAACAATTAAATTAATTTGTCATTTTGTGTCTTGTTTTGGCGGACATTATTCCGCTTTGAAAATATGCGGTTTTTTTAGTTGAAAAAGTGAAAAAAGAAGAGTATAATCCGATTTGATGCAAAGGATAATTATTATTCCGAGGCGGAATTTTAAATGACAAAAAATGGAATTTGAGGAGAGGAAAAAATGAAAAAAATCAGATTCGGAATAGTGGGCACCGGCTGCATAGCTCACCGCTTTGCTCAGGCGGTTGTCAATGTGCCCGGGGCAGAGCTTGCGGCGGTTGCCTCACGAAAGGCGGAAACAGCCGAAGCCTTCGGTGATGAGTTCGGAATCCCGCTTCGCTTTTCATCCTATGAGGATATGGCACGCTCGGATAAAATCGACGCCGCCTACATTGCCGTTCCGCACTCCGGCCACATCACCTGCTCCGAGCTTATGATGAACAACGGCAAGCATGTGCTGTGCGAAAAGCCGATGGCGGTGAATTACCGCGAGGCGGAAAGAATGTTCCGCTGTGCCGAAAAAAACGGCGTTTTTCTTATGGAAGCAATGTGGGCAAGGCTTGTGCCCGGCACAATAAAGCTGCTTGAGATGATTGAAGACGGCGTGCTCGGCGATATTCTCGGCGTTGAGGGCAAATTCTGCTACACCATGGATGAGGATGAAATGGGGCACCATGTTTTCAAAAGCGAGCACGGCGGCGGGTCGCTGCTTGATGTGGGCGTTTACGGGCTCAACTTTGCCTCGTGGTATCTCGGGCGCGAGGTCGAAAGCATAAGTGCGTTTTCCTCCTTCTACGACGGTGTGGACAGCCACACGGCGGTGCTTATGAAATACCCCGGCGGTGCCATAGCCGATATTTCAAGCGCAATACTTTTAAGAAAGCCGAATGAGGGCTATGTTTACGGCTCAAAGGGCTATGTTAAGCTGGAGCGCTTTTACGCCCCGCAGAAGCTTGAATTTCATTTTAACTCCGGTGAGGAAAAGACAATAGAAGCTCCGTATCGGGGCAACGGCTTTGAGGAGCAGATTGCCCATATGTGCGCTTGCATTGCCGACGGCAAAACCAAAAGCGAAATCAACACCCCGGAGCAAACCCTTTTCATCACCGCGCAGATGGATGAAATCCGCCGCATTATCGGGGTTCACTATCCGCAGGATGATTAAAACAGAATAAAAGGCGCAAAAAAACCGCTCTGCCCGTTTGATTTTACGGGCAGGGCGGTTTTTGAACTTAATTGAATCAGGCAAGGGGAACGATTCCGAAAAGCCTGTTAAAGAAGCAGAGAACAAGGCCCTTGAATGCCTCAAACTTTTCGGCGGTGGAAAATTCGTTGCCGCCGAGGATAAAGCGGTATTGGTCAACCGGGTCATCGGTGAGCCAGGTGATAAGATAATCGGTGTAATTTTCGGGGTCGTTTTCATAAATATCAATAATGCGAACGCCCCTTTCGGTTTCACCGTAGGACTGGAAGCCCGCGCCGGGGGTGTTGACAAGGTTTATTCCCTTATAAGGAATTGTGTAGGAGTTATCGTGGTCGTGGCCTACAAACAGTGCCACCACATCACCCTGCTCAAGAAAAGCGTCAAACTGGCCGTTGGAATATTTGGGCGGGCAGGGGTACTCAATAAAGGTTCCACTTGCGTCTTCGGGCAGAACATAGCCGCCAACATTGCCCTCGGCGTCGGATTTGACAAGGGCGTCAAAAATCTCCGGCACAATGATGTGCTGGAAGGCGAAGGCGGGCACGGGCTTGCCGCCGTTTGCCTCTTTAAGGGCGGCAGCGGTTTTTGAATACCACTCTATCTGGTCCTTATGAACGCAGGCGTAGCCGCCGAGGTCGTTTTCAAGGTAGGTGTCGCTTGTACCGAATTCGGGCTCGGAGTTGTAGGTGAGTGAGTCAAACATCCAAAGGTTAAAGGCAACTTTTGTTCCGTCGCGGGACATAATGGGAAGGTTGTAGTTGCCGCAGCCGGTAAGGTCTTCGCCCTCACAGCCGATGAAGCAGTCGTAGCGCTGATAAGCCTTCATCATCTGCTCCTTGGTGCCGAAGGCTTCGCTGTCGTGGTTGCCGAAAACAGCCGCCACGGGCACGCCGGCCTTTTCAAAAACCCTCATGTAATTTCCGATTGCAAGGCTTTTAATCGGCATAATAAGGGTGGAACCGCCGGAGATATTGTCGCCGGTGAGAACTATAAGGTCGGGCTTGGATTCCTCGATTGCTTCGGCAAGCTTGTCAAGCATAAAGCCGTTTGTGAAAAGGTCATCCTGCATATCGGCAACCTGCATAATGCGGAATTTGCCGTCGGAATTAAAGCGAAGGGTAGAATCGGAATCGGTTTTTGCAAAGGAAACAACGGAAAAAGCGGAAAGCGCGGAAAGCGCAAAAATCAGAGCCAAAAGAACTGCCGTTATTTTTTTCATTTAAGATTCTCCTTTTATTTAATAAGCTGATTTTAGCAAAAGAGAAGCAAAATTTCAATAGAGAGCCCGAAATATTGACACAAAGCGGCAGGCGGGATATAATAAAAAACAATAATAAGAAAGAGGAAGATTGTATATGCTTGAAAAATTAATGGATTTACTGAAATTCGCACCCCGTCAAAAAATCGCAATGAACGGCATAATTGACATTTTCTCCGACTTTTTCAACAGCTTTTCACCGAAAAAAATTATTGCATCCGTTCTGGCGATATTTGACCTGCTCGGCTGTGTTGTGTTTGACACCCCCACCGTTCCGCGCGGTCAGCAGCTTGACCTTTCGGGCTATGAGCTTGTTTTCTGTGATGAATTTGACGGCGATTCCCTTGACCTTGATGCGTGGCACCACCGCGCAGTGGGCCCGCGCAGGGGCGGCTTCAATGCCGCAAGCCAGGCAACGCTTAAAAACGGCGAGCTCAGCCTTACGGCGGAATACCTTGAAAACGGCGAATACGGCCCCGGCTGGTACACGGGCATGATAGCCCTCACAAAGCTTTATAACCGCGGATATTTTGAGATTAAGTGCAAATGCAACAAGGGCGAGGGCTTCTGGAGTGCGTTCTGGATTCAGGCGATGAGCGGCCCCTATGACCACTATATCTCAAAGGGCGGCGTAGGCGGTGCCGAGATTGATATTTTTGAGGCTATGGACTATGGCGCAAAGCTCGAGAAAAACCGCAATTCCGTAACCTCAACCGTTCACTGCAACGGCGTGGATGATGATATTGAAAATATTGATTCCTGCTGCATAGGCAGCTTTGAGGTCGGCAATAACATCTATGAAGAATACAACACTTACGGCCTTGAATGGACCGAGGATGAATACATCTTCTACATCAACGGCGTTGAATCGGGAAGAACCTCCTTCGGCCTCGGAACCTCTCAGGTGGAGGAAGAGATTATAGTATCGCTCGAAATGCCGACCGATGTGCCCGATGACCATTCTCAGAGAGCAGTTATGACGGTTGATTATGTGAAGATTTATCAAAAATAAGAATAAAAATAACACAGCCCGGGAGCCGAAATTTCAGCTCCCGGGCATTTTGATTTTGTCTGTTAAATGCAATCTTTATAAAATTCGCTTATATATTGCTCGATATCGGCCCTTGTGCATCTGAGCGGGCCGGGTGTTTCCATTTTAAGCGAAACGGTGGCTGTGGCGGTAAGAAGAGAATCCTTCATTGAGTGGCCGAGCCTTTCGTTGATGTAGGCGGCAAAGGTGGTGTCGCCCCTGCCGGTTCTGCCGCTTAAGTTGCGGGAGCGGATGGGGCAGGTGAAAAGGTCGGTGCCGTCAAAGGCCAGAACCTCGGTGTTGTGGGTTATCATAATCTCCTTCGCGCCCCAGGAGTGAAGCAGCTTTGCGGCCTCAATGCGGTCGTCAAGGCCGGTCATAATCTTTGCCTCGGCGGCGTCGGTTTTAAGAAAGGTTATATAGGGCAAAAGCTCTTTCTTTTCGCTCCAGTCCTCAAAGAACATGGAACCGTCATCGGCAACATGGCGAAGCAGAGCCTGCACATCCACGGCAAGGGGGGCTTTTTTTGAAAGCTCCTTCATCATTTCACCGTTAAAATCGCCGTAAACAAGGCCGGCAAGGTGATAGATGTCGGCATCAAGCTCCGGAATATCGGCAAGCGTGAACGGGTCGCCCTTGCTTGAACAGCGGCAAAGGCGGGTTTCCTTATCCGGGGTGTAATATTTGTTATACATTGTGGTGGATTTTAAAGAGGAAATGCAGAAAATATCCTCCTTGGGTATAACAAACTGCTCAAGGCGTGAATTATCCGCCGGGGCAACCTTTGTTACCGCCGCCACGGTGTGGCCGAGCGCGTGGGCGGAGGCGGAGGAATACATCACCGCACCGCCGACTATATCAACGGAATTGTCAAGGTGGTCAACATTTGTATCAAGAGTAACATGGCCGATTATTGCCGAGGAATAGTGTTTCATATTCTGCCCCTTTCTTATACCACTTGAAATATGTAAAATTTAAGGTAATCAGTTTCGGGAACATTCCACAGAACCGGGTGGTCGCAGCACTGCTGGCGAACCTCAATCTGCTTAAGCTGTACCCCCGCATCTGCGGCGGCGGAGCGGAGCATTTTAACAAACAGCTCATTGCTCATAAAGTGGGAGCAGGAGCAGGTGGCAAGGTAGCCGCCGCGCGGCAGCAGCTTCATTGCACGGTAGTTGATTTCCTTGTAGCCCTTTTCGGCGTTGTGAACCGTTTTTCTGCTTTTGGTGAAAGCGGGCGGGTCAAGGATGATAAAATCGTATTTGTTCTTTGCCGTTTTTTCAAGCTCCGGCAAAAGCTCAAACACATCGGCGCAAACAAAATCCATTGTGTCTTGGAGCCCGTTTGCCTCCGCATTGCGCCGTGCCATTTTCACCGCTTCCTCCGAAACATCAACGGCGGTAACACCCTTTGCACCGCCCTTTGCGGCGTTAAGAGCAAACGAGCCGGTGTGGGTGAAGCAGTCAAGCACGGTTTTGCCTTTTGCAAGGCGTGAAACGGCAAGGCGGTTATACTTCTGGTCAAGGAAAAATCCGGTCTTCTGCCCGTTTTCAAAATCCACCGAATAATTAATTGAGTTTTCGGTAATTTCGGTAACGGTGCTTTCCGGGTGAGTTAAACCGGGCAGGTCAAACCAGCCCTTGTATTGGCTTAAGCCCTCCAGCTCGCGGATTGCAACATCGTTGCGCTCAAAAACGCCGTCGATTTTTTCGCCGCTTTCATTAAGAATATCAACAAGTGCGGCAAAAAGGGAGCCTTTAATCTGTTCCATTCCGTAGGAGAGCACCTGAGCAACAAGAATGTTGTTAAAGCGGTCAACGGTGAGCCCGGGCAGGCCGTCCGCCTCACCGAAAATAAGGCGGCAGCAGGGAAAATCATCGCCCATAACGGTTTTTCTGTAATCCACAGCGTAACGCAGGCGGCGGATGAAAAACTGCTCACCGAAGCTTTCGTTTGCGTTGTCGGAAAGAATACGAACCCTTATCTTGCTTTTTTCGCTGAAAAAGCCCGTGCCGAGGTAGGAGCCCTTCTGAGAAAAAACATCCGTGAGCGAGCCATTGGGAATGGAGGGGGTGGAATCGGTTATCTCCTCACCGTAAACCCACGGGTGGCCGTTCTTTATTGAGGCCTCCGCCTTTTTGGTGACAAAGACGGAGGGGAAATTTCTTTTAGCTTTCATAAAATGTGAATCCCGTTATTTTTATTTGGCCTTGCGCACATCGCCGCAGCAGTTTTTGTATTTTTTGCCGCTGCCGCAGGGGCAGGGGTCGTTGGGGCCGATTTTCTTGACCGCGTTGCGGACTGTGCGGCCCTTTTCGCTGCCGTCGGAACCGCCGGAGGAGCTTGTGGCGGTAATCTTAACCTCCTGCTCGCGCTTGGTTTCCTCTTCGCTCTTGACAATAACGGTGAGCATCTGACGAACGGTGGTTTCGCGGATGTCATTTGTCATTTCGTCAAACATATCGTAGCTTTCCATTCTGTAAGCCACAACGGGGTCGGTCTGACCGTAGGCGCGCAGGCCGATTCCGCGGCGAAGCTCTGCCATGGCGTCAATGTGGTCCATCCAGAGGCGGTCAACATTGCGCAGAAGAATCATTCTTTCAAGCTCGCGCATAAGGGGAACGCCGTTTTCGGTCAGGCCGAAGCGCTCCTCGCGCTCTGCATAGCGTTCTTTTCCTCTTTCTATAAGCATTTCCTTGGCTTCCGCCTTGTCAATGCCGTCGGCAAAATCTTCGGCGGTGGTGAGCCAGCCGAGGAATTTTTCACGCAGGCCGTCAATGTTCCATTCGCTCTTGTTAACTGCGTCGGCGCAGTAGAAATCAACGGATTCGTTGATGCACTCCTCCATCATTCTCATAATGGTTGCCTTAAGGTCTTCGCCGTCAAGCACCTGATTGCGCTGGCCGTAGATAATCTCTCTCTGACGGTTCATAACATCGTCGTAATCGAGAACGCTCTTTCTTATTGCAAAGTTCTTGCCCTCAATTCGTTTCTGAGCGTTTTCAACGGTGTTGGAAAGAATCCTTGCCTCAATGGGCATATCCTCGGGGGTGTTGAGGGTGTCCATAAGCCTTGTTATGCGGTCGCCGCCGAACAGGCGCATAAGGTCATCCTCAAGGGAGATGTAGAAGCGGCTTTCGCCGGGGTCGCCCTGACGGCCGGAACGGCCGCGGAGCTGGTTATCTATTCGGCGTGATTCGTGGCGCTCGGTGCCGATTATGAACAATCCGCCCGCCTCGCGCACGGTCTGCGCCTCGTCTTTGATTGCGTCTTTGTATTTCTGCTCAAGGGTGCGGAAGGTTTCGCGCGCCTCGATTATGGTTTCATCATCGGTATCCGCAAAGCCGGTGGCCTCGGCAATGAGCTCCTCGGTGTAGCTCATGCGGCGCATTTCGGATTTTGCAAGGTATTCGGGGTTACCGCCGAGCATAATATCGGTTCCGCGGCCGGCCATGTTGGTGGCTATGGTAACGGCGCCGAGCTTACCTGCCTGGGCAACTATCTCCGCTTCCTTTTCGTGGAACTTCGCATTCAGAACCTCATGCTTGATGCCGCGCTTTTTGAGCATTGCGCTGAGCACTTCGGACTTTTCAACCGAAACGGTACCCACAAGCACGGGCTGACCCTTTTCGTGGCACTCGATAATCTGGTCGATAACCGCGTTGTATTTTACCTTTACATTCTTGTAAACCACATCGGGGTGGTCTTCCCTTATCATCGGCTTGTTTGTGGGCACCTCAACAACATCAAGGTTGTAAATCTGACGGAATTCCTGGCTTTCCGTCATTGCGGTACCTGTCATACCGGAGAGCTTTTTGTAAAGGCGGAAGAAATTCTGGAAGGTGATTGTTGCAAGGGTTTTGCTTTCGTGCTCAACCTCAACGCCCTCTTTTGCCTCTATCGCCTGATGAAGACCCTCGTTATAGCGCCTGCCGTGCATGATACGGCCGGTAAATTCATCAACTATGAGCACCTGACCGTCTTTGACAACATAGTCAACATCCCTCTTCATAACGCCGATTGCCTTGATTGCCTGATTGATGTGGTGCTGAAGAGTCATGTTTTCGGCATCCATAAGGTTTTCAAGGTTGAAATATCTTTCCGCCTTCTGAACACCGTTCTGGGTAAGGGTTGCGGTTTTTGCCTTTTCATCAACAACAAAGTCGGAGTCCTCATCAACAAGGTCTTCAATGTTATCCTTCTGCATGGTCTCCTTTACGGTTGCCATTTTAAGGGTGTGGGCAAAGGAGTTTGCAATTTTGTAAAGGTCGGTGGATTTGTCGCCCCTGCCGGAGATGATGAGCGGAGTTCTTGCCTCATCAATAAGAATTGAGTCAACCTCATCCACAATGGCAAAGGAGTGGCCGCGCTGAACCCTGTATTCGGCATAGGGAACCATGTTGTCACGAAGATAGTCAAAGCCCATCTCGTTGTTTGTGCCGTAGGTTATATCGGCGTTGTAGGCCTCGCGGCGCTGCTCGTTTTCAAGGTCGTGAACAATAAGGCCTACGGAAAGCCCCATAAAGCGGTAAACCTTGCCCATCCACTCGCTGTCGCGGCGGGCAAGATAATCGTTAACGGTAACAATGTGAACGCCCTCGCCTGCAAGTGCGTTAAGGTAGGCGGGCAGGGTAGCAACAAGGGTTTTGCCTTCACCGGTTTTCATTTCGGCAATTCTGCCCTGGTGAAGAATGATACCGCCCATTATCTGCACGGGGAAATGCTTCATGTTAAGCACACGCCATGAAGCCTCACGGAAGGCGGCAAACGCCTCCGGCAGAATATCGTCAAGAGTTTCGCCCTTTGCAAGGCGCTCCTTGAAATAGGGGGTTTTTGCCTTAAGCTCTTCGTCCGAAAGGGCGGCAAACTCGTTTTCGAGTGCAAGCACCTTGTCGCACAGAGGGCGGATTCGCTTTAACTCCCTTGTTGAATAATCTCCGAAAATTTTAGTAAGTAATCCCATAGCTTTTTACCTTTCTGAAAGAATTAGCCGCAATTTTATGGTTGTAAAATCCCCGGCAGTATGTTAATATTCGATTATAACATACGAGGGGGCTTTAATATGCCGAAAAGAAACGATTACATTTCGTGGGATGAATATTTTATGGGTATCGCCCTGCTCTCCGCCAAAAGAAGCAAAGACCCCAACACTCAGGTGGGTGCCTGCATTGTAAGCGGAAAAAACAAGATTATGTCGGTCGGCTACAACGGCTTCCCCGCCGGGTGCAGCGATGATGAATTTCCGTGGGAGCGCAGCGGTGACGAATACGACACAAAGTACCCCTATGTCTGCCACGCGGAGTTAAACGCCATTTTAAACTGCGAGGGTGACCTTCACGGCAGCAAGATTTATGTGGCGCTTTTCCCGTGCAACGAATGTGCCAAGGCGATAATCCAATGCGGAATAAAAGAGGTTTATTATCTCTCCGATAAATATGAATCAACGGTGGGCACAAGGGCTTCAAAAAGGATGTTTGACGCCGCGGGGGTCAGATACACCCGCCTTGTTCCGTCGGAGAAAAACATAGTTATTGATTTTGACCCGGAAAAGGTATAATCAATTATGATTTGCGGAAAGCTCCTCAATGAGGGGCTTTTTATATTTCACACACAAGCTCCACCGGGCAGTGGTCGGAGCCGAAAATCTCCTGATGAATAAGGGAATCCTTTAAGCAGGGGCGGAAGGAATCGGAGCAGACAAAATAGTCTATGCGCCAGCCCGTGTTCTTCTCCCTTGCGTGAAAGCGGTAGCTCCACCAGCTGTACTGCCCTTCAAGCTCCGGGTAAAAATAACGGTATGTATCGGTAAAGCCGGCGGCAAGCAGCTCGGTGAATTTTCCGCGCTCCTCATCGGAGAAGCCGGGGTTGCCGCGGTTGGTTTTGGGGTTTTTCAAATCAATCTCGTTGTGGGCAACATTCAGGTCGCCGCAAAAAACAACGGGCTTTTTCTCACTCAGGGCGGAAACATAGGCGCGGAAAGCGTCTTCCCAGCTCATACGGTAGTCGATTCTTGCAAGCCCGTCGCGTGCGTTGGGCACATAAACGGTGATAAAATAGTATTTTTCAAATTCAAGGGTTATCACTCTGCCCTCGGTGTCGTGCTCCGGAATACCGAGGCCGTAGGTTACGGCAAGCGGTTCTTCACGGGTGAAAACGGCGGTGCCGGAGTAGCCCTTTTTTTCGGCGTAGTTCCAGTATTGATAATAGCCGGGCAGGTCAAGAGCAACCTGACCCTCGGTTACCTTGGTTTCCTGCAGGCAGAAAATGTCGGCGTTGAGGGCGGCGAAGCTCTCATAAAATGACTTGCCGAGGCAGGCGCGAATGCCGTTAACATTCCACGAAACGAAGTGTTTTTCAGCCATTGGCAATATCCTCCGCATTATAGATAAAAGCTATTATAACATATATTTCCGAGAATGTCACGGATAAATTTTAAATCGGTTAAAAATCGGCCTCAAAAATTTTATCAAAAAAAGTGTTGACAAAATCCAAATCGCATATTATAATAAACAAGCTCTTCACGGAGCGATATGGCGGAATAGCTCAGTGGCTAGAGCACTCGGTTCATACCCGGGGTGTCGGCGGTTCAAATCCACCTTCCGCTACCAAATCGGCCCGGTGGTCAAGCGGTTAAGACACCGCCCCTTCACGGCGGTAACACGAGTTCGATTCTCGTCCGGGTCACCACATTAAGTTGATGTCGAACACCTTAGTTAAAAGCAGAGGGAAATTCTTCCTCATCTTTGAATTTGTTGTTCGACTCAAGTAAAAACTCAGCAGGTACTCATTTTGAGTACCTGCTTTTTTCATTGCTGTTTTATTGTTCAAGCTTGACTTTTCGTGTACTTAGAATTGTGACTCTGTAAATCGCTTTCGGCTCGTTCTCTCTTTCTTTCAGCCATTCTTCAACCATCGAGTCCAACTCTTCCGGATCAATATCGGTCCCTTCCTCTATAGCTTTTTTATTTATTTCATCAACGGCAAGAGCTCTCATTTCACGTTGAAAAGAGGGATATTCCTTTTCAATCCAGTTTGTAGCGGTCATCATCTGTGCGATGAATGTATCGGCCGGATGCTTTATTCTATACTCGGTGTCGGATAAATTTTCAACTGACGCAAAATATTTTATCAATGCCGATGAGGAGATTGACGGAAAGCATTGCCTCAAAATAGGATTTTTTCCAAAAAACTCGTCTATCATATCATAATACCGGATAATATCAGAAACACCGAGGGCTTTGCAGAGCTTTTCAAGAGCCTGGCGGAGGTTGTTCATTGCAAAGACGGCGTTTTCAATCACTCTAAGATAGCCATCTGCCTTAATGTCACTTTGGTTGTTGATGAATGCCTCATACTGTCCTTCAATATCACCGACTCGTTCTTCGGCTGTTTTGTAAATGTCAATGCATGCAGTGTCTGAAATAATAGCAGGGATATTTTCTGCATATTCCAATACGGTATCGTTTGCCTTGTTAAGCAGGTCAATAAAGTCCTTATGTTCGTTATAGGGCGTATGACAAATATCGATAAAGATTTCGTCAACCAATGACATAAATACTTCTGCATCCATAATACAATTCTCCTCGTTCCAGTTGTTCGATAATAGCATATAATCGAGTTTAATTGTTATTTCTAATTATACTCCATTTGGGAAAGCAAATCAAGTGTGGTTAAAGCATTATAAACCTTCAAGTTGAGGCATTGCTATTCTTGCATACTATATTGAGTAAGACAGCAGGAGCTTTTGCAGGTTGAGCACCACTTGCTGTCTGCTCCCTCCTTAACTATGGCCATCCGTTTAACCTCTGCGGATGGCTTTTCTTTTTTTAGTGCATTTTTAAGGCTTGCCGGTCTTGCATACTACTATGACTTAAGATGACAGGAGATGTGCACCTTAAGCGATTAAAAATTATATATTTTTTCAAGGAGGACAAAATTTATGTCAAAACACATGGTTACAGTACGCGGAGTGGATGAGTTTTTCTCAGTCTCAACACCGGAGAGCATTCCCGATGATCAGCTTGTTATTTATCAAAGTGATAGGGTCCGTCTCGCCGCTGACAAGGAAAGCGTGACCGCTCAGCCTTTTTCAATATTTATTGAACTGAACAGCAGAGATGACTGCATCACTCTGGTCGGGATCTTGAAGAATATTCTACTGAATATCAAGAGCTCTGAGGAAATGGAGACCATCAAGCGGGCGATGACTGAGGTACGAGATCTCGGATTAATATGGCGCGCTCGTACATCACAGGTGTATGAGCTCAGGATGACAAATCCCGGGATCAAGATCAATCTGCTAAAATCCCTTGTCCAAAATAAAGTACTTTTCCATATTGAGGGAGTCACTGCTCAGCATCTGTCCGTCTATGAGATTAGCGAGTCAGATAATGATCGATTAATTTTCCCTATCCTCGGCGGTATCAATAATGAAAGCGCAAAGGAAATCTTTGATGTCCTGCGAGCCAACACGGACAAGCATGTTTATCTTGACATCTATTGCGGTGAGGATGATGAAAACTCCTAT
>JAZUJM010000016.1:0-2823 GCA_045642785.1 Acutalibacteraceae bacterium | reverse complement strand
GAACGACTGGAAGCAGACTCAAATTTTGCCTCTGTTTGCGGCACCGGCGTCGGGCATCTGGTAATTGCCTGCCTTGAAAAACGATATCCTACCGATTATGAAACGCTGTGCTGGGGCTGGGGATTCAGCCCCAACACCCTGCTGAATTCTCACGATCTTAAGGATGTTGTTTACAGCAATGACCGCACCTGCGAGGTTTCCTGCTACCAAGGTCCGTATGATACACTCTTCACTTCATGAGGTAAAATAATAATGGAATGTTCTCTCGTCAGCACAAAGATTCTCGCCGAAGCGGCAAAAACAAAATTGCCCGTCGATGGTTCCTTTGAGCTGACGGGAGATTGTGTTTTCAGCTGCAAAATGTGCTATGTGCATAATTGCAGCAAGCGTTCACTTGAACAAAAAACATTCGGTGCCGAAAAATGGCTGCCGGTAATTGATGAATGTGCGCAAAGCGGATTGGTGTTTGCGCTGCTTACCGGCGGCGAGCCTTTGCTTCACCGGGATTTTGACAAAATCTATTCTCACATAAAGGACCTTGGCATTGTTACAACGATTAATACCAACGGCTACCTTATCAATGAGGAAAAAATAAAGCTGTTTAAGCACAAGCCGCCGCAAAGGTTCAATATCACCCTTTACGCTGCCTCCGACACCGTTTATAAGGAGCTGTGCGGTGTCAATGACGGCTTTACCGTTGTTGACAGGAATATATCCGCACTTAAAGAAAACAACTTCAATCTGCGCCTTAATTTCACAATTTCCAAAAGAAATCACAGGGAAATATATAATCTTGCAAAATATGCCGATGAAAATAAGCTTACCGTAAGGCCGACAACCTACCTTTTCGGCACCGCGGAAAACTGCATTGAGGAAAGATTATCCCCGCAGCAGGCAGCCGAAACGGCGGTTGAGCTTTTCAGAATAACCCACAGCGAGGAAGAAATGAAAAAAATGTCGGCAACTATGCTGATGAAATTACGGGCAGGGGAAAGGTCGGCTCCTTTCCCGGATGAATACCCGGGCATAGTGTGCCAGGCAGGGCATACATCCTATTGGATTCACAGCGACGGCAAGCTTGGTTATTGCGGAATGATTCCCGACGATAATCAGCCGGATGTGTTTGAAACGGGCTTTAAAAATGCGTGGGAATTGACAAAAAAAGAAGCTGCTGCCGTTAAAAGCAGTTTGGTTTGCAATTCGTGCAGCTATCGTTTTGCGTGCAGAAAGTGCCATGCCATGCTTGCCTGCGAAAACTGCTCTTCAAATGATGTTGAGCAAAGCTATGCGTGTAAATATTACAAGGCATTGACAGATGAGTTTATAAGGGTTGGTTCGGTTTATGAAAAAATACGCAGCAAATAATTGCTATTTTCTGAGGAAGATAAACGAAAGCAGTATTCTGATTCCGAAGGATGAACAGGTGCTGTTAAATAATGTTATTGTTGAACTTAACGAAACGGCGTGCTTTTTGTATTCAAAGCTTGATGTGCCGCATTCCGCGCCGGAGCTTGCCGAACTGTTGACGGAAGAATATGACACAACAACTGAACAGGCAGCGGCGGATGTTGACACATTCCTTGAAAAGCTTATATCTGTTGATGCGCTGACGGTTACGGAGTAATGGATAAATATTACAGAATTGCGGGCGTTGTATTTAAGCTTGAATGTGACGAAAATGTGTATGACACAGAGGAAACGCTCCCGTTTTTAACAGCGGCGGAAAAACCTGATTTCGTTTGCCGCTTTTCTTTTACGGATGATTTGAATATTCCCGACACCGAGCCGGAGTACAGCTCCGAGTTTGTTTCAATTTACGGGAAAGGCAAAAAATCCGTAAGAACTTATAAACAGCTTACAATGAAAAAAACTGCCGCCTCTGTAAAACGGGACGGCAACATATTTATATGCGAATGTCTGAAAGAATACTTTGATTTTTTCTGTATGGCAAGGAATCTTATGAACGCCGTCGGCATTGAAAGTATGCTTGCGGAAAAATCAAGGTACATCATTCATTGCTCATTCATAGAGCTTAACGGGCAGGCGATTCTTTTTTCCGGCCCGTCGGGAATGGGAAAATCAACCAGAGCGGAAATGTGGATGAAAGCTGACGGCTCAAGGCTGATAAACGGCGACAGAGCAATCATATTTAAAGAAGAGGGAAAATGGTTTGCCGCCGGGCTTCCCATCAGCGGTTCCTCAGCAGTTTATAAAAATGAAATTGTGCCGCTTAAAGCGGTTGTGTTCCTGAAACAGGCAAAGGCAAACAAAACATACAGGGCAAATGTAATGACAGCATACGGAAATCTGTTCAAAAATCTTACGCTGAACACATGGAATGAACAATTTATGCTTAACGCAGAGAATTTCATTATCTCAATGTGTGAAGATGTGGAAATGTATATTTCCGAATGTAATCTTGATGATGAGTCGGTGGCAGAGCAGAAGAAAACGATTTTAAAGCAATAACTTAGTTTATTGAAACGCTTGCCGAATTTGATATAGTATAAAAAAACAGCCGCGGATGCTACGGGTGGATAAGGATGTTTTTTGGTTTTGTACAGTAAAATCAGATATAAGAGATATTGACAAATCAGAATTTGAAAAACCGAAACACGGAAGCTGAATCCGATAATTCGTAGGGGCGAACTGTGTTCGCCCAAAAATGACTTTTTCAAAATGTCAATATATTAAACGGGCGAACACAGTTCGCCCCTACGAGTCCATTATTCATTCGTGCCGAGCACGCCAAATCCCGGTTTATCTGTGAACCGACTGCTCGCGCACTCGGGTGAAAAAACCGATATCAGCCAATTCGGCTTC
>JAZUJM010000015.1:0-5837 GCA_045642785.1 Acutalibacteraceae bacterium | reverse complement strand
AGGGCGGCGGAATGTATTAATCCTGCAATATAATTTAAGCTCCGTGCAGATTTCTGCACGGAGCTTTTTAGCGCTATTTTGATTCTTTCAGCTTTTCACAAAGCTCACGGTCGGGAACTGCCCACATCGTGTTGTAGGTGTGGTAGATTACCTTGCCCGGCTTTGCGCCGGCAGGCTTTTTCAGCTCCCTTACCTCGGTGTAATCAATGGGCACGCGCGAGGAATCGCGGCCACTGCTGTGGTAGGCGGCAAGCGCGGCGGCCTCACGGGCGGTTGATTCCGGTATAACCTCTCCGCTGCCGCAAACAACAACATGGGAACCCGGCATTTTTGAGGCGTGGAACCATGAATCGTCCTTTCTTGCGGTCTTGAAGGTGAGGATATCATTCTGAATGTTATTTCTGCCCACAAGAATAGGATAACCGTCGCTTGAAATGTAGCGAAGCGGGGGCAGGGGCTTCGGCCTTTTGCCCTTTTCTGCCTTTGCACGCTTAAGATAACCGGCGTCGTAAAGCTCGTTTCGTATTTCCGCAAGCTCCGTAAAGCCGTCGGCACGGTTTATGGAATCCACCACGGTTTCAAGGTAGGCAAGCCCCTGCTCACCGTTTTCTATAAGCTCGCCGAGCATCTGCTCGGCGGTTTTTGCTTTTCTGTACTCCTTGAAATATTTCTGAGCATTTGCACCGGGCGAAAGCGCGGGGTCGGCGGCGATTCTTATATTTTCACCTGTGTAATAATTGAGCAAATCATAATAGAGTGAGCCCTTTTCGAGCGAATACTGATTGGCAAGAATAAGCTCGCCTTTAACCCTCAGCTCGTCACGGTTGGCACACTCGGCAAGCTCGGCACGCTGAGCGTCAAGCTTTCTTGCAAGCCTTGCGGTAAGGTTGCCGAGAAGCTTTAACAGCGACTGGCTTCTTGAACGGGTTCTTTCAAAACGGTCTTTTTCGTAATAGAAACGGTCAAGCAGAGCAGAAAAGCTTTCCTGTTGCTCCTCCTCAACCGAAAAGCCGTATTGTGTAATCGGCAAAAAGGTGAAATCAAAGGGTTTGCCCTCGTCTTTTTTAAGCAGAAGCGGTGTGGCTTTGCCGCTTAAAAGTGTTTGCTTAATGTCGTTAAGCTTGCCTGTCAGCCGCTCGGCGTATATTCCGCTGATTTCCCCCGCGTCGGGGTCGCCGGGGCAGGTGCAGGCGGAAATCTCCCTTGCAACAAGGGGAGAGGCTCCCTCAATACATTCAAGCACGGCGGAGGAAAGGCGCTTGCCGCTTTTTGAAATAATCGCCTTTGCGGCTTCCGACGGGTCAACGCTCAGCAAATCAAGCTTGTTCTGTGCGGGCGGCAGCTCATAGCGGCAGCCGGGCAGAATCTGCCTTACCGAGGATTGAGTCATATCAACCCTTTTTACGGCGTCGGTAATAAGCCCCTGCTCGTTGATAAGAACAATGTTGCTGTGCTTTGCCATTATCTCAACCGCAAGGGTGAAGCTCGTTTTATCGCCGATTTCGTTTGTGCCGGAAAAATCAATAAACAGTATCCGGTCAAGCCCGTGCTGGCGAAGGGCGGTTATGACAGAGCCGGTAAGATTCTTCCTTAACAGCATACAGAGCATGGGGGGAGTGGCGGGGTTTTCGGCTGAATATTCGGTAAGATGAATCCGCGGGCAGTTTGCACTTGCACAGATAAGCAGGCGCAGCGCACCCTCACGGCGGCGAAGATGAAAAATCAATTCATCCTTTGCGGGCTGATGAACCTTTTCAACTCTTGCACCGATAAGCTTTTCGGCAAGCTCATTTTTTAATAAATTTAAAGTAAATCCGTCAAGTGGCATAGTATATTTCTCACTTAATTATTGTTTCGCAGGGGGATTTGCCGCCGAAAACAAGGCAGGGAATCCCGACTTGTTTACTTACATAACCGGCAAGTGCCGCAGCTGCGGGGTTTTCGGTTTCGTAGTGGCCTGCGGCGATAACGGCAACTCCGAGCGCGGCGGCGTCAAGAAAGGCGTGGTGTGAACAGTCGCCGGTTATGAAGAGCCCGGCACCCGCTTTTGCGGCGGCGGGCACAAGGTCGGCGGCACTTCCGCCGCAGAGAGCCGCTTTTTTTATCATTTTATCTCCGAGTGAAAAACGCACCGCACCGCCGAGTGAAGCCGAGCAGGCGGCGGCAATGTCGCGCACCCGTTTTTCTTCGACAAATTCGGCTATTCTTATCATTGCTTCCTCACCGATTTCGGCAAGGGGATAAACATTATCAAAGCCGAGCTTTTCGGCAAGAATATCATTTACTCCGCCCTTTGCAGCATCTAAGGGCGTGTGAACGCTGATGGCACCGATTCCCGCCTCGATAAGCTCAAAAACGGGGTCGCCGGCAAGCACGGCCTTGCGGGCACCGAATATAACGGGGTGATGGCTGACTATCAGCCCGGCACCGTTTTCCTTTGCAAAGGCAATGGCATCCGCAGTGATGTCAAGGGTGAAAACCGCTTTTGTAATCTCTTTTTCCGGGTCGCCGGCAAGAATACCGCTGTTGTCCCATTCGCATTGGGTTGAAAACGGCGCAAAGCCGTCAATGATATTATAAATATCTTTAATTTTCGGCATCTTTCAACACCTCGCTGAGTTTTGATATTATTCCGGCAAGCTCTGCCGCTTCGTCTTCATTGCCTCCGAGGGTAATCCCCGCAAGGTGCTTTTTAAGCCTTTCGGTCTGCTTTTCCAGAATCCTTCGGGCAACGGGGTTGTCATTAACCGGCAGCTTGCCGAGGTAGGGCGCAAAAGCGGCGGGCTTAACGGCTTTCCCGGTGTATACGGCACGCATGGCGGCATAATCGTGGCCGGAATCCTCACACGCGTTTTCAAACTCAATCTCAAAGCCGTTTTTCAGCAAAAACAGCCTGACATCCTCGGCGTGAGTCATCGGCTGAACGATTATTCGTTTGTCGGGATTTTTCAGCCACGGTGCACGGGAAAGAAGCTCCGCAATAAGGGTGCCGCCCATTCCGCAAAACACAAAATCGTCGGCCTCGCCGGGTTCGATTTCATCAAGCCCGTCGGAAAGCCTTAATGTGATTTTGCCGGTTAATCCCAAAGCCTGAACGCTCTTTTTTGCATTATCAAGCGGACCCTTGCCTATATCGCAGGCAAGAGCCGAAGGACATATTCCGTTTAATACAAGAAATGACGGCAGATAGGCGTGGTCCGTGCCGATGTCACAAACAACACGGCCCGGGCGCACCATATCGGCCGCCATTTTCATTCTCGGTGAAAGTTTAATCACTTTGCGGCAAGAAAGGTGTTGATTTTTTCAACAAGCTCGTTGCAGTCAACGCCGTGAACCATGCAGGCCTGGGCAACTGTTTCTCCTCTGGCGGAGGGGCAGCCGAGGCAGTGCATTCCCATTGCAAGGAAGAACTGGCCAACCTCGCGGTTTTCGTCAAGAATCTCACCTATTGTCATATCTTTGTTGATTGAAGTCATAGCGGTTTCTCCTTTACTGTTATTACTCTCTGATTATATCACATTCAAAGCACAATATCAACAACAGTTGACAATATCTTTTTTTAATAGTAAAATTGACAATCGAAATAATACATCGGAGATGCGAAATGAGAAGCTTTGACCTTGTGATAATCGGGGGCTCGGCCTCCGGGCTTGCGGCGGCGATAAATGCGCACCGTAAACATCCCGGGATTAATATAGCCGTTATCGAAAGACTGCCGAGGGTGGGCAAAAAGATTCTTGCAACCGGCAACGGCCGCTGTAATTTAACAAATCTTTTCGCCGCCTCTCACCCCTACCGCAATGCGGAGTTTGCCGCCGCGGTAATGGAAAAATACGGTGTTGACGAAACCCTTGCTTTTTTTGAATCGCTTGGCCTGCGCACCTTTGCTGACGGTGAGGGCAGGGTTTATCCCTTAAGCAACACGGCATCATCGGTTCTGGATTCGCTTCGCTTTGCGCTTGACCCGCAAAAAATAACGGTTATCTGCGATAAGCAGGTTGAAAAAATAAAAAAGACAGAAAACGGTTTTTTGATAGATAACGAAATTTTCAGCAAAAAGCTCATCATTGCCTGCGGCGGCAAGGCCTCGCCCGCTCAGGGCAGCAACGGCAGCGGCTATCCGCTTGCAAAGTCGCTCGGCCACAGCCTCACCGCTCTTGTGCCCGCCCTTGTGCCGCTGACTGCCGATTCCGCGGCCACAAAGCCGCTTAAGGGGATAAGGATTCACTCGGCCTCTTTAACGCTTGAATCCGGCGGCAGGGCGCTTGCCTCATCCTCGGGAGAGCTGCTTTTTACGGATTCCGGAATCTCCGGTATAGCGGCAATGGAGCTTGCCTCGGCACTTGAAAGAGAAAAGGTAAATGATGCAAAGGAAGAATACTTTACAGTTATAGACTTCTTACCCGGTTTTAATTATAATGAGCTTTGCAGCTATCTTGAAAGCCTTTGCAAATCAAAGACTTTACGCGATTCCGACAATCTTCTCGGCGGACTTTTGCCGAAGGCGGCGGGTGTTGCGATTTGTAAAGCTGCAAAACTGTACAAATCCGGTGCTCCGCTTTCGGATTTCGGCAAAAATGAGCTTGAAAGAATAGCAGAAACTGCAAAATGCTTTAAGCTCAGAACCTTCGGTTCAAAGGGCTTTGATTGTGCTCAGGTGACCTCCGGCGGCATTAAGGTTGGCGAAATTAACCCCGCAACAATGGAATCAAGGCTTTGCCGCGGGCTTTATTTTGCGGGCGAGATAGCGGATGTTGACGGCGGCTGCGGCGGCGTTAATCTTCAATGGGCGTGGTCATCGGGCCTGCTTGCGGGCGAATTGGGAGAATAAAATGATAAAGATAAATGAACTTAAACTGCCGCTTGACAGCGATGAAAATGAGCTTTCCGCCCTTGCGGCAAAGGCGTTAAAATGCAAACGCTCAAAAATAAAAGGGCTCACCGTTACCAAAAAAGCGGTGGATTCAAGAAAAAAGGATAATGTTCACTTCGTTTACAATGTGAGCGTTGAGCTTGACGGCGATGAGGATTCCGTTCTTGCCGCGGCACATAATCCGAAGGCCGAAAAGGGAGAGGCATTTTGCTATAAGGCGCCGGAGCTTCGCAGAACAAGCACTCTTCGCCCGGTAATAGCGGGCTTCGGCCCCGCCGGGTTCTTTGCCGCCCTGATTCTTGCAAGGGAGGGACTTAAACCCGTTGTCTTTGAGCGCGGCAATGATGTTGACGAAAGAACGCGTGATGTTAAAAGCTTCTGGAATCAGCGAAAACTGAATGTTGATTCCAATGTTCAGTTCGGTGAGGGCGGAGCCGGAACCTTTTCCGACGGCAAGCTCACAACCGGAATAAAGGACCCTTTGTGCCGCAAGGTCATTGATGAGCTTATTGCTCACGGTGCACCGGAGGAGATAGGTTACTCTTCACTTCCTCACATCGGCACCGACAAGCTCGGAAGTGTGGTCAAAGCCTTCCGCGAAGAGATTATTTCCCTTGGCGGCGAGGTCAATTTCGGGTGCAGAATAAAGGATATTATTATTGCAAACGGAGTTATTCAGGGCGTTACGGTTGAAAGAAAAAACGGCTCCGAATTTGATTTTGAAACCGATACCGTTCTGATGTGCATAGGTCACTCGGCAAGGGATACCGTTGAAATGCTCCACCGCAGGGGTGTTAAAATGCTTCAAAAGCCGTTTTCGGTGGGCGTGCGCATAGAGCATCCGCGCGAAATGATAGACCGCGCACAGTACGGCAATTTTGCCGGGCACCCCGCGCTCGGTGCCGCAAGCTATAAAATGGCCTGCCACCCGGAGCACGGCAGGGGAGCCTACACCTTTTGTATG
>JAZUJM010000014.1:0-13745 GCA_045642785.1 Acutalibacteraceae bacterium | reverse complement strand
GCCTACAAGTGCCTCGGAGTAATCAACAACGCCGTTGACCTTTTCAAACTTTGTGCCCATAACGGCAAAGGTGTAGGCGCTGATAACCATAACAATACCGCCGAGAAGCCAGGAGAGAAGCGCCGTGGGAAGGTCGCCGCTGGTTATCTGCAGCATTTTTTCCGCCTTAAAGAAAACGCCGGAGCCGATAACAATTCCGACAACCATACATATGGCGGTGATAAGACCGTATTTTTTCTTAAGCTGTGCCAAAATATACACCCTCTTGAAATTATTTTGCGCGTAATACAGCACGCAAATATATAATCTACAACATATGACAGTTTTTGTCAATAATTTTATATTGTATAAATAAATTTTGTATAAAAATATAAAAACGATGGTGATTTTTTGTTATATGCGGTGAAGCGGAAATAAAAACAGTTGACAAAACCGCTTTTTATTGATATTATACCCCTTGTTAAAGGGGAGTAGCTTAAGGGTAATGCCCGAGCTGCCCGTCAACAACCGACGATTTCGTCTGGCGGTCAGCCCTCGTTTTTTGGAAGCAAGACCTTTGGCAGGGTTATCTCTGCCGGGGGTCTTTTTTATAACTTAAGAAAGGAAGAACCAAAATGAAGTTCTATCTTGAGCAGACCGAAAAGGTTCTTGCCGAGGTAAAAAGCTCGGAGAACGGTTTAACCTCAGCCGAAGCCGAAAAAAGGCTTGCCGAAAACGGCAAAAACAAGCTGAAGGAAGCCGAAAAAGACAGCCTTTTCAAAAAATTCGTCAATTCCCTTGCAGACCCGATGATAATTATGCTCCTTGTTGCTGCCGTTATTCAGGCGGTCGTAACGGTGCTTGAAGCGGGCGGCAAACCCGGATTTTCCGATTTTGCCGATGTGCTTGTTATCCTTGTGGTTGTTATTATCAATACCATTATGTCACTTGTTCAGGAGAGCAAGGCCGAGGCGGCTATGGAAGCGTTAATGCAGATGACTGCCGCCACAAGCAAGGTTCTTCGCAACGGTGAAATGCAGGTTATCAAAAGCGAAGATATCGTTGTAGGCGATGTTATCCTTCTTGAAGCGGGCGACGCCGTTCCC
The DNA here is from genome assembly GCA_045642785.1 of Acutalibacteraceae bacterium. GTDB lineage: Bacteria > Bacillota > Clostridia > Oscillospirales > Acutalibacteraceae > CAG-177. The sequence goes on along the minus strand of JAZUJM010000014.1, from coordinate 12,660 downwards.
GCCGACTGCCGTATTCTTGAATCCTTCAGCATGAAGGTTGAGGAAGCGGCGCTCACCGGTGAATCCGTTCCCGTATCAAAGATAATTGATGTTCTTATGCTCAAGGAAGAGGGCAAGGATGTTCCTCTCGGCGACAGAAAGAATATGCTTTACAGCGGTTCCACCGTGGTTTACGGCCGCGGCAAGGCCGATGTTACCGGTGTCGGAATGGGCACCGAAATGGGCAAGATTGCCGACGCTCTTACTCAGGCGGAAAATGAGCAGACTCCTCTTCAGAAGAAGATGACCGAGCTCTCTCACTTCCTCACAAAGCTTGTTATCGGCATTTGCGTTGTTGTTTTTGCTGTCGGTATTGTCGAATCCGTTGTTAAAGCGGGCGGCTTCTCCAACATAGTGTTCAAGGATTTCCTCAGCGACACCGTGCTTGACACCTTCATTGCCGCCATTGCCCTTGCGGTTGCGGCTATCCCCGAAGGTCTTCCCGCTGTTGTTACAATCATCCTTTCAATAGGCGTTACCGCCATGAGCAAAAGGCAGGCTCTTATCAGAAAGCTCACCGCGGTTGAAACCCTCGGCTGCACTCAGATTATCTGCTCCGATAAAACAGGCACCCTTACCCAGAATAAGATGACTGTTGTTGACCACTACGGCGACAACGAAAACCTTATTGCAACGGGTATGGCTCTTTGCTGCGATGCAGAGGTTGACGATAAAGGCACCGTTACCGGCGAACCCACCGAGGCTGCTCTTGTTGCCTATGCCTACTCACTTAAATTAAACAAAAACGATCTTGTTGCCGCTAATCCGAGAGTCGGTGAGGCTCCGTTTGATTCCGGCAGAAAGATGATGTCCACCGTTCATCAGACCGCTGACGGTATTGTTCAGTTCACAAAGGGTGCACCCGATGTTGTAATCGGCCGCTGCAAATATGCCCTTGTTAACGGTGAAACCGTTCCCATGACCGAAGAAATCAAAAAGGCCATTGCCGTTGATAACAAGCGCATGGCCGACAAGGCTCTTCGTGTTCTTGCCCTTGCACAGAGGAAATATGATTCCGTTCCCGCCGATTTTGAGCCCGAAAACCTTGAAGAAGAGCTTGTTTTCGTTGGCCTTACCGGCATGATTGACCCGGTTCGCCCCGAGGTTAAGGACGCCATTACCGAGTGCCGCGGCGCAGGCATCACCCCCATAATGATTACCGGTGACCACAAGGACACCGCCGTTGCCATAGGCAAGGAGCTCGGCATAATCACCGATGCCTCTCAGGCTATCCTCGGCGCAGAGCTTGACAATTTCAGCGATGAAGAGCTTGTTGAAGAGGTTACCAAGTATTCCGTTTATGCCCGTGTTCAGCCCGAGCATAAAACAAGAATAGTCAGAGCGTGGAAGGCCCGCGGAATGGTTACCGCCATGACCGGCGACGGCGTTAACGACGCTCCCTCAATCAAGGCTGCCGATATCGGAATCGGCATGGGCATCACCGGCACCGATGTTACCAAGGGTGTTTCGGATATGGTGCTTGCCGATGATAACTTCGCAACCATAGTCAACGCCGTTGAAGAGGGCAGAAAGATTTACGACAACGTCTGCAAGGTTCTTCAGTTCCAGCTTTCAACGAATATGTCGGAAGTTATCATTATGTTCGTTGCCTCTCTTCTCAATTTCAAGATTCTTTCACCCGTTCATCTGCTTTGGATCAACATGGTTACCGACTCCCTTCCCGGCCTTGCACTCGGCATGGAAAAGGCAGAGGGCAACCTTATGAAGAGAAAGCCCAGACCCACCACCGACGGTATCTTCTCCAACGGCGCGGGCTTCGATATGGTGTGGCAGGGCATTTATATTTCAATAGTTGAAATCGCCGCTTACCTTATCGGCTACTGGCTTGAACCCACCGGCGGCGCTGCTCATTCATTCGCGGGATTCTTCTCCGGCGAGGTTTGCACAAACGCCATGGCCATGGCCTTCCTCACCGTTAACTTTGCAGAGATGATGTGCGCTATCAATATGCGTTCACGCACCGGCTCCATCTTCTCAAAGAGCATGCTCAAAAACACCAACTGGTGGCTTGTCGGCGCATTCTTTGTAACAACCGCCCTTACCCTTGCCGCTATCTATATGCCCGGTCTTCGCGATGTTTTCGACATCGAAAAGGGCGCGTTCGAAACCAAGGAGCTTGTTATCTCCATAGCTCTTGCGTTATCCACCGTTCCCGTATTTGAGCTCGGTAAGGCAATCCGCAGAAAAGCTTCCAAAAACTAAAAACAAAGCTTTCCGGCCGCCCTTCGGGGCGGCCTTTTTGCGCTCTGCTTGACTTTTTCGGGGTCTGTGATATTATAAATCAAAAGATAAAGGAGGGGAGCGGCATGGCATATTTCACGCGAAGGCATCCGGCGGCGGTTATTCTGTATTTTGCTGCCGTGTTCATTGTAAATATGCTCACCTGCCACCCCGCATTTATCTGTGTTTCCTTTATTTCGGCGTTTTTGTTTTTGCTTAATCTCAACGGCAGGGCGGCGGTCAGATTCACATTCTGCCGTATTATGCCGCTGTATGCCTTTGCGGTGCTGCTCGGCTTTCTTATAAGCAGCTACGGCGAAACGGCGCTTGTAACCTTAAACAGCGGCAGGGCGCTCACCCTTGAAGCCCTTGCGGGCGGTGCCGTTATGGGCGGGGTTGCAGCCTGTCTTATAATGTGGTTTGCCTGTGCGGCAAAGGCGGTTACCTTCGACAAATTCAGCGAGGTTTTCGGCAGATTTATGCCGAAGGGTGCGCTGCTTGTTTCAATGATTCTGCGCTTTGCCCCGCTTTATTCCGCTCAGCTTGCCGAAACAACGGCGGCAAGGCAGGCAGCAGGCCTCGGCGGCGGTGAAGGCTTTGCCGAAAAGCTTAAAAATTCAGCGGCGGCTTTATCCGGCGTTGTTACCTTTTCGCTTGAAAAAAGCATTGATACCTCCGATTCAATGCGGGCAAGGGGCTTTGGCTTAAAGGGAAAAACAAGCTATTCGCGCTTTCACTTTTCCGTGGCAGATGCGGTTCTTTCGGTGCTGAGCGCCTTGTTTCTGATTGCCGGGGCGGTGCCGCTGATATCCGGCGCGGCTGAGTTTTCGTATAATCCGGTTATTTCTTTACCCCCGGCGGGCTTTGCGTTTCGGATTGCCCTTGCCTGCTATTCATTACTCTGCCTTTTGCCCCTTGCATTTGAGGGTGTGCAGGCGGCGCGATTCCGAAAAGCGGTTAAATCAATAGAATAAAAAAACAACTCGCATATTTTCGGGTGCGGGTGTCCCGCCCGCAACATTCACCAACGGCGAATATTCCTCACAAAACCGGCGGCTATCCGCAACCGTAGGGCAGGGGCATGCTCCTGCCGTGAAAAAAGAATATATAATTAACAGAAAAAAGCGGCCCGGAACCTCCGGACCGCTTTTGAAGTTTAATGATTATTTACGCATTGTTCTCTTCACGCTCAAATCTTTTTACCGAGCGCAGGAAAGAGATCCCGAACGGTATGCTTATAAGATTGGTGAGCAGGTCGCTGAGTGCCTGAGTCACCACCACGCCGCCGAGCCCGAAAATTGCGGGCAGAATCAGAATACACGGAATGAAGAATATTCCCTGCCGGCAGCAGGAGAGCAGAGCCGCGGGCACCTTTTTGCCGATTGACTGGAAAGTCATATTGCACATGACATTTATCGGCAGCAGGGGCATTATCGCGCCCTGATACCTGAGCGCCGCCGCACCGGTTTTGATAACCTCGGCATCATCAATGAAAAGAGGTATTATTTTCGGGGCAAATATAACCGCCGCCGCACCGAAAACAAGCATTACCGCCGTGCTTGCCGTGAAGGTGAAGATGAAAGCTTCACGCACGCGCTTCCACTTTTTTGCGCCGTAGTTATAGCCCGCCACGGGCTGATAGCCCTGACCGATGCCGAGCCCCACCTGGAACATAAGCATAAATATTTTGGAAACTATGCTCATGGCGGAAAGTGCCGCGTCGCCATATACTCCCGCCTGATTGTTTAACAGAATGGTGGATATGCTTGCAAAGCCCTGGCGGCAGAATGACGGGGCGCCCGTTTTGATGATTTCAAAATAGACCCCGGCTTTTCTTGAAATGTTTCTGAGTGAAAGGTTAATAATGCTTTTCTTCAAAAGAAAACAGCCGAGAAGAATTGCAAACGAAACACATTGGCTTATAAGGGTTGCAATCGCCGCACCGCTTATTCCGAGACCCAGCGTGAAAACAAAAATCGGGTCAAGAATAATGTTAAGCACTCCGCCTGCGGAAAGGCCTATCATTGAAAACTTAGCCTTGCCCTCGGCTCTTAAAATGTTGTTGAGCACAAAGGAGCCTATCATAACCGGAGCACCGTAAAGAATGTAGCTTGCGTATGCTTCGGCATAGGGCAGAATGGTTTCGGTTGCACCGAGCAGGCCCATAAGGCTTTTTATGAAGATTGAACCGAAAACGGTGAGCAGCACGCCCAGAAAAACGGCTGTGAAAAACGCGGTGGAGGCGTATTCATCGGCCTTTTTGCCGTCACGCACTCCGAGTGCGCGGGAGATAACACTTCCGCTGCCCATGCCGAGCGTGAAGCCGATTGCCTGAATAACCGCCATAAGCGAAAACACAACGCCCACCGCGCCGGAGGCACTTTTGCCGAGCTGTGAAACAAAGTAGGTATCCGCCGTGTTGTAAATCGCGGTAACAAGCATGCTGATTATGGTCGGCACGGCAAGCTTTAAAATAAGCGGGCGCACCGGCGCTTCGGTCATTCTTTTAAATTGCTTTTCTTCCCTTGAAACGGTAACAGACATTTTAAATTCCTTTTCTTATGCGACTGTAAAGCTGCCCTTTAATGCCTTGCCGATATTTGCATAGGGGCTTACGGGCTTGATTGTGAAGGTGTAGTCACCGGCGGCAAGCGCACCTGCGTTTGCCTGCATTGTTTCGGCATTGGCGGTAACATAGTTTGAAATAACGGTGAAGCTCTTGCTTTCGGCGCCCTTAAGGCTTATCTGATAGCTTTCGGTGCCCCAGCGGTTTTCGGCAACGGGGAAGGAGAGGATAACATCGCCGTCGTTGTTCCTTTCAGCCGTGAGAGCCGCACCCTCGGGGAAAGCGGGAGCTGAATCCATTGTTTTAAGGTTGTTCCAGTTATAGAAGTGATTTGCCTTCTTTGAAACATCGGGAAGGTAATAGTCGGTTTCGGGGAAGAACATATGGTTTGCCTCATCATAAAGGTGAAGGCGGACATTGCCCTGTGCATCTGCCTCAACAATCCAGAAACAGCCGGATTCAAAGGGGGCATCTTCATCGCCCTCAATGTAGCCGAGGTTTACCATAAGTGCGGAAAGTGAGCCGGTGCCCACAGCCGTGAAGTTGTTCTGATACATACATCTGGGGTCGTTTGCGGCATAGTGTGAATGGCCGGAGAAATCAATAACCTGAGGATAGTTTACAAGAATGTTCTTGATTGTAAGGTCGCCCCATGTTACGCTGCCGTAGATTGTGCCGAAGGGGTGGGGGTGCTGAATAACGAAAACGGGCTTGTCGGGTGTGTCGGCGCAGGCCTTGTCAAGCTCGGCTCTGAGCCACTTTTCCTTGCCCTTGAAGGTTTTGGCATCATCGGCATAGGAAACGGCGATGATGTGGTAGCCGTTAATGACATAGTGGGTGTCAACATCTTCGTTAACATATTTTTGATACATATCGTAGCCGATTGTGGGGTCGTAATCACGGTATTCGATAAATTCGTGGTTGCCCATGCAGGTGATGAACTCGGTGCCTTCTTTGATGTTATCGTTCTTTATTTTCATAAAGCGCTCATATTCAAAATCCCTGCCGCCGTTGGTCATATCACCGGCAACCAGAACCGCGTCAAGCTTGTTGTAGCTGCTGCTTTCGGCATAGGCGTAGGCATCCTCAAAAAGGCCTGCGAATTTTAATGCGCTTGCCTGGTCCTCTTCACCGTTAAGATGAATGTCGCTGCAGACGGTAAAACGGATAACGGGGGTGAAATCATCGGGAACTGCGGGTAAATCCTTGCCCACGGGCACAAAAAGCGAGGTGAGGGTGAGCACAAATGAGAAAAAGCCCGTGATGATTCTGAACAGAAATTGCATGGCGAAAATCTCCTTATTAAATAATGATTAATAATTATATCATTATTTATCAGCACGGTCAATAAATAAAAAGAAAAGTATGAAAAGAAGAAAAATGAAATAAATCCTGCAAAATATACTTGAAATCGGGCGAAATATCGTGTAAAATGCAAGAGCATATCATGCTGAGTTGCAAATATGAATATCAGAGGCGCAAAATGAGCAAAAATGTTCAGGCAAAAATAGATGAGGCATATCCCAAGCTCTCCAAGGGGCACAGAAGGATAGCCGATTACATTAAAAATAACTATGAAAAGGCCGCTTTTATGACTGCCGCAAAGCTCGGCGAGGCAACGGGAGTGAGCGAATCAACGGTGGTGCGCTTTGCCTGCACCATCGGCTATGACGGTTATCCGCGGCTGCAGAAGCATTTGCAGGAAACGGTTAAAAGCCACTTGACAAGCGTGCAGCGTATGGAGGTTGCCGCAAGCCGTTTCGGCAAAGCCGATATGATTGATACCGCTCTTTCGGCGGATATCGAAATGATAAAGGCAACGCGCGAAAGCATATCACGCGAAGCATTTGCAAAGAGTGTTGAGGCCATAAACTCGGCAAGAAAAATATATATTCTCGGCGTTCGCTCTTCCGCTTCGCTTGCAAGCTTTGCCGCGTTTTATATGAACCTTGTTTTTGACAACGCCGTGCTTGTTGACGCTTCGGGCGCAGGTGAGCTTATAGACTGCCTTTACCGCATAGGGCCCGAGGATGTGTGCATTGCAATAAGCTTTCCGCGCTATTCCAATCAGACCTTAAACGCGCTGAAGTTTATTTCGGGCAGGGGTGCAACCGTTGTTTCGGTTACCGACAGCGAGGATTCTCCGATTGCACAGTATGCCACATATCTGCTTGCGGTAAAAAGCAGTATGGTTTCTTTTGTGGATTCACTCACGGCGCCGTTAAGCGTAATCAACGCCCTTGTTGCCGCCGCGGCTGCGGAAAAAAGCGAGCAGGTGCGCTCGAATCTCAGAACCCTTGAAGAGATTTGGGATGAATACGGAATATATCAGAAAAACGACGGGGAGGAATTCATATGAAGCCCCATATCGTTGTTGTCGGTGCGGGTGCCGCGGGGCTTATGGCCGCGGGCAGCGCCGCGCTTGCCGGTGCCCGTGTTACTTTGGTTGAGCGAAACGAGCGCCCGGCAAGAAAGGTTATGATAACCGGCAAGGGCAGGTGCAATGTAACAAACGCCTGCGATTCACTTGATGAGCTTGTTGCCAATGTGCCGGTAAACGGCAGATTCCTCTATGGCGCTTTTTCGGCCTTTATGCCGCGCGACACGGTGGAGTTCTTTGAAGGCAGGGGAGTGCCGCTTAAAAAGGAAAGGGGCAACAGAGTGTTTCCCGTTTCTGACAAGGCGGTTGATATTGTTGACTGCCTTCACGCCTTTGCCGTTGACAGCGGGGCAAGGCTCGTTAACGGCAGAGTAACCTCGCTGATTATTGAAAACGGCAGGGCAGCCGGGGTTGTTACCGAAAGCGGCGACAAAATAGAGGCGGATTCCGTTATTGTTGCAACGGGCGGCGCAAGCTATCCGCTCACCGGCTCCACGGGTGACGGCTATGCTCTTGCCGAATCGGCGGGGCACACGATTGTTCCGCTTAAACCGTCGCTTGTTCCGCTGGAGTGCCATGAGGGTTTCTGCACCGATTTGCAGGGGCTGTCGCTCAGAAATGTTTCACTTAAGGTGATTGACACCAAAAAGGGAAACAAAGAGATTTACCGCGATTTCGGCGAAATGCTTTTCACACACTTCGGTGTTTCCGGGCCGATGATACTTTCCGCAAGCTCGCATATGCGCGAAATGGAGCGCGGCAGATATAAGCTGATAATCGACTTAAAGCCCGCACTCACCGCCGAACAGCTTGACAAAAGAGTGCTCAATGATTTTTCCGAAAGCATTAACCGCAATTTCATAAATTCACTCAATTCGCTTTTGCCTAAAAAGCTTGTTCCGGTAATAGTAAAGCTTTGCAGAATTCCGCTTTCAACCAAGGTTAATCAGATTACCAAGGAGCAGAGAGCGGTGCTTGTTGACCTGCTAAAGAATTTTACCGTTACCGTCAATGATTTTCGCCCCATTGAGGAGGCGATAATAACCTCCGGCGGAGTAAAAACCGCCGAGATTAATCCGAAAACAATGGAATCAAAAAAGCTCCCGGGGCTGTATTTTGCCGGGGAGATAATTGATGTTGACGCTTACACCGGCGGCTTTAACCTGCAGATTGCCTTTTCAACCGGCAGGCTTGCGGGCCTCAGCGCCGCCGAAAAAATCCGGGAGGAATAAAAATGGAAAAAATAATCAATGTTGCCGTTGACGGCCCCGCCGGAGCGGGCAAAAGCACCGCTTCAAGGCTTGCCGCAAAGGCCATGGGCTTTATCTATGTTGACACGGGAGCGCTTTACAGAACAGTCGGCGTTAACGCTTTAAGGAAGGGAATCAACACAAAGGATAAGCAGGGTGTTGCCGATTCGCTTGACGGGCTTTCGGTTGACCTTGTTTTTGAAAACGGAGAGCAGAAGGTGCTTTTAAACGGCGAGGATGTTTCCGCCGCAATAAGAACTCCGGAGGCCTCTATGGCTGCCTCTGATGTTTCATCGGTTAAGCAGGTGCGGGATTTCCTTTTTGACCTTCAGCGTGACATTGCCGCAAAAAACAACTGCCTTATGGACGGCAGAGATATAGGCACGGTGGTTCTGCCCGACGCTCAGGTTAAGATTTTCCTCACCGCCTCACCTGAGGAAAGAGCAAAAAGGCGCTGCCTTGAGCTTGAAAGCAAGGGCACTCCTCAAAAATATGAAGATGTACTTGCGGAAATCAATGAAAGGGATTATAATGACTCACATCGCGAAATAGCTCCGCTCAAGCCCGCCGAGGATTCGGTTCTGCTTGACACAACGGGAATCGACCTTGACGGAGTTGTTGCAAAAATAACCGAAATCGTGAAGGAGAAAACAGATGAGCACTAATTTTGATTTCAATAAAATCGAAGACCACAAGTTTTATGATAAATATTTGTTTTTGATAAAGCCCCTCGGCGGAATGTTTTACAAATTCCGCTTTGTCGGCCTTGAAAATATCCCCGACAAGGATGTGGGCGGTTACATAATTGCCTCAAACCATGTTTTCATTGCCGACCCCGGCTACATTGCCTACGGTATGCAGCGCCCCGTTCACTTTATGGCAAAGAGCGTTGCGTTTGAAAAGAAGATTTTCGCAAAGCTTCTCACCGGGGCAAATGCTTTCCCCGTTGTTCGCGGCGGCGGAAACCCCGAGGCACTCAACTATGCGGTTCGTCTGCTTAAAGAGGGCAAAATCCTCGGTATCTTCCCCGAAGGCACACGCTCAAGGGACGGCAAGCCCGCAAAGGCAAAGCTCGGCGTTGCCAAAATCGCAAAGGATGCAAAGGCAGATATCCTTCCGGTTGCCATTTATAACAGCGATAATATGAAAAAGCACACCACCTTAACCATTCACTTCGGCGAAATGATTCCCTTTGAGGAGCTCGGCCTCACCGAAGAGGGCGGCAAGGAGGAGCTTAAGCCCGCCGCAGATTACATTATGAACAAAATCAAAAAGCTGTGGGGTGAGGGCCATTGCGACGAATAACGGTTGCCGAAACCGCGGGCTTCTGCTTCGGCGTTGACCGCGCGGTAAAGCTCACCTATTCCCTTGTTGAAGAGGGCAAAAAGGTATGCACCCTGGGGCCGATTATCCACAATCCTCAGGTGATTTCCGATTTGCAGGCAAGGGGAGTTAAGATTCTGTCGGCTCCGTCTGAGGCAAAGCCCGGCGAAACCGTTGTTATCCGCGCCCACGGCGTTTCCGAAAGCGCCGAAAAACAGCTGCGTGAAACCGGTGCCGGGGTGTGCGATGCCACCTGCCCGTTTGTGGCGAAAATCCACAAAATAGTCAGCGAAAATTCAGCCGACGGAACTCCGGTGCTGATAGCGGGTGATAAAAATCACCCCGAGGTTATGGGCATAACCGGGCATTGCCACGGCGAAATATACACTTTCACGGGCGAGGAAGAGCTGGAAAATCTTCTCAAAAACGACCCGGATTTGCAGAAAAACAAAATAATTGTCGTTTCACAGACCACTTTCAGCGAAAAAATTTGGAATTTGTGCAAAAAAATAATAAAAATATACTGTACAAATGCAATTATTTTTGATACAATATGTCTTGCTACGCAAAAAAGACAACGCGAGGCAAAGGAGCTGTCCGAGAAATCCGATTTAATGATTATCATCGGCGGGCGCGAAAGCTCCAACACCGCAAAGCTCAAAGCGGTGTGCAGTGAAAACTGCGAAACTTATTTGGTGGAAAGAGCCGAAGAGCTCAAATCCATAGATTTTTCCAACAAACCCCGAATCGGGGTAACGGCAGGTGCGTCAACCCCTGCCGGCATTATTAAGGAGGTACTTTTAGAAATGTCTGAAAATGTAAACGCAACCAATGAACTCGAGGCAGCTGCCGAGGAAGTTATGGAAGCCGTCTCCGAGCAGGTAGAGGAGGTGCCTTCTGAAGCTAATTCATTCACAGCTATGCTGGAGGCATCACTCAACAGCATGAGCACCGACCAGCATGTTAAGGGTCTTGTTATGGGCATCACCCCCACAGAAATTCAGGTTGATATCGGCAGAAAGCACGCCGGCTTTGTTCCCGTTGACGAATACAGCGCCGACCCCTCTGCCAACCCTGCAAAAGAGCTCAAGATAGGCGATGAAATCGACCTCATCATCATGAAAACAAACGATGCCGAAGGCACCGTTATGCTCTCCAAGCGCCGCTTCGACGCTCAGAAGGCATGGCTTGATGTTATTGCCGCAGCCGATGAAGAAACCATTCTTGAAGGCACCGTTACCGAGATTATCAAGGGCGGAGTTCTTGTCAACTCCAACGGCGCCCGCGTTTTCATCCCCGCTTCACTTGCAACTCTTCGCCGCACTCAGCCCCTTGAGGAGCTCCTTAACCAGAAGGTAAAGTTCTGCATTATAGAAGTCAACACCCAGCGCAAGAGAGCTGTCGGCTCCATCCGCAAGGTCAGAGATGCCGCCCGTGACGCTTTCTGGGCTCAGGCAGAGGTTGACCAGGTTTATCAGGGTACTGTTAAGTCCCTCACCAACTTCGGTGCTTTTGTTGAGATAGCTGACGGAGTTGAAGGCCTTGTACATATCAGCGAGCTTTCATGGAAGCGCATCAAGAATCCCGCAGAGGTTCTTGAAGTCGGCCAGAACATCGAAGTGTTCATCAAGGGCCTTGACGCTGAGAAGAAAAAGATTTCCCTCGGCTACAAGAAGGATGAGGACAACCCCTGGAAGATTCTTGAGAACAACTACCCCGTAGGTACCGTTCTTGATTCCAAGATTGTCAGCCTTACCACCTTCGGCGCTTTCGCAACCGTTATCCCCAACATCGAAGGCCTTATCCACATTTCTCAGATTGCCGACCGCCGCATCGACAAGCCCGCCGATGTTCTTTCAGTTGGTGATGAGGTCAAGGTTAAGATTACCGATATCGACTTTGAGAAAAAGCGTGTAAGCCTTTCCATCCGTGCTCTTCTTGAGCCCGCAAAGGAAGAGGAAGCAGCTCCCGCCGAAGAAGCAGCGGCAGAGTATGTTGAAGAGGCTGTTGACATTGAAGCAGCAGCTGCAGCTGAAGACGCTGAATAATTCTTTTTAAAACCGAAAGCCGTCGGGGCTCCCGACGGCTTTTATGTATTAACGGAGTGATTTTCTATGAACACAAAGAAGCGATTTCTCGGGGCATTTTACTGCATTGCCGCGGCTGTTATATGGGGCCTTTCCTTTGTAACTCAAAGTGTCGGTGCCGAAAGTGTTTCAACCTTTACCTTTAACACGGCAAGAATGTTCCTCGGCGGTGCGGTGCTTTTGCCCGTTATTGCTTTGAAGAACAGAGGCGCCGCAAAAAAGGCGGAAAATGCCGGCGAAAATTGCCTGCAAAAGGCAAAAAACGGCAGGGATTTAAAGCAGCTTATGCTTGGCGGCACACTTTGCGGAATTGCTCTTTTTGCGGGAACTTCACTTCAGCAGCAGGCTTTTTGCTGCGGGCTTGAAGCCGGAAAAGTCGGCTTTATCACCGCCCTTTATATGCTCCTTGTGCCCATTTTCGGGCTTTTCCTCGGCAAAAAATGCAGGCTCAATGTGTGGATAGGGGTGGCACTCGGCACCCTCGGCCTTTATCTTATCTGTATGAAGGGCGCATCCGGTTCGCTCGGCAAAGGCGAAATCATGACCCTTGCCTGCGCGTTTATGTTTGCGGCTCAGATATTGCTCATTGATGCCTTTTCGCTTACCACCGACGGCGTTGAGCTTTCCTGCGTGCAGTTTTTTGTGGCGGGCATTCTCTCTGCCGTGTGTATGGCAATATTCGATTCACCGAGCATTCAGATGCTCAAAGCCGGGCACATCCCCATTCTTTACGCGGGCATTATGAGCACCGGCGTTGCATTCACTTTCCAGATT
>JAZUJM010000013.1:0-4815 GCA_045642785.1 Acutalibacteraceae bacterium | reverse complement strand
ATTCTCTTTTTCTGAAGAGGATAATCAGGCGATGAGGGAGCAAGAATTTCTATCTCATCGGCGTTAATCTCAAAGGGCTGGCCGGCGTCGGGGGTGGGGATAAACGAACCCGTTACCATAAGAGCCGCGCCGACATTCTGCTTTGCTATCTCTTTGTAGTTGTCATTCTTTTCCGCTTCAAAAACAATTTGAACATTGTTGAAGCAGGAGCCGTCGTTAAGGGCAATAAAGCCAATCGCTTTGGAATCGCGGATTGTTCTTACCCAACCGCTGACGGTTACTTTTTTGCCCTCAAATTCTTCGGGGGAATCAAAAAGCTTTTTAAGTTCTGTTCTTGCCATAATCTGTGCCGTGCCTTTCTTATATTTTAATGTTAAAAATTATTGCCGTTCCAGCCCCAATGGCTTATTTCTTCATATTTAATATATACTCCCGCGGGGTCAACCCCGAGCTCGGAGCAGAAAACCTCGGTGAGCTTTGCCGTTAATGCGTCGTATGCCGAATCCGAGGCGGAACCGAAAAGACTGACTTCGGCGAAAACAAGGGGTTTTTCGCTGCTGCCTTTAAAGCTCATATAATCCTCTTGGCGAATGGTGGTCATAAGCCATGTTTCGCTTTTGCCGGGGATAAGGGAAATCGCCTTGCCGAGTGCGGATTTTAAATTGTCCTTTTTTGCCTCGGTAAGCGCAGCTGTGGTGGAAACTCTGATATGGGGCATAATTTATCCTCCTTTTAATTGACTCTTTCATATCCCTTTGCGGGCACAACAACGCCGCTTGCGGAATAATCCTTGTCGGTATAATTAACATAGATTCTTGCGCCTGTGTCATAAACGGTAACAAACACTCCGTCTGAAAGCATTTGGTGGTCGGTCATTCTTGCACCTCTGAGGTCGCCGAGCACGGCGTTTGCCGCGGCGTAATATTCCGCCGCACCGTTGATTCCGCTGTTCCAGCTCAGGGCGTTTTCCTCTTCACTGTTAAGCGGATTATAGCTCCATTCATAGTGGGGGCAGGCGCCGTATTCAATAAGCTTCAGCTTGGTTTCCTCTTCATTTGCGCTGAGATTCTGCGGCGCACCGGAGTAATCCACAGCGCCGTGAAGAATCAGCTGAACAAAGGGAATGGCGCAGTAGGCACCGCTTTCATCAACCAAGGTTTTATCCGGCACGCTGACGGCAACATCGGCGTTTTTAAGCAGATAAAAGCCGGCACCGCTTACCATTGTTGACCTGCCCACGGTGAGCGGAGTGACGGTTGAAGCAACCGCCTGCTTCATCTGCTCGCGTGAAGTGTAAGTGCCGTTTGAAAAATCCGAGCAAAGCACATTTGCGGCGTCATCAATGCAAAATCCGGTGAACGGAATATCCTGCGCTTTGGTGAGCAGCGAAAGTGCAAGCCCTTCATAATTGTGCGGGGCGCGAAGAGTGTATTTGATAAATTCTTTCCCGGTTAGGGGATAGACGGGGTTTTGTTTCATAAAAACCGAGGTTTTATAATCAACCGAATGTGCCGCACCGGAGGGGGCGATACCTGCCGCGCCCGAAATATCAAGGTCAAGGAAAATCTTCATGTTCTGTGCTTCGGCATAGTCATAAAGTGCTTTCAGCTTTTCAATACTGCCGAGGCGGCGGGATAAGCTGAAAGATTCGGCGGCGTTTTTCTGAGCCGTGCCGCCGCTTAAAGCGCCGATATAGCGAAGATTAACCGAATTAATGCCCTTGTTTTTCATTCTTGTGAGCATATCAAGAGCCTGCTCAAAATCGGTGCCTTTTACATTTATTCCGAAATTGCCGATAATATTGTTCCTGACACAGCCGTCAAGCGAAAGATTAAAGGGCAGGGTGCCGGTGTCGGCAACACGGCGGTTTGAAAGCACGGCGTTTCTGATAAGCTGTTCTCTGCAAGCGGAGGCAAGGCCCGCATAGCTTGCGTTATTGCCCGAAAGAAAACGGTAGCAAACCGAAAATTCAGCCGTGCCGGCGGCGGGGGCAACAAAAAGCTTTTTGCCGTTGTAGGAATAGGGGGTTACCGTGAAGCCTGCATAAACCCGGTTAAAGCCGGAGGATGAAACGGATTTTTCGGCGTAGACCGAGGCGGAGCAGTCGCCGCCGGTTATAAGGGCGGCAAAGGCGGCATTGCTGTGCCTCATGCCGAAGGCGGGAACATTTGCCGCACCGTCCTTTTCATCGGCATAAACCGAAGGGTCTGCGCCGTAAACGGGGAAGGTGAGGGGAGTAAAGGATTCATCAACAACATTTGTTTTGATAATTGCGCCGCAGCCGTCGGGCACAAGCAGAAAATCATCCTTTTCGGATTCGGTGTATGCGCCGAAGCTGTTGAGCAGTTTTATGTCGGTAACGGTTACTTCAGGGTTGCCGCTTAAATTTTTTACCGAGCAATTAACATTCAGCGCACCGTCAACAAGAGAAATATCAAGTATTGCCCTGACTGCAAAGTCGCCGGATGAAAGCTTTTGCTTTTTTGATGTTGCTTCATCGGGAAAAATATCATAGGTGAGCGTCATTCCGCTTTCGTTCTTTTTGCAGGAGGCTCTGCCGTAGGCAACCGAGTTATCCTGAGAATTGAGCACATAAAGGTCGGTGCCGTAAAGGGCGGTAACCGTTATTGCGGAGGAATCCTCCGGCACGGAGCGGTCGGCGGTGAAAACAGGCAGCGAGCTCCAGTAACGCTCACAGGAAAGGTCATGAACAAAAAACGAACAGCTTTCTTTATCAAAGCAAAGCTCAAGCAGGCCGGATTTGGTAATAAGCTCCATTTCGGGGTTTACCGGGTCGGAGAAATGAAGCGAACGGTCGCTGACCTTTGCCGAAATGGTGTTTATTGAGGAAACGGCGCGGCTTTTAACGCTTTCATTCTTTTCACAGCCGCAAAAAAGCAGGGCAGCAGCGCAAACAGCGGCAAGCACCGCCGCAAGTTTTCTTTTTTGCCTGCAAAAAGACATTGCCGTTAATTCCTTTCTTTCTTTACTTCAAACCAGAACTTTACGCCGCCGTCAACATTTTCGGCGCCGCACAGCATTGAGTGGTTGTTCATTATGGCTTTCACTATCGAAAGGCCGAGGCCGAAGCGGTTTTCGCTTCTTTCGTGAGCCTTGTCGGCGCGGTAAAAGCTGGTCCAGATATTATCCATATCCTCTTTGGCAATGTGATTGCCGGTGTTGAAAACGCTCACACGCCAGTTTTCACCGTTTTCTCTGCAATCAACCTTGATTTTCATATCGCCCGAGCAATGCGAAACGGCGTTGGAAATGTAGTTTTTGAGTACGATTTCTATTTTATCCTGCTGGGCAAAGCACATTGCGTTTTCGGGAACGCTGCTTTCAGCGCTTATGGAGTGATTCTTAAACAGAATGGAAAAATGATTCATAACCTCGGTTATCTGACTGCCGAGAGAATAGACAGCCGGGGTGATTTCCGCCTTGCTGCTTTCAAGCTTGGAAAGCTCAAGCAGCTGAACTACAAGGCCGTTCATTTTTTTGCTTTCTTCGTTTATTATATCGCAGTATTCGCCGATAACCTTCGGGTCGTCGCTGATTCCGGCGCTTAAGCCCTCGGCATAGCCGGAGATTATGGCAATCGGTGTTTTCAGCTCGTGAGAAACATTGTTTATGAATTCGCGCCTTGCGGTGTCAAGCACCGTGCGGTGTTCAATATCCTTTACAAGCTGAATATTTTTTTCACGCAGATCCATAAGGGTTGAATCAAGCGTTGCGGAAAGGGCGTTTATGCTGTTGCCGAGTTCGCCGATTTCATCATTGCCGTAGTGCTCACAGCGGCGGGCAAAGTTCAGCGCCGCCATATCGCGGGTAACATCGTTCATTTCAACAAGCGGCTTTGTGAACCTGCGGGCATAGGCATAAACAAACGCAAGCATAATAAAGCAGATTATAAGCGAAATAAAGGAGAATACTCTGACTGCAACCCCAACATTGCTGTTGATAACCGCAACAGAGGAGAAAATATGAAGCATATCGCCGGTGGAAAGCTCACGCGAATAAACAAGATATTCGGCACTTGTGGCAATCTTGCGGCGCTTTTCATAGGTGCCGGAGCCGGGAACCTTGAAAACGGATTCCTGCTCGGTCTGGTTATATTCGGGCTCAGTGTAATTTGAAGAGGGCAGGTGAGCCGAGCTCTGAGCCGAATAGCCGTCGGATGACTGGTAGGAAACAATGCCGGAGCTGTCGATAATTTCAAAGCTTATGTTGTTATTGACCGCAAGGGAATAAAGCTCAAAAAAATAAGCGGAGCTGCCGGGGTCGGCTGAATTGATGCGGTCGGAGATTTTTATTAAATCGGAAGCGGTGTTGTAAACAAGCACGGTTGAAAGCACCGGGCCCGCCGCAATGCAGATAACGGCAAAGCAGATTGTCAATATGGCAACAATGGAAACAAACAGCCTTGTGCTTATCCGGCTGACCGGCCTGCCGTTACTTTTTTTGCTCAATTCAAACGCACCTCTGAAAAAATAATAACCGAATATGTTCAGATTGTAATTTTATAGCCTATTCCGTAAATTGTTTTAAGATGCTCGTCGCCCCAGGCACCGAGCTTGGTTCTCAGCCTTGCAAGGTGGGAATCCACGGTTCTCGGGTCGCCGGAAAAATCAAAGCCCCATACATCGTCAAGCAGCTGCTCGCGTGAGAAGGTTCGCCCGGGGGCGGAAGCAAGCTTAAGAAGAATGTTGTATTCTTTTATTGTAAGCTCAACAAGGCCGCCGTTAAGCGTTACCTCGTGGGCGGGGATATCTATTGACAGGTCGCCGATAATAACCTTTTCGGAATCGGAAACAA
>JAZUJM010000012.1:0-13471 GCA_045642785.1 Acutalibacteraceae bacterium | reverse complement strand
TTCAACCATACTTGATGCCATTCAGAAATCCGGCGCGGCAATCAGCCACCACCACGGCATAGGCAAAATGTTTGCCCCGTGGCTTGAGGGCTCCCTCGGCAGAAACGAATACGGGGTGTTCAAGGTACTTAAGGATTACTTTGACCCGGATTACACAATGAACCCCGGCGGCACAATAGGCCTTGATTTAAAGGAAGAGGAAAAGAAATTTTTAAAAGACGGAATTAAATAATCGGCAATAAACAATTACGCCCCGCGAAGATTTTCTTCGCGGGGCGTAAAGCATTAATTGACTTTTTATTTTTCAACAAATTCCGCCGCAAGCTCAACAAGCTCATCGGCTCTGTTTTCAATGCACTGGTGGCCGCCGCCGTCAACGGTGTAGGTTACGGCACGCGGGAAAGCATCATAAAAGGCGTTTTTCATTTCTGCATTGATAATAATATCTCCGCTTGCCTCAACAAGCAGCACGGGGCAGGTAATTTTATCGGCTTCGGCAAGATTTGTTTCGCGCACAACGGTGAGCATTGTGCACATCCCCGCGCCGATTCCGTCATAGAGGAAGGGGCCGGTTACGCCGTTGACATCATATCCAAGTGAGAATTTCAAATCGCGTGTTGCGGCATAAACCACAAGCTTGACAACAGGCGAAAGCTTTGTGCCGATTTTAAAAAATGTGTTCATAACAAAGCGCATGGGCTTTGAGGTGATAATATTCTCCATTCCCGCGGGGCAGGTGCTCTGCGGAGCGGGGCAGAAGAGCAAAAGCGCCTTTACCGGGTGTTCCTCGGCGATATTTACCGCCACACCGCCGCCCATTGAATGGCCGCCGAGAATCCACTCGGAGGTGGGGGCAACGGATTCCATAAGCGAAACAATCAAATCCTCACGGTCAATGAAATTCATACCCGGTGTTTCACGCGTGGAGTAACCGAAGTTCGGTAAATCCGCCATATAGCAGTCATAGCCCTTTTCGGAAAATCCCTTTGCCATATTGCGCCACGCATAGGTGGAGCACAAAAAGCCGTGAAGAAGCATTATTCTGCCCTTGTATTCGCCGGTGTGTTCAACCACTCTGTAATGAATTTCATAATCTCCGCTTTCAAAAAAGCGGCTGTCTTCAAACGGGGTTTCGGGCAGGGCAAAGGCCTGCACGCAGCAGGCGGAAAGCAGAACAATGACCGAAAGCAGGGCGCAGAGTGCGCGTTTTATGTTCTTCATTTTGCTGTTCTCCCCCTTATTTTCTGCCCGTTGAGCCGAAACCGCCGGTGCCGCGCTCGGTTTCATCAAGTGAATCAACCTCCACCGGTTCGGCGGGGAAAACCGGCATAATAACAAGCTGGGCTATTCTTTCGCCCGGCATAATCTCATAGGGCTCGTTTATCTGATTGATAACGCCAACGCAAAGCTCGCCGCGGTAATCGCTGTCGATAACTCCCACGGAGTTGAGCAGGCCGATTCCGTGCTTGACCGCAAGGCCGCTCCTTGCAAAGATAAATGCGGCGGCGTTTTCATCCGGCAGGGCAATCGCAACCCCGGTGGGGATAACCGCAGTTTCGCCGCCCTTTAAGGTGAGCGGAGAATCAATGCAGGCGCAAAGGTCAAGCCCTGCGCTGCCCTTCGTTCCCCTTTTGGGGATAACGGCGTTTTCTCTTACCTTTGTTATCTTGAAGCTTTCCATATTTTTAACCCCTTATTTTCTTTGCAATCTTCTGCGAAACGGTTACTATCTTCTGCGCCTTTTCGTCAAGGGTCATATCCGCCTCGCCCATAAACTCAATAAAGTCGCCGCTGAAGCCCTTCTTGAAGCGGTAAAGCCCGTAAAGCGGGCCGTTTTCATCAAGGTTGCCCGAAACGCCGCGGAAATCGTAAATGTCGCACCCGAGCTCTATTGCCCAGCGAATCATTGACCATTGAACAAGGTAGTTGGGCATAACATTGCGGTGGGAATTGAGCGAAGCACCGTAGAAATACCACACCTTGTTGCCCCAGTGAACGGGCAGGGCTCCGGCAATGGGCTTGCCGTCAAGGTAGGCCATATAGATTCTTGCATTTTCGCCGAAGGTGTCAACGATTTTTGCAAAATAATCGGCGGAGCGGATGGCAAAGCCGTCCCTTTCACCGGTTTCAACCATAATGCTGTAGAAATCCTCCGCCGCTTCGGAGCCGCAGATTTTGATTTCAACATTGTGCTTTAATGCAACCCTTACATTGTAGCGGTGCTTTGCGGCAAAGGCGGCAAAAACCTCATCCTCGGTTTTTCCGCTTATGTCAAGGCGAAAAACATAGCGGCACTGGAAGCCCTCAAAGTTTGTGAACCTCGGCTGCTGAACAAAGCCCGCATCCTTGATAATGGCGGCGTATTCCTCATCATCGGCTCTTGCGTCGGTGTCGATTTTGAGCATATAGCCCTTGTATTTCTTGCCCTCCTCTTTTGCGGCGGCAACAAGGGCGTTGAAAACTTCTTTGTCGTGCAGGTCGCACACCGGGCCGCGCGGAGCGTAAAGCATATGGTAGGGCAGCTTTGAAATGCGGCGGCACAAAACGGCAAGGGTGCCGGCAATGCTGTTGTCATCCCTGCGGCAGATTACTCCGAACCAGCCCCAGTCATCCTTGACCTTACCCCAGACGCTTGTTTGCAGAAAATGTCCCTTGGGGTGGGCGGCAACAAAGGCGTCAAGTTCGGCGGCATTGCTTCTTGATACAATTTCGGTTTTCATATTTTTACCGTTTGCGGATTTCCGCACCTTTCTTTTAACAAGTCAGTATACATATCTTAGTATATCAAATTTTGCCGCGAAAGAAAAGGGCTTTTTTATTTTTTATCGCCTTAACTGAATTTTTAAAATGAGTGTGGACTTTTTATTTGTTTTTTGGTATTATCAAGTGGAAAAGGGAGGTAATTAGTATGAAAGAGTTTACCATCACCGCCGCCGACGGCTTAAAGCTTTCCGCCGCGCTGTTTGACTGCAAAAAGCCAAAGGCGATAATTCAGGTTATCCACGGCGCAAAGGAGCACAAGGAGCGCTATTACGATTTTATCGAATTTATGAATCAGAACGGCTATGCCGTGCTTGTTACCGATAACAGAGGCCACGGCGCTTCGGTTAATGAGGCATATCCCCTCGGCCATTTTGACGGCATAGACCAGATAGTTGAAGACCAGTACACGGTTATGAAATTCTTCAAAAGCCGTTACCCCGGCAAGGAGCTCTATGTTTTCGGCCATTCCCTCGGCTCCTGCATTGCAAGGCTGCTTTTGCAGGATTATGATGACGAAATATCAAAGCTGCTTTTGACCGGAACGGTTTTCCCGATTCCTATTTGCCCGCTCGGCAAGGTGCTCTGCTCCGCTTCAATGAAGCTCCACGGCAGAAACACCGCAAGCGGTCTTATCCCCACAATAGCCAATGCGGATGAAGACAGCTGGGTGTGCGCCAACCCCGAAACAATGCTTACCTACCGCGCGGATAAGCTTGTTAAGGGCTGCACCTACACCAATGCAGCCGTTGCCTCCATTGTTGCGGCGGATGCCGGGCTGACCGATTACAAAAAATACAAGTGCAAAAATCCCTCGCTGCGTATTCTGAGTGTTACCGGTTCGGGCGATGTGTGCGCGGGCGGCGGCGCGGGGCTTCGCTCAAGCGTAAAGGCCCTTCACAAAATAGGCTACAAGGATGTTGAGGTTATCGTTTGCCCGAATATGAAGCACGAGGTTATCAACGAAAAAGGCAAGCAGCAGGTTTACAACACAATGCTGAAGTTCTTTGAGGCATAACGGATTTAACAAAAAACAGCATAACATTATTTTACCCTCATCGCTCTCGCGGTGAGGGTATTTGCTTTTTTTCCTGCTTTATATTAAGTTAACCTTGAAAAAGGATATATTTATGTTATAATCCTATAATGGAAGGGAGTGCAGTCAATGCTTTTAACATCTGTTTTTCAGAAATTTGCGTTTAAAATATTCACCCTTATTTTAACGGCTTTTCTTGCTTCAAATCCGGTTGTTATTCCCGATTTGCCTGATTCAATGCGGCCGCTCAGGGCGGGGGAGGCAAAGGCGGTTTTTGCCGCGGTAGCTGACCCTCAGATTTCAAACTATATGCTTAAAAGATACCCGGTCTTTTCCGCCGTGTGCGAAGACCTCAAAGGTGCTTCGGATTATCTTGACGCCGTTGTTGCGGCGGGCGATATTGTTGAAAACGGCCTTGCGATAGAGTATGAAGCGGTGTATGAGGGCTTAAGCGGCATTGATTCGCGCTTCATTTTCTGCACCGGCAACCACGATATCAGGCTCAGAAGCTTTAAGCAGAGCAGCAAAAGAATTGCGGCATTTTCCAACGCCCTCAACGGTGAGGCAGCGGATACTCCGCTTAAGTTTGCCGAAACGGTAAACGGCGTTAAAATCATCGTGCTCCGCTCGGATAAATCGGAGTTTGAGGAGGCATATTTTTCGGATGAAACGCTGGAAGCGCTTGATTCCGAACTGGCAGCCGCAAACGGCGAGCCCGTTTTTGTTTTCTGCCACCAGCCGCTTAAGAACACCCACGGCCTGCCCGACACCTGGGGCAGCCCGATTGATTCAGCCGGTTCGGTGGGCGCTCAGAGCGACGAGCTCAGAGAGATTCTCACCTCTTATGATAATGTTTTCTTTGTCACGGGGCATTTGCACACGGGCTTCGGCGAATACACCTGCCAGACCGACGGCAAGCTGACAATGGTAAACCTGCCCTCTTTGTGCATTGAAAATAAAGACGGCGAATACAACGGCCCCGGAATCGGTTACATAGTTGAGGTTTACGGGGATGAGGTCGTTTTCCGCGCAAGGGATTTTATGCTCGGCAAATGGCTCAGTCAGTATGATATTACCGTTCCCGTTAAATAAAATTAATTAAACGGTGTTATTACCGGGGAGGATAAAAATGATTCTCAACAGTGAAAAAGGCATAGGCTCCGAGGAGATGAAGCAAGCGGTTAAAAAATCGCTTGAGGGCAAAAAACTCAGCAAGGTGCTTATTCTTCCGCCCGATTACACAAGGCTCTATTCGGGCGCGGGCAGAATAACCGCCGCCTATTACGATATTCTCAAGGATGAGTGCGAGGTGGATATTCTCCCCGCGCTTGGCACCCACGAGCCGATGACCCGTGAGGAGTGCGCCGCGTTTTTTGGCGAGGGCGTGCCCTTTGAAAAGCTTATTGTTCACAACTGGAGAACCGATGTTGTCAAGCTCGGTGAGGTTCCCGCCGAATTTGTCAGCGAGGTTTCCGACGGGCTTGTCAACACCAAAATCGATGTTGAGGTTAACCGCCTTATAGTCGATAAAAGCTACGACCTCATTATTTCGGTGGGGCAGGTTGTTCCCCACGAGGTTGTGGGCATGGCGAATTACTCGAAAAATATCTTTGTCGGCTGCGGCGGCAGCAGTATGATTAATTCCTCCCATATGCTCGGCGCGTTTTACGGCATGGAAAGGATAATGGGCAGGGATTTCAGCCCTGTGCGCCGCGTGTTTGACTATGCTCAGGAGCATTTTCTTGCCGATGTGCCGCTGATGTATGTGCTTACCGTCACCACCAATTCGGGCGATGAAACCTTTATTCACGGCCTGTTTATCGGCGACAAGCTCGGCAATCAGAGGGTGCTGTTTGAGCAGGCGGTTGAAATGAGCCGCGAAAAGAATCTTACTCATTTGAAAACGCCGATTAAAAAGGCTGTTGTTTACCTTGACCCGAGGGAGTTCAAGAGCACCTGGCTCGGCAACAAGGCCGTTTACCGCACCCGCCTTGCCATTGAAACGGGCGGCGAGCTTGTTGTGCTTGCACCCGGAGTTCGTAAATTCGGCGAGGATGAGGCGAATGACAGGCTGATAAGAAAATACGGCTATGTCGGGCGCGAAAAGGTTTTGGAGCTTGTTAACGAAAACGCCGATTTGCAGGAGAATCTTTCCGTTGCCGCTCACCTTATTCACGGCTCCTCCGACGGAAGATTCGGCATAACCTACTGCACAAAGCTTGTTACCAAAGAAGAGGTTGAGGGCGTCAATTTCAAGTATGAGCCCTATGACGAGGCCGTTAAAAAATACGACCCCGCCGTTCTCAAAGACGGAGTTAATGTTCTTCCCGACGGGGAGGAGATTTTCTACATCAGCAATCCCGCCCTCGGGCTCTGGACTGTTGACTGATAAAGGCAAAAAATACTTTATATAAAGGAAGGAATACAAAATGAAAAAATCCGACATCGGCCTTATCGGCCTTGCGGTAATGGGCGAAAACCTTGTTATGAATATGGAAAGCAAGGGCTTCACCGTTTCCGTTTACAACCGCACCACCGAAAAGGTAACAAACTTTATCGAGGGCAGAGCCAAGGGCAAAAACATTGTGGGCACCTATTCGCTTGAAGAGCTTGTTGCTTCGCTCGAAAAGCCGAGAAAGGTTATGATGATGATAAAGGCGGGCGCCGCTGTTGACTCCACAATCGAAAGCCTTATTCCCCTGCTTGAAGAGGGCGATATAATAATAGACGGCGGCAACTCCCATTTCCCCGACACCGCAAGAAGAACCGAGTATGTTGAAAGCAAGGGTCTGCTTTACATCGGCACCGGCGTTTCCGGCGGCGAAGAGGGCGCACTTAAGGGCCCCAGCCTTATGCCCGGCGGCTCAAAGGCGGCGTGGGAATCCGTTAAACCCATTCTTCAGGCTATCTGCGCCAAGGTGGAAGACGGCTCCCCCTGCTGTGACTGGGTTGGCGAAAACGGAGCGGGCCACTTTGTTAAAATGGTTCACAACGGCATTGGATACGGCGATATGCAGCTTATCTGCGAGGCTTATCAGCTCATGCGTGACCTGCTCGGAATGAGCGCGGATGAAATGCACGAGGTTTTTGCAAAGTGGAACGAGTGCGAGCTTGACAGCTATCTTATCGAAATAACCCGCGATATCCTTGCCTACAAGGATGAAGACGGCTCACCCATAGTTGAAAAGATTCTTGACACCGCCGGCCAGAAGGGCACGGGCAAATGGGCAAGCATTGCCGCACTTGACGAGGGTATCCCCCTCACCCTTATCGGCGAGGCTGTGTTCTCCCGCTGCCTTTCTGCCATGAAAGAGGAGCGCGTTTCCGCTTCCAAGGTGCTCTCCGGCCCCGAGGTTAAGTTTGAGGGCGACAAGGCTCAGTTTATTGAGGATATAAGAAGTGCCCTTTATGCCGCAAAGATTGTTTCCTATGCTCAGGGCTACACCCTTATGAGAGCGGCGGCAAAAACCTACAACTGGAATCTTAACTACGGCGGCATTGCCCTTATGTGGCGCGGCGGCTGCATAATCAGAAGCGTATTCCTCGGCAAAATCAAAGAGGCTTTTGACAATAATCCCGGCCTCACCAATCTTCTGCTTGACCCGTATTTTAAGGATATAATCGAAAAGGCACAGGCAGGCTGGAGAAGAGTTTGCGCCGCTGCGGTTGCAAACGGAATCCCCGTGCCCGCCATGACAACAGCTTTAAGCTACTTTGACGGCTACCGCTGTGAGCGCCTGCCCGCAAATCTGCTTCAGGCTCAGCGCGACTACTTCGGCGCCCACACCTATGAAAGAGTTGATGCCCCCAGAGGTCAGTTCTTCCACACCAACTGGACCGGTGAGGGCGGCGACACCGCGGCTTCACAGTATAACGCATAAAAAGATAAAGAGGGGATATTGAAAATGGAGATTAAAAAAGATTACACATGGGCTCTTGTTGTTCCCACAAGCATGGGCGTTCGTATCTGCCCGCCCGACGGCCAGCCCGTAGCTTCAAGCAGCACCTTCTTTATGCAGGCAACAAGCGCTGAAACCAATGTTGCAAGCATTTCGTCATATCTCGGCCTGCCCGTTAAGGTTTTAACCACCTTTGTTGAGGGCAGCCCCATTGCCGATTTTATCAAGCGCGACCTTCGCTCACGCGGAATGGTGTTTGAGGGTAAGGATGGTCCTCAGGGCGGCCCCTGGGGCTACCGCCACCAGTTTAATATTGCCGACAGCGGCTGCGGCTCCCGCGGCCCCAGAGTGTGCAATGACCGTGCCGGTGAGGTTGGCAGAACTCTTAACATTGATGATTTTGATGTTGACCGTATTTTCGGCAAGGAGGGCGTGGCTGTTCTGCATTTAAGCGGCCTTATCGGTGCCCTTTCACCCGAAACCGGCAAATTCTGCCTTGAGCTTGCCCGTGCCGCGAAAAAATACGGCACACTGATTTCCTTTGACCTTAACTACCGTGCAACCTTCTGGAAAAACCGTGAAGAGGAGCTTCGCGCCATTTTCACCGAGATTGCTTCCCTTGCCGATATCCTTGTGGGCAATGAAGAGGATTTTCAGCTTTGCCTCGGCATAAAGGGCCCCGAAGCGGGCGGCAAAGACCTTGCGGCCAAGATTGAGGGCTTTAAGGGCATGATTGAGTGCGTTCGCGAAAGCTTCCCCAACGCCTCTGTTTATGCCACAACACTTCGTCAGGTTGTTAACGCCAACACCCACCTTTGGGGTGCGATAATGTTTGTTAACGGCGAATGGCAGGTTGTTGAGCCCAGAGAGATAAGAGTGCTTGACCGCATTGGCGGCGGCGATGGCTTTGTGGGCGGCGTGCTTTATGCCATTCTCAAAGGCTGGGAGAGCGAAAAGTGGATTCAGTTCGGCTGGGCCACCGGAGCACTTGCCACCACCTTCCTTACCGATTACGCTCAGCCTGCAGATGAGGATATGGTATGGAGCGTCTGGAGCGGCAACGCAAGAGTAAAGAGATAAAAACAACAAAAAAGCAGCGCACGGATTAATTTTCCGTGCGCTGTAATTTTTATGTTTGCTGTCAGATTATTCCGAAAAGGTGACGGAAGAAATAAACAATCTTCTGCCAGAAGGTGAATGTAACGGTAACGGTTACAGAGGATTTGATTTCTTCATAGCCCTCAACCGCCGCCGTGATAACCGCCGAGCCCTTGCCGACGGCTTTGATGTTGCCGTTTGAGTCAACAGTTACGATTTTCGGGTCGCTGGTTGTCCACTTAACCTTTAAGCCGGAGGCATCTGCCGTGAGCTTTTCGGTTTTGTAGTAGGCAAGCTGCTTTTCGGTTTCTCCGCTGCCTATTGTCACCTTTGTGTCGGAGTCAATAACGGTAAAGGGGATTGAATTTTCGGCGGCGAATTTCTGGGCAGGGGATTGAAGAAATACGGCAAGATTAATTGAATCGGAAATACCGATAAAGGCGTTTTTATCAATTTTCTCAACCGATTTGGGTATTACAATCTGAGTGAGCGATTCGCAGTTTCTGAATGCGCCCGCCTCAATTTCGGCAACACTTTCGGGGATGATTATTTCCCTGAGATTTTTGCAGGAATCGAATGCGCCGTTGCTTATTGTTTTAACGCCGTTTTCAAGAGTTACTTTTTCAAGCCCGGAGGCAACAAAGGCGCTGCCGAAATCCTTGACCGTGGCGGGAACGGTCACTTCCTTAAGCTCCGTGCACTTTGCAAAGGCCATGGAGCCGATTGTTTCAACATTTGCAAGGTCAACGGTTTTGAGCGCGGCGGCCTCCGAAAAGGCGTAGGGCTCAATTTCCTTAACCGAATCGGCAAGCTCAACGCTTTCAAGCTTTGTGCTTCTTGCAAACGCCATGGTTTTAAGAACATTTACACCATCAGGAACCGTGTAGGCGGTGCGCTCATTTGCGGCGGGGTAAATTATAAGCTCGGTGCCGTCTGCGGTAAAAAGAGCGTTGTCAACGCTCTTGTAAGCGGCATTTGCGGGGTCAACGCTGATTTTTTCAAGCCCGCTGCAGTCGGAGAAGGCCTCTTCGCCGATATCGGCAACGCTTGCGGGGATTGCAAGCTCCTTTAAGCCGCGGCAGGAGCAGAAAGCCTTTATGCCGATTGTAACAAGGGTATCGGGCAGGTTAAGGCTTTGAAGGGCATAGCAGCCGTTAAAGGAATTTTCGGGGATGGCGGTGATTGCCGAGGGCAGGGTGAGCGAGGTGAGCTGAGAGCAGCCCCTGAAGGTTGAGGCGGCAAGGGTAACATCGGTGCCCTTAAAGGTAACCTTTTTAAGGTTAAGGCAATTTTCAAATGCTGAGGCGTAAAGTTGAGTTACCGATTCGGGAATGGTAACCTCTTCAAGCCTGCCGCAGCCCTTAAAGACCTCCTTGTGGATTTTGGTAACCGGGTAGCCGTCATAAACGGCGGGGATGTTAACAACCGAGGGCAAAGCAATACTGCAGCCGGAAACCTCATAATGATAGTTTGCCGCGCCGTAGTTGCCCTTCGGTTCAAAGGTAAGATAGTTTTCAATGTTATCCGCCGCGCCGTAAAAAGCGGGAAGCAGGCAGACCGCTGTGATAACGCTGAGAAGAACGCACAGCATTTTTCTGAAAAGCTTCATTATATTACCTCCGTGAATATTCAGATAAAAACATTATAACTGCTGAGTGTTCAAAAATCAAGCAAAACAAATTTCCATAGGCGTTCTTTATATATAATAATATTACATTACATTATTATTCATTGACAAAACCGTGCTTCGGGGTTACACTTATTTCATTAATTGCAGGAGGTTTTTGCCGTATGAAAGATAAAAACGGTAATTTTTATAAGCCGGAACGCGGCTCAACGGCTCAGCCCGACCACATTTTTTTAAGCTTCTGCGGCGACCCTCACACCGAAATGTGTGTTTCGTGGCGAACCGATGAGGCGGTTAAAAGCGGATATATTCTTTATTCCGACGGCACCCAAATCAAAAGACAAGATGCGATAAGCAGATTTATTGAAAGCGATATTGACCGAAGCTGTTACCACTGGGCGGTTATGCGCGGGCTTACCCCCGGCACAAAATATACATACACCGTGGGTGATGATTCAAACAGAAGCGGTGAATTCAGCTTTGAAACCGAGCCGGAAAACTTAACTCATTTTAAATTTATTATTATTTCCGACCACCAGAAGGGCAATCCGCCTCAGCTTCCCGATTATTCAATAGTCAACGGAATGATTAAAAAGGCCCTTTCCCTGCACCCGGATTGCAAATTCATCCTCACCGCCGGCGACAACTGCGACAACGGGCAGAATGATTTGCAATGGAACGGTATGTTCAGCGGATTAAAGGGCGTTATTGAAAGCATACCTTATATGATGACCACGGGCAACCACGACAACCGCGGTTTTTTAACCTATTTCCCCGAGCCGGTGGGCAAATTCTATCTTGAACACGCCGATTTCTTTGATTCTCAGTTTGAGTATTCTTACCCGTTGAACGGTCCCGAGGGCTACAAAACCGAAAATTACTCCTTTGATTACGGCAATGCTCATTTTCTTGTTATGGGCATAAACGCGCCGGAGCAGGTTTCCGAATGGGCATATGCCGACCTTAAGGCGAGCGGCAAGTGCTGGAAGCTCGGCACCTATCATTTCCCGATTTATCCCGTAATGCCGGAGGGGCAGAATGATGACGGCTACCCCTGGCTTCGCAAGCCGATTGAAGACGGCAGGCTTGATGTGCTGTTTGCCGGGCATGAACATTCTTTTGCCCGCACCTTCCCCACAAGGGGCGATGAGCTGTTTGACAAGCCCTCTGAGGGTACTGTTCATTATATTGCCGGCAACGCGGGCGGCAATATCTACCACTCCAACGCACAAAAGGTGTGGCACTCCTGCTTTTTCCCGCAGGAGGAACACACTCCGCTGTATTGTGTGGCGGAGGTTGACGGTGAAAAGCTCACCATAACCGCATATATGGAAGACGGCAGAATAGTTGACCTTTTCACCATTGATAAAAAGAATGATGTAATAACGCCCTATGCCCTTGCCCCGAGATACGACTGGGTAAAAATGGCCTTTAAGGGCAGAATGTTGGAGCTTATTGCCCGCGGCCTTGCGCCGGAGCAGAAGAACGGCGTGTGGTTTGCCCCGTTTGCCGTGGTTGTTCAGTCAATCGGCGGCGCGGTGCTTAAAGAAAAAGGCCGGGTTACGGTTGAGGCTTACGGCCACAGAGCCGTGTTTGAAGAGGGCAGCGATATTGCCGCCACCGAGCGCGGTTCGGTAAAAATGAGCGGTGAGGTTTATCTTAAAAATCATCAGCTGTATATTCCGGTTGATGACTCTGCGAAAATGTTCGGTATGGCGTGGTATTTTGCCGAAAGAAACGGCTTCATAAACTGGAACACTCCGTCGGAGGATAAGCCGGTTTCACGCCAGCCTGAATAAACTTTTGAAGCATGATTCTGCCCTTTGAATGAAGTCATTTTTAACTCCTTTTCCGCATAAAATAGCAGGTGAAAAAGCAT
This sequence comes from Acutalibacteraceae bacterium, assembly GCA_045642785.1. GTDB lineage: Bacteria > Bacillota > Clostridia > Oscillospirales > Acutalibacteraceae > CAG-177. Next base: position 1,172 of record JAZUJM010000012.1, on the reverse strand, counting down.
ATACAGAGTATGCAGTAAAAAATTTCCTGCGGGCAAAAATACGGGCTGAAAAAAACAGCCTTTAACCCTCAAAACACCCCTGCAAAAGACGGCTGCAGGGGTGCTTTTTTGCGCCTTGAAACGCCCGCTGTGCAGGTGCCAAAACCTCGAAAAATTAAGAAAATCGGCCAAAATAAACATATTCAGGTATATTATCATTCCAAATGAGAACAATAAAACCGTAAAACACCCCGTTGTAACCGTTTGTAACATTTCTATGTTTTTCACAAAATTCGCAAAAAAAGCGGTGCATAAAAATTCAAATCAATGCATAATATTCATTATTACACCGTATTCATCAAAGTCGGCTAAAATCTGATTGTGCAACTTACACAAAAAATGATTCTCGGAAAATTTGACATATGACGAAAACATCAGTATAATACGCCACACAAACAGACCGGGCAGCAAACAGCCCGGCGGCACGGCTTTTTTCGTGCCGCAAATGCAGGCCGATTCCGGGCCTTTAAAAAAGGAGTTTTTTATGTTTACCGGTGCCAATATGAAAAAGGCGTTCAGTCGCCCATTCAAGCTTGCAACGGCAGTAATTACTATTCTTTTTGCTCTTTCCGTAACGATTACCGCTTTTGCGGGTTCAATAGGCTTTATCAATGTTACGGTTATTGACGGCGACAGCACCTACACCGTTTCCGCCAAGGGAACCACTCCCGAAAGCGTTCTTAACAGCGCGGGCATAATTCTCGGTGCAAACGATGAGCTTGATGCAAGCGGGTTTGATGCTGAAAACGGCGGAACAATAATCATCAACAGGGCAAAGACCCTCAGGGTTATTGACAACGACGATATCATTTATTGTGTGGGTTACAGCACCGTCGGTGAAACGCTCAACGACTGCGGCCTTGATGTTGCCGATGAGGATGAAATCAGCGTTTCGCTTAACGAAAGCGTTGAAGACGGAATGCAGGTTGTTATCAACCGCGCGTTCAGCGTTACCGTTGAGGCAGACGGCGAAGAAACCGAGATAGTTACCACCTCCGCCACCGTTGAGGAGATTCTTGACGAAGCCGGCGTTGAGGTTGGCGAAAAGGACGATGTGAGCCACGAGCTCAGCGACGAGATAAACGGCGATTCCGTTATCGTTGTGGGCAGGGTGGAGTATAAAGAGCGCACCG
>JAZUJM010000011.1:0-4839 GCA_045642785.1 Acutalibacteraceae bacterium | reverse complement strand
GCGGGGTTCTTAGTTTGGTAATTAAATTATTTAAGGTCGATTACGGGCAGTTTTCCGAACAGTCCCTTGAAGAATGCGATAAGCTTCTGAATAAAGCCCTTTGCGGGTTTAACGGTAACTGCTTCGGAGTGGCCGGTTTCTTCGCCCTTGTCGTTAACAAGCTTGGCTTCAACAACGCTCTGTTCCTTGATGCTCTTAAGAGTGAAGCTGTCGCCCTTGCCGGCATATTTGCCGTTAACATACCACATAATTGTGGTGCCGTCTTCGGCTGTGGCGGTTTCGGCAAGCTTGCCGTGGAATATTACGGTAGCCTTATAATCAACATCAAGAGCTTTTTTGCCGCCGAGAATGTTAACAAGGCCTGCCTTGGATTCGGGCTTATCGGGTGTGTCGGGGGTATCGGGTGTGTCCGGTGTGTCGGGATTGACTATCGGCTTGGCATTGGGGTCTGCTTTTGCAGCTTTTTCGGTTGCCGAAACAAGGCTGCCCTCAACATTGTAGGGGATTATTGAAGCGGGTTCGGTGCTCATATAATCGAGTGCAGCGGAAGCCTCAGCGGGGCTTAATGCAACCAATCTCTGTGAGGTGAGGGTTGTATGTGCTGCGCTGCCTGCGGTAACTTTTACATTGCCGATTGCGGCATAGCCGATTGTTTTACCCGGGCCGGGGTTGCGCTGAGTGATATAAACCGTTGCATTGCCGTTTGCATCGGCGGTGAGGCAATCGGTGATATCGTAGTACATTTCTGTTGAGCTTACAAGGTTGATAAGGATTCCGACTTCGCCCTTGTCGCTGCCGCGAACAAGAATGGAGGGTGTACCTGTTACCGCTCTTGCGGAAATCATAACGCGGTTAACCTCGCTGTTAAAGTTGGAAATCTTAAATGCGGTTGCGCCTGCCTTTGCAAATGCCGGGCCGTCACCGGGGGCAAGATAAACCTCGTTAATCGGGTCGGAGCCGTAGCCGGTTACCTTTGCCGTGTAATCCTTGTACTCATTAACCTCGGCGTTTCTTATGAACTGCTTTACATTAAAGAATGAAGCATCCTTTTCAGTTGAAATGTAAAGGTCATCATAGCCGCCCTTGAACTGCTCGCTTTCGGGGTCGCACTGGTGGTAAACTCTGATACCGTCAATGTAGCCGTAGCAGGTTGCAGCCCTTGCACCGACTTTAGCAGAGCTTACGGGAACAAGGTTGATTTCACAGCCGCTGCCGCCGTTGAAAACAGAGTTTTTATCAACCCACTTAATGTCAAAGAGCTCTTCGTTAACCTCAAGGCCGGCTGCCTCTATCTGCTTTGCGGCACATTCGGTTCTGCTTTCGGGGGAGGAGCACATTGCAAGCGGCTCGCTGTCAACCCAAAGGGCATAAACCTGAACAAGATAATTGGGGGTTTCCTCGGGATTTTCTTCGTTGGGGTTGTTGAAGTTGGAGGCTTCAAAGTGATAAACGGGAACCTGAGTGACAAGATTGCCGGGGTAGCTTGCCTGAGTTAACAGGTTGGTATCGGTAAGATAAGTGTCAACCGCGGTGTTGGCAATGGGGCTGTATTCCTTCTGACCGTTGGCGCCCTCGGTTACGTTCCAGACATAAACCATAAGCACCGATGTGCTGTCGCCGCAGGCGGAATAAAGGTCAAAGCCCGTGCCGCTGAATTCATATTCTACGGTTTTACTTACCTGAGAGAACTGAGAAACCTGTGCTCTGATTGCTTTATTGGCGGAGAAGCTGCCGGGGATATAGGCCTTGTTGTTGATGTTGTAGCCGTAAACCGGGTATTTTTCACCACTTACAAGGCTGCTGTTGCCGTTGGCGTAAACTTGTTCCCAGTTGGAGGGTGAGAAATATTCGTCAGAATATTCCTCTTCAATGGAATTGCGGGTGATGAAGTTTGTTTCCTCATAATAAACGCTGTTGGCGGGAACAAATTCAATGGAACCGGTGAGCTTCTGAGTTAAGTTGTTTTCGGTGAAGGAGTACTCATAATAAGCTGTAATGTTGTTGAGGGTTGAATCGGAAAGAGCTTGGGGGGTGAAGGATACCTCGGTGTTTTTGCCGTTTGAGCCGTCGCCCTGACTGATGATGTATCCGTCAGTTTTGTTGTCAATATTTTTGATTGTGCCCCTGATATAGCTCTCGGTTGAAATTTTGTTAAGGTTGTCAAGGCTGCTGATTCCCGAAGCGAGGATAAAGGTGCCGTTATCGGGAAGGGTTGAGTTATCGGCAATAATCTTTGTTGTTATGGGTGCTTCAAAATCATAAGCGATTGCGGCATTTGTGCAGTTGACCTGATTCCACTTTGCATAAAGAGTTACACTTGCGGTGGGGGTGTATTGACCCTTGCCGACCGGGGTTCTGAAAGTGGAATCAAGATACCAGCCGCCGAAGGTGTAGCCGAGCCTTGCGGGCTTGGGAAGAGTTATGGCGTTATTCTGCCAGATGGCATAAAGCTCATAAGTCATTTTGTCGTTTGTCTTTGTTTCTTCCCTGTAGTTGCCTATGTTCTTGCTGTTGGTAACTATATCGCCCGAGCCGTCGGGGTTGGTTGCCCAATGAAGGAAAGTACAATTAACCGTTGTACTGTCTTTACCGTTTGAATCGGTATCCTTTGATGTAACCGTTGAATCACCGAAGTTATAGTTAAAGGTTACCTTGTGGGAGTTTTCAAAGGCGTTGGCGTTAACGGTGTTTTTGTCGCCGAATTTAAATGTTTGCGTGCCCATTTCGCCCTTTTCAATATCACCGTTGGGATAATAATTTATTGAGAAGGTGTTGGTGTGGAAGAAAAGGTTAATGCTGATGTTTCCGGCGGGAATAACACCCGTTGCGGTATCATCGGGGGTATGGAATACATTATCCGTGCTCAGATAGAAGCCGTCAAAGGTTTTACCGTCCTCCTGCTTGATATCCTGAAGGGTAAAGGTTGAGTTGTAATCGTGAAGTGAATAGTAATCACTTACCGGGTTGGATGTTGTTTTGCTGCCGTTAACATAAACATCAAACGTACCGAAATCTGTGATGTTTCCGCTCGGTGAAACGCCGCTTACGGTCTGAGTTTCGCCGCTTATATCAAAGCTTGAATCAAGCACGCCGTTAACATCAAGGTGATACTGATTAATTGTCCACTGTGCGTAAAGGGGTGTGTCCTTAGGTATATCCCAACGCTTTCCGTCAACTGCGGCGCCGTTTGCCTCATAGTATTTGGTTCCGCCGGTTGCGGCATCCCAGTAACCGCTAAAGGTGTAACCGATGCGGGTGGGAACGGTTGAGGGTGCGGTGTAGGGGGCGGAATCAAATGTAACCGTTATCTGCGTGGTGCCGAGGGTGGTAGCGTTGGTCTGGTCAAAGGTTACCTTGTAGGTGTTGGCCTGCCAGTGGGCATAAAGGGTGCCGCTGCCGCTCTTTTCCCAAATCGTTCCGCCTTCGCCCTTGGCGTTATAATACTGATTGTTGTTGGAATCATAATAACCGAGGAAGGTGTAACCGATGCGGGTGGGCAAAGTAGTGATTTTGGGAAGAGGATTGTTAACATAAACCTCAACGCTTTCGGTACCCATGGCTGTAGCTCCGTTGCCGTCAAGGTAAACGGTGCAGGGCTTCGGCTTATAATGGAATCTGAATCTGATATTTTCTTTCTGAACTCTGGTTAAATAGATTTGATCGCCGGTGTAGGTAACTGTTATATTGCTGAATGTGGTTGTGGTGTTTGCTGTTTTGTTGCCGAAGCTGAAGCAAACATATTTGCAGCCGCTTTGAATATCCAGCGATACGGTCTGATTGCCGGTGCCGGATATGCTTGCGCTTCCCTTAGTCTGTTTGCCGCTTGAATCAAGGCCGTAGATATACATCTGCCCGGCGGATGTGCCGATATTGGCACTCAGGCTTATTTTTGTGCCGGGCTGGACCTCAAGATAATAAAGAGTTCTTGAATCAGCTGCGTTGCTTGGCTTCGAAATATAGTTATCCGTACCGTTTGAGGAAGTAAAAGTAATTGTGTTATTTGCCGAATTTCCCGTAACTGACGAAACATTAGTACCCATTTTTTCTTTTGACCTCAGAAGGAATGAACCCACATCAAACGGGAACTCCATTTTCTGATAATCGTAGCCTGTAACTTCCTCAGCACTTGCGGTTATTTTATCGCCGAGGGTAAAGCTTCTTGAAACCGTGGGGAGAATAGATTCGTCAACCTTATTCTGGATTGTATCGTAGTATTCGCCATAGGCGGTTGATTTGTTTTTGCTGCCCTTTGCATTAACAAGATTATTATATGCATCCAATATCGAACCGCTTGTTGCATTAACTTTTCCGAGCTCTTTATATGCGTCTTCAAGAGCATCATTAAATGTCTGAAGGGCAGTCGCTGAATAAGCATCTGTGTTAACAGATACACATTCCGCTATAAGATTGCGGAGGTCACTTTTACTGTATGCAGTAACAGAAATCGGCGCGTATAAGCAGTTAAAGCTGTAGCTGTAATCGGCATCCTTGTAATGACCTTGAACAAACGATTTTACCGCAAAATTATAAGTTCCTGCGCTTGTTATAGAATAGGAAACCGTATTGTTATAAAGCACACCGGCTTTGCCTGTACCGGAATCTATTTTTTTAGCGGTGACAGATGATTTATCCGTATAAATATATTTGTCTTCTCTGGGATCTGCATATTTCTTTTTATTATCAGTATTCTGTGTGTAGCAATTTCTGTAATGATCTGTGCCGGTTGTATTGTACAATGACAAATAGTATGCCTGAGAAGCAGTTGAACCTTCATAGTCTGAAACAAAAGCGCCGCATTTTAAGTTGGGTATCTGGTTAATGTTATTGTATCTGGATATA
>JAZUJM010000010.1:0-21498 GCA_045642785.1 Acutalibacteraceae bacterium | reverse complement strand
CCTTTATCGCCTCGCGCCTGCCGCCGATTTCGGGGAAGCCGTAAACCCAGCCGGGTGCGGTGCGGTGGGCGGTGGAGGTGTCGATAACCGAAACATCCGGGTTTTCAATAAAGCTTACCGCTTCTTTTGCCGCATCATCGGGAAGGCACAAAAAAACAATATCCGCCCCGTTTAAAGCGGCCTTTCGCGCCGCGGTATCCTTTCTTAACTCCTCGGGAAGAAGACACAGCTCAATATCACTTCGGCACGAAAGACGCTCAACTATTCTGAGCCCCGTGGTTCCCGCGCTTCCGTCAACAAATACCTTTTTCATCCCGTCACCTCCGCCATTTTTCGATATGCACGGATTATACATTGATTATTATTATTTGTCAAGGCTGATTTTGCAAATTATGCGTATATTTTACTATTTATACAAAGAATATTCAATCAACACGCCCGTTTTGTGCATAAAACAACCCCGAAAATTCGGGGTTGTGAGTTTTATAAGCCATCTGAGTTTATTTTGCCGCTTTTTTGTCCTTTTCGGGGAAGTGATAAAGCAGCTCATAGGCAACAAAATATTCCCTTGCAAAGCGCTTGAATGCGTCACCCGGAGTTTTTGCCGCCACACGCAGCAGCTTTTCCATTCCGCACCTTTTGGCGATTATTCCCGCGCGGTGCATATGGTAGGTGGAAGAAAGAAAGGCGATTTTAATATCATTCACCTTTCTGCCGGCGTGATTTTCGATTATCGGCAGGCCGAAAAGGAAATTTTCAAATGTAGTGGTGGAATTATCCTCAAGCAGGATTCTTTCACGCTCAACGCCCTGACTTACAAGATAATCCCCTATTATCGCCGCCTCGGATTTCTTTTGCCCCTCACGGAAACAGCCGCCGCAGGGCACGGCGATAACCTCACGGTGAAGGTTCAGGTATTCCGCAGCCCTTTTCATTCTTTCAAAAAGCTGAGGGCTCGGGGTGTCGGCGCCGATTACATCACCGCCGAGAACAAGCAGGTATTCGCAGTCATCATCATATTTTTTTGCCGCGTCAACCAGAACAAAGGGCATATATGCCGCAACGGAGAGCACAAACGCACCCGCCGTGCCGCCCGCAATGCCGAGGGCTGTTTTTACTGTTTTGTTCATTACTTATCTCCTTTCGGTTCGGCGTTTTCAAGCAGCCAAAGCGCAACCCCGTTTTCGGCATTGGTGCCGATTACGGAATCTGCCCTTTCTTTGAGGGCCTGCACCGCGTTGCCCACGGCGTGAAATTCATCGCAGGCCTCAAGCAGAGGAATATCGTTATAGTTATCGCCGAAGCCGATTATTTTATCAAAGCCGTATTTTTTCCTGATAAAATCAATCGCCGTGCTCTTTGAAGCCTCGGCGGAGCAAACCTCAAGGAAGAAACAATCCTCCTCATAAATATCGCGGTAAAACTCCACGCGAAGACCCGGAACATCTTTAAGCTTTTCCGCCGCGGGGGCAAGCTTTTCCCGTTTATCGGATATGGAATAATAAATTATTCCTCTTCCGCTCAAAAGTGAAAAATCCTCAACTTTTGTAAACCGCTTGCCGTATTTTCTCTTTCGCTCCTCCACAAAGCGCTGTGCGCCGGGGGAATTGAGATTTTCATAGTAGGTTGACTGAATATTGTTTTCTATTCCGTAAAAGAAGCCCGTAAGCGAAAAATCGTGAACGGCTTTTACCACCGCTTCAAAGGCATCCGGTGAAAAGCGGCAAACCCTTATATACTCCCCCGCCTCAATGTCGAGCACGCACACCCCGTTCATAAGGATAACGGGAACATTTATCCCCGTGCCCGCAAGCATTTTGGCGGCGGTGGCCCCGGTTCTTGCGGTTGCCGCGCCAAGGTACACTCCCCTTGCGGAAAGCTTTTGCAGGGCAGAAACGGTGAACTCCGAAAGCTCTGCCGAGGGGTTCAGCAAGGTGCCGTCAAGGTCGGAAACATAAAGTGTTTTTTTCATTATCTGCCTGCCTCTTTTGCCGCCGCCTGCTCGGCAAGATACTCGTCAAAGGTGGTCTTTTTATCATAGTGAGAGCCGGTGGTGATATCAATAATTCTGTCGGCTATCGTTTCAACAAACTGGTGGTCGTGAGAGGTGAAGAGCAGGGTTTGTGGGAACCTTATAAGCCCGTCGTTGAGCGCGGCAATGGATTCAAGGTCAAGGTGGTTGGTGGGCTCATCAAGAATCAGCACATTCGCGCCCGACAGCATCATTTTGCACAGCATACAGCGCACTCTTTCGCCGCCGGAAAGCACCTTTGCCTTTTTGGTTGCCTCGTCGCCGCTGAACAGCATTCTGCCCAGCCAGCTGCGCACATCACTTTCAAACACAAGGTCGGAATAATTACGCAGCCAGTCAATAAGAGAATCCTCGCACCCGTCAAAAAATGCCGAGTTGTCGGAGGGGAAATAGGAATGGCTTGTGGTAACGCCCCACTTTATTGTGCCCTCATCGGGTTCGATTTCGCCCGTGAGAATCCTGAAAAGAGTGGTTTTCGCCACGGCATCGGTGCCCACAAAGGCCACCTTTTCACGCGGAAGCACGGTGAAGCTGACATCATCAAGCACCTTGCGCCCGCCGACGGTTTTTGAAATGCCGCTGACGGTGAGCACATCGTTGCCAACCTCGCGGTCCGGCTTGAAGCCGACAAACGGAAAGCGGCGTGAGGAAACGGGCAGCTCGCTTAAATCAAGGCTTTCCAGCAGCTTTTTGCGGCTTGTTGCCTGCTTGGATTTTGAGGCATTTGCGCTGAAACGGGCAATGAATTTCTTAAGCTCCTCCGCCTTTGCCTCATCCTTCTTGTTCTGCTCGCGAAGCTGACGCTGGCGCATCTGAGTGTATTCAAACCAGAAATCGTAGTTGCCCACATACATTGTCATTTTGCCGAAGTCGATATCCACAATGTGTGTACACACGGTGTTGAGGAAGTGGCGGTCATGCGAAACGACAATTACCGTGCTTTCAAGGTCAAGCAAAAAGTTTTCAAGCCACATTATCGCTTCAAGGTCAAGGTGGTTGGTGGGCTCATCCATAAGCAGAATATCCGGGTTGCCGAAAAGTGACTGGGCAAGAAGCACCTTGACTTTAAGGTTGTTCGGCAGCTCCGACATAAGCTTTTCGTGCCATTCGTTGGTAACACCCAGGCCGTTTAACAGAATTTCGGCATCGCTCTCGGCGCTCCAGCCGTCCATTTCGGCGAACTCCTCTTCAAGCTCGCTTATCCTCATTCCGTCTTCCTCGGTAAAATCCTCCTTGGAATAGAGCTCTTCCTTGGCATCCATTATTTCGCAAAGCCTTGAATTGCCCAAAAGCACGGTGCGTACCACGGTGTACTCATCAAACGCAAAGTGGTCCTGCTTTAAAACGGAAATCCGTTCACCCGGAGTAACGCTTATTTTGCCCCCCGTGGGCTCCAGCTCACCGGAGAGAATTTTCAGAAAGGTGGATTTGCCCGCGCCGTTTGCGCCGATAAGGCCGTAGCAGTTGCCGCGGGTAAAGGTTACATCGGCGTGCTTGAACAGGGTTCTGCCGCTGTATGAAAGGTCAACATCTATTGCTGCAATCATTTGCTTTCTCCCTTATAAATCTTATAAAAATGGATAACATTCATATCATCTTCCATATCAAGGCCGTGTGAGCCGCAGCCGCCGTCAATCTCGTGGCAGCCGTGGTCGGGGCAAAAGCCGAGAAGGGTGTTTTTTCCCTTGTAGTTTTTCTTTATTTCGGAATCAAGCACCGCATAAAAATCAAGGTTCTGCTTCAGATTCTGCATTGATTCCTCACCCTCGGGGCCGTTGCGGTGCATTGCGCCGTCATAATTTCCGTTATAGATAGTTATTAAATCGTATTCGTTTTTGCGGATAAGCTCAAGCGCCTTTTCGTTGACCTCCTCCACAGAGTCATAGATGAAATAATCTATCGGGCGCTCCAGAAAGATTTTGGAAATGCTGTCGCCCTCGGTGGAAACAATGGCGACTTTTTTGCCTGCCGCGGCAAGGAAATCAAACAGAGTTTTTACCGTTAAAACGGGCTTGACATATTTTTTGATTCCGTGAACCTCCGGCATAACGCCCGAATACATTGAGGCAAAGCAAACCGGGGTAACGCTCGGCATAACCGAAAGCATGGGCAGCGCAAGGTCGGAGATAACCGAAGCCTCCGCAAAGCGATCGGTGTATTTCTGATAAAGCCAAAGCCCCACGGCGTCGGGATTGTAGATAACCGCACGGTCAAGCGGTGCGCCGCCGAGCTTTTTTTCGCCGAGGGCGGCAAGCACCGGGTTAACGGGGTCAAGCCCCCCGGGGATATCCATATTGAAAAGCGAAAGCACCGTTGGCGCAACGGATGATATGCAAACGGAATTGTAAAGGTCTGCCATTTTATTTTCCTCCGATATAATTATATATTATGAAATACAGTATAGAATAACACGGTAAAAATGTCAAACAGTAAAAGCAAAGAAAAATCCCCTGCTCCCGATGGGAGCAGGGGCGAATTGCTTTGCCTTAATCAGCCTTCCTGAGGTGCGCCGACGGGGCAAGTGCTCGCGCAAGCGCCGCACTCAATGCAGGTGTCAGCGTCAATAACGAACTTGCCGTCGCCCTCAGCGATAGCCTGTACGGGGCAATCTGCTGCGCAAGCGCCGCAGGAGATGCAATCGTCAGAAATAACATATGCCATAGTGAAAATCCTCCTTATTTGATTTTTCAAGCTTATTTTAACACAAACTTTTAAAAATGCAAGATATTTTTTTATTCACTTAATCCTGAATATCCTTAAAGGCTTCAAGCTCATCCTTTTCAATGCGGATTTTTCCGTCGCGCACAAGCTTTACATCGCGCCTGCCGAAAATCTGCGGGGCGGCCTCCGGGCGGGAGTTGAGCTGAACTTTAAGCGTTCCGGCAAGCAGATTGCTTTCAACAACCGTGCCCGTGCCCTCGGCGGTTTCAACAATGGCGCCCACCTTCGGGGTAACACGCAGCAGGTGGTCATAAACGCCCTGCTCATATTTAAGGCAGCACATAAGCCTGCCGCAGGTGCCGCTTATTTTGGCGGGGTTGAGCGAAAGCCCCTGCTCTTTGGCCATTTTTATGCCCACGGGCTGAAATTCGCCCAGGAAGGTGCTGCAGCAAAACGGCCTGCCGCAGATTCCGAGGCCGCCGAGCATTTTCGCCTCATCCCTGACACCTATCTGGCGCAGCTCGATTCTTGTTCTGAAAACGGAAGCAAGGCTTTTTACAAGCTCGCGGAAATCCACTCTGCCGCCGGCGGTGAAATAGAAAAGAATCTTGCCGCCGTCAAAGGTATATTCCACATCCACAAGCTTCATATCAAGGTTAAAGGAGGCAATCTTTTCTTCGCATATCGCCAGAGCCTCAGCCTCTTTTTTCTTGTTTTCGGCAAGGGTGTAAATATCATCATCGGTTGCCTTGCGGATAAGCTTTTTAAGGGGCTTGACTATCTGCTCATCGTCAACCATACGGTTTTCGGTTGCAACCTCGCCGCACTCAACGCCGCGCACGGTTTCAACAATAACTCTGTCGCCCTTTTTGAGAATCTGACCGTCGGGGTCAAAATAGTAAACCTTGCCCACCTCTTTGAAGCGAACGCCGATTACCTCTGCCATATATTGTTTCCTCCTCAATCGGCTCTGAGCAGGGTGCAGAGCCTTAAAAGAATAAGATTATAATTTCTGTTGAGCCTCAGCGCCGACTGAAGCCCGCGAACTCTGTCAGTCAAAAGTGAAAGGCGCTTTACCGTGAATTTTGCCGAAAGCACCCTTGCCGTTTCGGCAAGCTCCTCATCGCAGGGGGAACCGCATTTGAGCTTCATTGCCGAAACGAAAATATCTTCAAGAATCACAAGGGCGGTTTTAAGCAGCTCCTTGTTTTTTTCAAACACGGCGGTTGCCTGCAAAACGGAAAATTCATCCGCCGCCGCGGCACCGAGGGCAACGGCCTTTGCCGCCTCCAGCGCCTCAAAATACTGCTTATCCTTCACCGTTTCAGCCTCACCAAGCGAAAACACCTGAGCCCTTGAAAGAACGGTGGGCAAAAACGGTGCCTTTGACGGGCAGAGAATGATGAAAAACGCATATTTCGGCGGCTCTTCAAGCAGCTTTAACAGCGCATTCTGAGCCTGAGGGGAAAGCGGATTGAAAGTTTCAAGAATGTAAACCTTTGCATCGGCCTCATTGGGCACTATCAATGAGGATGATATTATATCCCTTACGGTATCAACCTCAAAAACGCCCTTTTTGTTTTCACCGCAGATTTCAATATCCGGGTGGGAACCGTTCTGCGCCTTTTTGCAGTTCGGGCAAACCCCGCACGCACCGTCTGTTCCCCTGCCGCACACAAGCAGCGCCGCCGCGGCTTCCGCAAGCAGTTTGCGCGCTTCGGAATCCCCGCCCTCAATAATCGAGGTGTGCGGAAAGCGGCCGGAGGCAGCGGCAAGGGCTATTGAATCCGCCGCAGGGCCGGTAAGTTCTTTTCCTTTGTAAAACATCAAAGCCTCATAAATCTGTCAACATCAACCACAAACACGGTAGCTCCGCCCACGGAAATCTCCACGGGGGGAACAATGAAATCCGCCGAGCCCATGGGGGGCAGAGGGGAAATCATCTGCTTGCGGCGGCTTGAATACTCTTTAAGAATTTCAAACACCTTTTCAAGGTCGCTTTCTTCAACGCCGATAAGCAAAGTGGCGTTGCCGGAGCGAAGGAAGCCGCCGGTTGTTGAAAGCTTGGTTGCGCCGAAGCCCTTTTCGGAAAGCCCGCCGAGAACGGAGGGGCAATCGTCATCGCTGATTATTGCAATAACAAGTTTCATATTTTATTTCTCCTTTAAAACGGATAGATTTCTTTCAATTACTTTTCTGCCGCGCCACGCATAGGCCCGCCCGTCAATTTCACACCCGGGCAAAACCTCGGGAACACAGCTTTCGATAAACTCCGTTATCCCGGTCAATTCAACACCTTTGTTGAGCGGGCACACGGTCTGGCAGATATCACAGCCCCATGCCGTGGAGTTCCGCCTTAAAAGCTCCTTTTCCGCTTCTGTGAGCTCGCCCTTTTTCTGGCTTATGGCGGAAAGACACTTTGACGGGTCAATACCGCCCTCGCCAATCGCCCCGCCCGGGCAGGCAGAGCGGCATTTTCCGCAATGCAGGCAACCGCTGCCGGCAGCCTCGGCGGCCTCAAGCTTAAGGTTGGTGACTATTGTGCCCAAAAACACAAACGAACCGAAACGGCGGCTGAAAAACAGCCCGTTGTCGCCTCGCACTCCGATTCCGCTTTTTACGGCACAGAGCACCTCAGGCAAAGGGGAATTGTCGGCAAAGCAAACAAAGCTTTCGCCGGGGAAGGCTTCCTTCAGCCTTTCACACGCCGCACCGAGCCTTGCTTCAATAACGGTGTGGTAATCCGCCACGGCGGCATAACGAGAAACATTGAGCCCCGAATACTTTTTTTCATCCAGAAGATAGGGGAACGCCGCCGTTATAACGCTTTGCGCATTCTGCGGCAGGCGAAGCCGTGCGCGGCAGTCAATGAGCCTTTGCTCAACTGCGGAAAAATCGCACACTCCCCACTCCGGCGCGGCGGAGTTCATTATTTCAATCAGTAAATCATTCATATAACAGAGGAAATACCTATCATTAGCGGTATTGTTATTATTGACATAAGGCTGACTGCCGAAACCACCTGAGAGGCAAGCCCGGTGTCGCGCCCGTATTTTGCGGCAAACATAACGGTGTTGTTCGCCGGCGGCGCCGAGGCCGAGATAACAAGCGAAGTGAGCAGAGCGCCGGTGAAGCCGAAAAGCTTGTAAACGCAAAGCATGATTCCCGGCAGCACAAGCAGCTTAAGCAGCGCCACAAGCAGGATTCTCCACTCCTTAAACACGGTTTTGAAATCGGAGTGAGCCATATAGGTACCGAACATAAGCATTGCAAGCGGAGTGTTGAGCGAGGCTATGTAGTTAACCGGTGAAAGCACAACCTCCGGCAGGGAGATTTTGAGAAGATAGAACGGCAGGCCGATGATAACAGCAATAACGCCGGGGTTGAGGATAATCTTTTTTAAATCAATGCCGGCCTTTTTGCCGTTTTCATCCTCTTTGCCGATGTTGATAACATAAATGCCGTGGGTGAAGCTGAAAATCTGGAAAGAGATAATTACCGCCGAGCAGTAAAACACACCCTCCGGCCCGACTATTGCCGAAACAAGCGGCAGCGACATATAGCCGCAGTTGCCGTAGGCGGTGGCGTATTTGAAAATTGCCGCCTTATCCTTGGGGCAGCGGTTAAAGGAGAGGGAACAAATGCCCACCGCCACCAGATGGAGCAGAGCACCGCACCCCATTGCCATAAACAGCTTTTTTGCGGTATCTGCCGAATAGGGAAGGGTCAAAAACGATTCCACTATTTTAAACGGGGTGATTATGTAGAAAAGAAGGTCGGTACACCTGAGCGCCGTTTTTTCGGTGAATAATCCGAATTTATCAGCCGCAAAGCCGACAGCGACTATGATGTAAAGAATCGCCACCTGCTTGGCGGCAAGCGCCATTGAACCGAGCATTTGTGAAAAATCCATAGAAAATATTATTCCTCTGATTTATTTTCTTTTTCAGCGGGCTTTTCTTCTTCGGCAGCCGTTTCCGCGGCAGCAGCCTTTTCCGCTGCGGCTTTTTCTTCAGCTGCGGCCTTTTCTTCCTTAACATCGGCATTGCCGCCGAACCAGCCCACGCGTGAAAATACAACCGTCAGAACAAACAGCGCCGTGCCCAGGTCGCAGTATTCAATGGGCTCGTTTTCATAAAGCGCACCGGGATTGCCGGTGATAATCATAACAAGCCTCGGCACAAAGCAAACAAGTGCAAGGCAGGCGGCGGGAAGGCCGTAACCGATAAGCTTCCAGTCAAGCCCCTTGGAATCAATCTTTGAATTGAGCTGAGCAAATGCACCGAAGAAAAGGAGCATAAATGCAAGCATAAACAGCTCAATGGTGAGCTCCGAAACCTTGATGAAGCTGATTGTGGTCATAAAGCGGGAAATAAGCCTGAACATAAACCACACCATCGGGAAAACGGAAACAATCTTGAACTCCGAGCCGTTTGTTTTGCCCGAAAGGTAAGACACACCGAGGCAGACGAAATAAACAGCGGCAAGCACGCCGAAAACGGCCCTTGCACCGAGGATAAAGCTCTTTATATTCTGAAACTGGTCGTTTGAAAGCATCTGCTGTGAGCGGAAAGCCATTGTTGCGTTAAAATCAACCGCGGCAGAGTAGAGCACGGTTACCGCCGCAATCAGAGAGGCCGCGGCCTGAATTGGTCTTTTCTTAACGGTTCTGTCAAAACCGAGGTCTTTTCGGTAAACAAGGGCTGCAAAAAGCGAAACAACAAGCCCCGCGCCGAGGAAGAAATAAAGAATATAAATATCAACGCTTGCGGAATTTTTATAGAATCCCGCTCCGGGCTCCATATTGGTGAAGAACTGGAAAACCCTTATCGGCATTGCCACAAAAGCGGCAAGGCAGAACGCCACGGTGGAAATCATAAAGCCGGAATTTGTTTTTTCATTTTTCATAGCTGCACCGCCAATACTGTATATTTTGATTATTGCTTATCTTTCATCAAGGGGAACATAGCCGCTGCGCGTGCTCACGCACTTGTATGCCGGGCGGATTATTCTTCCGCCGGTGAGAATTTCTTCTATTCTGTGAGCCGACCAGCCGGCGATTCTTGCCACGGTGAAAATCGGGGTGAAAAGGTCCTCCGGGATTCTGAGCATCTTATAAATAAGGCCGGAGTAAAGGTCAACATTTGCGCAGATAGCCTTGCCGTTGCCCTTTGCCTCATGCAGAATTTCGGGGGCAAGGTTTTCGATTGTTTCAAGAAGCCTGAAATCCTTTTCAAACTCGGTGCCGACAGCCACCTTTTCGGCGTGCCTTTTAAGAATAACCGCACGCGGGTCTGAAAGGGTGTAAACCGCGTGACCCATACCGTAGATAAGGCCGGAGCCGTCGCCCGCCTCGCGCCTGACAATCTTTCTGAGGTAATCGGCAACCGCGCCTTCATCCGCGGTGTCGGGAACGGCGGATTTTATGAAATCGGTCATTTCGGTAACCTTTATGTTGGCGCCGCCGTGGCGGGGGCCCTTAAGTGCACCAATCGCGCCCGCAAAGGCGGAGTAGGTATCGGTTCCGCTGGAGGTGAGCACACGGTTTGCAAAGGTGGAGTTGTTGCCGCCGCCGTGCTCGGCGTGAACCATAAGGCACACATCAAGAAGCCTTGCCTCTTCTTTGGTGAACTTGCGGTCATCCCTTATGGCGTTCAATACCGCCTCGGCTGTGGTGTGGTCGGGTGAAATCTGATGAATGTACATACTTTCGTGATAATAATGCCTGCGCTTGACCTGATAGGCATAAGCCATAATCGCGGGCATTTTCGCAAGTATCGTTATGCACTGGCGAAGCACGTTTTCAATCGAGGTGTCGTCGGCATCATCATCATAGGAATAAAGAGCAAGCACGCTTCTTGCCATTTTGTTCATAATGTTGGGTGAGGGGGCCTTCATAATCATATCCTCGATAAAATCATCGGGGAGCTCACGGTTAACCGCAAGCAGCTTTGTGAAGGAGGTAAGCTCCTCGCTGTCGGGCAGGGAACCGAAAAGCAGAAGCCACGCAATTTCCTCATAGCCGAAACGGTCTTCCCTTTCGCAGCCCTCAACCACCTCGCGCATGCTTATTCCGCGAAAGCGAAGCTTACCTTCTCTCGGTATTCTTTCACCGTCGTCAATATAATAGCCTTCAACATTGCACACGCTTGTAAGGCCCGCCATAACGCCTGTGCCGTCCTGATTTCTGAGGCCGCGCTTAACATTGTATTTTTCAAAATCGGCGGGGTCAACATGGTCATATTCCTTTATCTGATCGCATAACTTTTTTAAAGTGATGTCGGTTTGTTTAATGCTTGTTACTCCGGAATTCAAATAAAACCCTCCTTTGGGATTAATCGGTTAAAATTCTCCATATTAAGATATTGTATTATACACCTTAAATATTATAAAAGTCAAGAGAAAGGAAGTAACGGTTATGAGGACTTATTCACCGATAGCGGCTCTTCTTGCCCTTGCAATGCTGCTTATCCCCGCCGCGGCGGCAAAGAGGGCAAGTGCCGACCCGGAAGCGGAATTTTCGGTAACATTTTCGGACAAGGACGAAACGGTAAAGGTATTCTCCTCCGGCAAGGTAAGTGAGCTGGATTTTGACGAATACATAAAGGGCGTTGTCGCCGCCGAAATCTCCCCTTCCTGCCACCCGGAGGCGCTGAAGGCTCAGGCCGTGGCGGCTTATACCTATGCTTTGCGGATAAAAAATATGAAAAACGGCAAAGCTGAAAGTGAAGCCGACGGCGCAGATATCACCGATTCCCCCGCCGTTCATCAGGGATATTATGACAAAGCGACCCGGAAAGAAAAGTGGGGCGACGATTTCGGCACCTTTGAAAGCAGGCTTGACAGCGCGGTAAAGGCGGTCAAGGGCAAATATCTTTCATATGACGGCGAGCCGATACTTGCCGTTTATCACGACACCTGCTGCGGCAGAACTCAGAGTGCCGGGGCGCTGTGGGGTACCCCGTATCCTTACCTTGTGAGCGTGGCAAGCCCCGGGGATAAGCTTTCGCCCTCTTTTTCTTCGCAGGTGAGCTTTACCCGTGAAGAATTTGAAGAAATTGCCGCCTCTCTTGCAGGTGAAGGCTCCGGCGGTGAAAAGCTGCTCGGCAAAATCACCCAAAGCAGCGAGGGTTATGTTTCGCAGGCGGTAATCCTCGGCAAAGAGGTGAGCGGCTGGCAGGTGCGTGAAGCTTTCGGTCTTAAGAGTAATGCCTTTACCGTTGCCGAAACAGACGGCGGCTTCACCTTTAAGGTCAGCGGCAGCGGCCACGGTGTGGGTATGAGCCAGTACGGGGCTGATTACATGGCGCGGCAGGGCAGCACCTATGACGAAATCCTGTTTCACTATTATCCCGGCGCGGCGCTTGAATCATAGGCGCACCTGTGCTATACTCCTTTTAAATATTCCGAAAAAGGAGTGCTGTTATGAGCACAGGCAACAATATTCCGGAGCTTGAGCTTTACCTTGTGCGCCACGGCTGTTCAATGACTAACGCCGGTGCCCCCGTTTTCACTGCGGAGGAAAAATGTGACCCGGTTTTAACCGAAGCCGGTGAAATTCAGGCGGAGCTGCTCGGCAGAAGATTTGCCGCCCTGCCGCTTGACTGCGTTATAAGCAGCGGCCTGCGAAGAGCCGAAAAAACCGCCGCGGCGGTGATTCGTCATCAGCCCGGAAACGGCGCAAAAAAGCTGGAAATCAACCCTCTGTTCACCGAATGGGGCATTTCGGAGGAATACCCCGGCAAAACCATTGATGAAATAAAAGCCGAATTTCCCTGCGCCTGCGTTTCGCCCGGTGCGGAAGGTTATGAGCGGCTTATTGAGCACTATACCGACGGCAGGGATGATATTATGGAAAAAACCGCCGCCGCACTCGCCTATCTGCGAAACCGCTTTAAAAACGGCGAAAAGGTGCTTGTTGCCGGGCACGGAAAATTCAACGGCTTTCTGATTTATTCCGCCCTGGGGCTTAAGGAGGATGAGGGCTTTCGCCTTTCGCTTTACAACACCGGAGTAACAAAGCTCATCTTTTACAAAAAGGGCACGGGCATTGAGCAGGATGTGGGGCTTGTATATCTTAACGACCACTCACACCTTTATTCCGATTTCCCCGATTTTTCTTTCACCAAGGTTTAATTTTCTTGACATTTTTCCCCGTGCGGTGTAAACTTATAATGCGTTGTAAGGCGCAAAATTCAATTATATGTGTGGTGAGACTTTTTGGGCAGTACCGATAATCCCGTCCCCCGAAGTAGGGTGAAAAAACTGAATATCCGCTTTGAAGCTGCCCGAGAAGCCGCATAAACTCTCAATATAAATTAAATATTGAGAATCTGTCCGGTTCCCCGTGCCGCCTCGTTTTGCGGAAGAAAGAGGCACGATATGGAATTCGAGACAGTTCTCAAAATCGTCAGCTCGCTTCTCACCAAGGGGGAAATTTCCGCTTTGAGAAGTATGCTCGGCGAAATGAACGTCGTAGACATTGCCGAAATCACCGAGGAACTTGAGCCCGCCGAAAGACTCAGGCTTTTCCGGATTTTGCCTAAGGATTTGTCTGCCGACGTTTTTTCTTACCTTGAAACCGACAGTCAGGCCGAGCTCATTCGTATGATTAACGACCGTGAGATTGAAGACCTGCTTGACGAAATGTTCATTGATGATGCGGTTGATTTTCTTGAAGAGGTTCCCGCAAACATCGTAACCCGCGTGCTTTCGCACGCCGACCCCGAAAAAAGAGCGCTGATAAACCGTTTTCTCCGCTACCCCGAATCCTCGGCAGGCAGCATTATGACAATAGAAATGGTTCAGCTGCGAAACGATATGACAGCCGCGCAAGCCATTGAAAACATCCGCAAAACCGGCGTTGACAAAGAAACGGTTTACACCTGCTATGTTACCGACTCAAAGCACACCCTGCTCGGCGCTCTGCCCCTGCTTCATCTGCTTTTGTGCGATGAAAACACACCGGTGAGCGAAATAATGCAGGATGACGCTCAGCTTATTTCGGTTAACACGCTTGACGACCAGGAGCAGGTTGCCGAAGTTGTTAAAAAATACGACCTTCTTTCGGTGCCCGTGGTTGACAACGAAAACCGCCTTGTGGGCATTATCACCGTTGACGATATCGTTGATGTTATAGAAGAAGAGACTACCGAAGACTTTGAAAAGATGGCAATGCTTGCCCCGTCGGATGACGAATACCTTAAAACCGGCGTTTTCAAGCTTGCCCGCAACAGAGTTCTGTGGCTTATGGTGCTTATGATTTCCGGCACATTCACGGGCGCCATCATCGGCAAATTCGAAGGCCTGCTTGCAAGCTTTGCGGTGCTCACCACCGCCATACCTATGCTCACCGGCACCGCCGGAAACGCGGGCAGCCAGGTTTCCACCCTTATCATCCGCGGACTTGCCGTCGGTGATATTGAAATTAAAGATTATTTCAAGGTGGTTTTCAAGGAGCTGCGCGTTGCAAGCCTCTGCGGCCTTGCGCTCGGAGTTGTTAACGCACTTCGTATGTTTGCCATCGGCTTTATCAACCCCGCACAGCACGACCCGAAGGCAATTCTCACGGTTTCCCTTGCAATGTTCTTTGCGGTGGTTGTTGCCAAAATCGTCGGCTGCTCCATGCCCGTTATGGCAAAGGCAATAAAAATCGACCCCGCGCTTATGTCGGGGCCGCTGATTTCAACACTTATGGATATGATAACCCTGCTTATCTATTTTGCACTTGCCACGGCAATCTGCATAACTGTTTAAAAAGACAACAACCGGGATTCACTGTCAAAAGAGGTGAATCCCGGTTGATTTTTTTGCTCAGAGAGACAGAGAACGGTTGAATTCATCGCAAAATGTGCAGGGCAATAAATCGCCCGCTGCCTTATTTAATTCGGATATGTATAGGCAATATATGTTTCGGAATCCGCTTTGAACGTCACCTTTAATCTGTAATCGGAAAAAATATTAATCAAGCGGTCTTCACTTATGGAAATTGCACTTCCTGTTTTTGAAGTTGACCATGTTTCAATTGTTGAGTATGCTCCGCTTTTCAGCTTTTGCAATTCCATTTTGATTGATAATGATACAATTCTGCTTGTTTGCATAGTTGCATAGGATGTGGAATTAATACCCGAAATCACCAAATTGCAGCTTGTTGTGCTGATGACTGCAAATCTTGTAGGCTGTTCATCTTCGGAAGCTTTTTCATAAGCCAACACCGCGAAAGTGTTTAAAAAAATGAACATGAAGCACAGAAATACACAAACTGATTTTTTAATTACTTTCTTTTTCATAGTAACAAATCTCCTTTTTATTATATGGATTCATATATTTATGACATAAAATTCAATTTGTTACATAAAAAAGCAAATAAAATATTTTTTCTGCAATGTTGCACAATTGTCATTTTGCTGTTTTGTGCACATTATTCAATCGAGCCTGCTATTTTTATCATTTCATCTTTGGAAATATTTCCGCAAACAGTATAAAGCAAATCGTTCTCAATCCGCAAAATTCCGATTTCGTTTGATTTTTCACCAAAAGCAAAAAATACTATCCCGTCTTTCCGAATTTCGCTTAAAACTCCATATTCGGTGTTAATCGTATTTTCGTCGGTATAAGCCTGAATAATAATGTTGTAGGTTTTATCTCCGTTCACATATTCAAGCATTGTGTAATAAGCATTTCTGCTTTCATCCGCAAGAGTAAAGCCCGCCGGGACATAGCCGACTGATATGTTTTTTCCTATTCCTCCTGATTTTTCCTGCGCTGTTATTTTTGAATATTTGCCGAAGTCAATAATATTATATTTATATTGAGCATATCCGAAAGCACAGACTGCCGCAATTATGACAATAATTGCCGCGGCAAGAATGATTCTGGCAGTTTTTGAAATATGCTTTTTTCTTTTTGTGCTCAGAATTTCCCGGATATTTTCATTCACTTTTTCGGATGATAATTTATATTTTTCATAATTTTCCATTCGAAGCAGCGCATCGACACACTCCGAAATAAGATTCGTATCCTGCTCATCTTTATTTTTTTGCAGCTCGGAATCAATAATATTATTGAGAGTAAGCTCCAACGAAATATAAGCGTTTTCCATATTTGCCCTCCTTAGCTGAAAATTTTATAACCGAGAATTAATATCAATGTTTCTGTGAATTTATAAGATTTTTTTATTTTCGCCTTTAATCTTGATTTCCTTACTCTTAAAGCCCCTTTTGATATTCCGAGCTCCTCTGAAATCAGTTCAACATCATTATTTTCTATATACAGTTTAATAAAAAGTTCCTTTTCGCTGTCGTTTAGTAAATTGAGTATTTTCTTTTGAACAAGGTTTAATGTTATATCCTGCTGAACGGATAAATTCGGATAACCGCAAACATTTTCATCAAGACTTATAAATGTATTCTTTACTGTTTTTTTACGAAGATACTCATGAAGCTTATTATCGGCAGTCTGATATAGCCAAGCTCTGATATTTTTGTCATTGAGTGTTGCACTTTTTTCAACCAGCACAACAAAAACATCTTGTGTAATATCCTGCGCATCATCAGCATTTCTGCATCTTGAACAGCAAAATTTGTAAATGTCAGAATAATATTTTCTTACGGTTTCGTCAGTGTTTATCATTTTGATTACTCCTTGTTTTATTGGGCACATTATAGCACTTCTCGCTTTTTATGCAAATGTAATGATAAGATTCCTTAAATAATGCCGCTGTTTTTTGGCGAAAACTGCTGAATTTGAATTTCCGGATTTGGTAAAACTGCAGAAACTAATAATTTGATGTAACAAATGCCGATAATTGTCATTAATAAATGAACAATAATTATCGGAGGATGTTCAAATGTTAACAAAAACTTTGTTGAAAAGAATAACGGTAGTATTTATAATATTTACATTACTTGTCGGCACGGCTCAGCCCGCGTGTGCGGCACATGAGGCGATGATGCTTGAACGCGAAATGAATATTATTGTCAGAGCAAACGAGCTTGACGAGGATGATATTATCGTTCGCGCAAATTCTGTTGACGGAGAAGAAACGACAACCGAAGCAGAAGAGCCGACCACGGAAGAACCCACAACCGAATCACCTGAAACGGAAGAACCGACCTCGCCACATACGGGCGAGGAACCTTCCGGCGGTGATAACGAGGAGGAGCCTGAGGCAGAACCCGGTGAGCTTCTTGCGTGGAGCTCGGAGGCACTCAATGCGGATTACTCCATTGCTCAGGGTGCAAAGGGTGCGGGCGTAAAAATTGCCGTGCTTGACTCCGGCATAGACCTTTACAGCGAGCTTATCCCTGCCGGAGGCATTGACCTTGAAGACCCGGAGTACTGCCGCGGTGATGATATGACTGGTCACGGCACGGCGGTGGCGGGTATCATAGCCGCACCGGAGGATGAAGAGGGAATAATAGGCATAGCACCGGAAGCAGAAATATATGTTGTGCGCGTGCTTGACTCTGCCAACAAAGCACCGGTAAGCCGCATTATTGAGGGCTTAGACTGGTGCATTGAAAACGGTATTGATATTATCAATATGAGCTTCGGCACGGATGATTTTTCCTCGGTGCTCAGCAACAAAATAATTGAGGCACAAAACGCGGGCATTCTTATGGTTGCCTCGGCGGGCAATTCAACCGATGTGCAATACCCCGCCGCGTTTGACGGCGTTATAGCCGTAGGCTCTGTTAACAGCTCAATGGAGAAATCGGATTTTTCGGCATCCGGCAGCGAGCTTGATTTTGCCGCCCCCGGCGAAAATGTTTATTCAACCTCGCTGATAGGCGGTTACAGCGCATACTCCGGCACAAGCATTTCGGCGGCTCATATCACAGGTGCCGCGGCTGTAATTATGGGAATGGATAACACGGTGTCACCGGGCTTTGTCAAAGCCCTGCTCACCGCAAGCGCAAGGCCGCTCGGCAGCGCCGATGATTGCGGCGCGGGTATACCCGATTTGCAGTATATTGTAGAAAACTATTCTTCCTTTGCCGCAGGCTATGAGGAGGATGAATATTCCGCACCCGAAAACACAACCACGGCAGAAACCTTTGAGGATGTGGATGTGTTTGTGGTGGGGATGTGGAATGAAGCCGGACATAACGGCATTGCAGATTATTATTTCAATCCAAAAAGTTACGATGAGGTATTTCCCAAATTTATCAAAGCTGTCAGTTATAGCTGTGATGAATTTGAATCCGGGTGTATTCCGCTTCACGGTAATTCAAATTATATTGTTGCTGCAAAAATACTGTATGAAATTGCGGTTAATTATAAAGTAAACGGGATTTCACATTATAATTATAATAAAAAAGATGCTCTTTCTCCGCTTTTAAGTCCCAACGGCGGCTATTATACGCAGTTAATGGATGCCATTGACCATATGATATATAATTTTACAAAAGGTCAATATACATGGATTGATAATAAAGGCAACACAAAAAAAGCAGCATATTATTCTGTTAGCGATACAACTTATAAACTAATACATCATCATAAAGAAAACGAACAGTATGTTTACGATGAAATTGATACAAAAAATAAAATAGATTTTCTTTCTGCAAGCCAAAAAAAGGCAACGATTGTAATGGGAATGTGTTTTCATCTATTGGGAGATATATATGCTCATCGTGCCATTGTTCCGCCGACTGCCATAACAGATGAAACAAGCACCGCCTATGGTAAAAGGGGAACCGAAACCAAGAGTGGTGAAATATTCAATAACGGGAATTATTATGTCAAAAAGGACTTTGTTCCGGACAAAGGGGAATGTGCTGTAGGTTATGTTTCATCAAAGGATATTGAAAATGAGTATCAAAAAAAATTACTTGTTATGAAAGAAGCTTTTTCAAACCAAATCGGCTATAAAAAATTAATCGCTTTTGCAAAACTCCTTTACTTTGTCTTTTTCGGAAGAAATGAAACGGGAACTGAATTACGAAATCAAAAAAGGGAAGAGCAAAAAACAATAGATATGAATTTATTGATTATTGCTTTAAACATTCCCACGCATTTGAACTCACGCTTGATTAATAGTTCAAGTCACTATCCCTGTTACGGCGAAATGGAAAGAATATGTGGTTTGGGTGTGCTTCAATTTAAAGACATTAAGTATTTTGTTATAAATTTCAATAAATATAAACAAGATACAATCAATTCTGAAGAATTAAAAAAATTAAAGACAATTTGGAATTATTATGAGGATAGCGGAATAGGCGTCGATTTTTACGAAAGAAGATTTGTTGTTGCAAAAATAGTAACCGCAACATTGCTGGGTAATTTTTTTAAAAGTACTGCTCAATCGTCAACATCACCGGGCGTTAAAGAAGTGTTTTTGCCATATTATCTTTTACCCGAGAAATATGGCACGGCATTTGCTGAATTAAATCTAAAAATAGACAGGTTTTACAATTATCTTTTAGATTTTGACCAGAATAGTGAACTCCTGAAAGCCTCCTTTTGGAAAGACAAAAAATATTCATTATTTGATTTCACAACGATTGTCGATACAATTAACGGTAGCGAAACATACATAATAGACGCTTCAACTTATTCGGATAAAATTGGAAAACCTATTTTCTATCCCAACGAGGTATTCCCAGTAAAAAGCAAAAGAGCAGATTCATACTATAAATAATTCGGAGATTATTTATGACGAAAAAACTTTTATTAGTGATTATTATTTGTTCTTCCGTTTTGTTTTCGCAAATAACCGCTTTCGGATTCGATTATAATGCTAACGAAGAATTTATTGATAACTATTATTTTGGAGCGCTACAAAATGATTTTCTGAGAAAATCAAATGACGGGAAATATGGCTATTATTTTGATGAAAAATCCGAAAGCGTTATATTAAAAGTATCCTATGAGCAGGGCTTATCTGTTCTTGAAGTTCCCGAAAAAATAGACGGATACCCGGTAAAAGAATTCAACAATGTATATCCCGCTTCAAAAACCATTACCAAAATTGTAATGGAAAAAAATATAGAAGTGCTCACGATAGGATTATCTCCGATTGAACAAACCGGTGAGCCATGTACAGCTATTCCGCTTTGCAATGTCAAAATCAACGACGGAGCAAAATATATCCTTTATGATAATTTAACTACATCTGAAGGGCTACTTGGATATGATCCTGTAACGCATATTAAAAATTCTGTTAAGCTTCTCATTATCCCTGAATCAGTTGAAGAAATAAATTGCCTCTATTCTTATAATTACGAAAATATCGTTCTTGAAGCAGAGCCGATAATGGATTCGACGACCATTGTCAGAGACGACCACGGTGAAATGTTTGAATATGTAGAAGCTCCGACTGTTCCGTGTAATATTTATTATCCCGCAGATTTAACCAACACCGACCCGGATGCTTTCAAATATGATATATCCCGGGAACCGGTTGACACCGACCCGGGAGCGACTTCGGTAACTTGTCTGCTTGATAACGATATGGTTCATTTATATAAAAAACCCGGTGCGAAAGGCTTTGAAAAATTTGAAGAAGCGGGTTACACCGTAAAAGAATACACCGACGAATGGTGGAAAGATATCAAAGAAATCGAAAGCGTTAACTTAAGCGGAAAAGGACTGACTGAAAATGAAGCCGTGACACAAAGGCTTTCCGAAAGCGAATTAAAGTGGATGGATAAGGAATATTCACTTAAAATGAACAGCGGAGAAAAGGTGAAATTATCAAGCACATTTGCCCCTGCCGATGCCTTTGACGACAGAATGTTTTTTGTGTCGCTTGACGAGGACATTGTAAAGGTTGATGTTGACAGCGGCGAAGTAACGGCCCTCAAAAAAGGTGCGGCAACCGTGCGCTGTGTTGCGGCCTCGGGCGTATTCTCCGATGTGGTTGTTTATGTTGATGGTGCAACCGCCGCCGATTTGCCGGATAACTCCACGCCCGCAACAACAGCAGCAACAGCGGCAAATACAACGGCACCCGCCGATACAACAAAATCAACCCCGAAAACAACAAAGACATCCGAACCCGCAAAGGGTTCAAAGGTCAATCCGATTTACATAGCCGTCCCCGCCGCCGCGGTTGTTATCCTCGCCTCGACGGTTGTGTTGATAAAAAAGAAGAAAAAATAAGACAAGGAACCGTCCCCTTGTCTTATTTAACAACCGGGACTCACTTTTGTGAATCCCGGTTGTTTTTTGCTTTATCTTTTCAGCGAATCTATCATTGCAAACAGCTCATCATAGAATGAGTGGGTTTCGGTTGTCTTTGCGTTAAGGCCGATTATCGCGCCGTGGTCGCCCTCAAGGGTGGGCGCAACATACCACACGCCGGGCTTCATATCCTGTGCCGAGGCAGGCAGGTCAAGGTGCTCATCGGTAAAGGGATACTGCGCCGAAACAACGCTGACAAGGCCGTCATTATCCGCCCATTTATCATCAATCACTATGCCGCCCTCGGTGGTGCCGTTGTAGGCAGCCATTGCCCTTGCGGTGATTCTGAGCACGGCAAGGGTGGTGATAAGCGGAGTTTTTTTGAGCAGAGTGCCGTCGCGCATTGTGTTGGAGGCATAGGAGATATAATACACTCCGTCCACCGTGCCGATTTTGCCGTTGAGTTCCGCCGCGCCGTCGGGTGAAAGCTCATATATCGCGTTATCCTTGCCGGAACCCATTATGGTTTTCACCGCGCCTGCAAGGTCGGTGTCGCCGGTAAGGTTAAACTGGTCAAGCATGGCATCAATGCTTCCCGTGCCGAGCACGGAGCCTATCGACTGCGAAAGAAGCTTAACAAGAAGATTTGACGCATCGGCAACATTGAGCAGCTTGCC
>JAZUJM010000009.1:0-7746 GCA_045642785.1 Acutalibacteraceae bacterium | reverse complement strand
CTTTTCAACAAGTTCGGGTGCCTCATCATAATATTTATCAATAAAAGCTGTTGTTACGGTTGCACCCATACTCATCGGAACAAGAACAACGCGCTTGCTGCCGGTTTTGGTTTTCTGGTCTTGTATAACATCCTTTATCATTTTATACAGAGCGTCTGCATCGTCATAAAGGTCGCTGAAGCTGCAATAATTGAAGCAATAAAGATTTTCATATCCGATTTCAGCCGCCATTTCTTCACACGGAATATCACGGATAAGACGGTCAAAAAGCGAATCCTTTGTTCCCGGCTTTTCTTCCCCGGAGTTAAAGTCAACATTTTTTAACCTGTCAAATGACCGGGCACCGTAAATTCTGATATTTACATCAGCGGGTGATTTTCTGTTTTCATCAACAACGCAGTATCTCATAACCTCTGAAAGAATTTTATCATACCTTGCGGTTCCTTTGCCTGTTAATGATGAAAGAACAGAAAACACAGCGTCGGAAATCAGCTTAATATAATCAGCCGCACCGTAGCCGTTAAAAATAACCTGCTTTGATGACGGAAACAGATTCCATCTTTCTTTTTCATTTTTTAAAGTAGACCAGGTCTGCCCGATGCCGGTGATAAAAATAACCGGTGTTTTAACCGATTGGGATTCAGACACTTTTGAAGAAGACATAATATTTCCCTCCCGAAAACTTATAGCGACATTATACATATTTTAAATTACTTTGTAAATATCGAGCTTAAAAAAATAACCCCGACTTTAACAGTCGGGGTATTTTCATAAAGAGATCAGCCGATAATGCCCTTAAGGCCGTCAAGGATAGCGGCGATATCAAGATTGCCGAGGAATCCCTTAACGATGTCAACGATGGAAGCGGCTTCGCCTTCACCGAGGAAGGAGAGGAGCTTGTTGACAAATTCAAGAACTACGGTAACGATAGCGTTGAAATCCATTATATGTTCCTCCATTTTAATATTTCGGTCTTTGACCAACATAATAATATCATTAATTCCGAATAATATCAACAATTTTAATAAAATTAATTTAAAATTAATAATATTTATTTTCATCATTTTTTCTTAAAATATTTACTTTAAAAATTTAATATGTTATTATATTAAAAAAATTAAAAGAAAGGGGATAAACTCTTGGCATCTGAAATTCTCAATAAAATACTTGAAGCTGAAAATGCAGGCGGCAATGCCGTTTCAGAGGCTCAGCGTCAAGCTGAAAAAATTGTAGCCGAGGCACAGATTGCTGCCGATAAGCTTGCCGAGAGCATTGGTATTGAAGCATCCGCAAAGGCTGATTCAGTTATCAAAACCGCATTGGCCGAAAGCGAAAAAAGAGAAATCACGGCAAAAGGCGAAAGTGCTCAAAAGGCAGCTGAATTTATAAAAACATCCGTTACTCACCGTGACGAAGCTATCGAGGCTGTTTTAAAATCTATAATATGAAGTTAACAAAATCTATGTAAAGGAGGTGTTGTTTTGTCGAAATTAAAAATGAAAAAAATCGAGATAATCGCTCCGGTTGAAAATATAAAATCGCTTATGGATTATATTCAGCAGACCGGCGTTGTTGAGCTTAAGAAAAATGAAGGCTGTGAAGCTCTTTCCGAAATTCAATATCGCCCAAGCCTTGAAAGATACATCAAATATTACTCTGCGGCAGAGGAAGCGCTGGCTGTTCTTAGCAAGCATTGCCCCGAAAAAGTATCTTTGCTTGATTCTCTTGCAGGTAAAAAGGATGATATCACTCTTTCCGAATATCTTTTACAAAGCGATAAAGCAAATGAATATCTCGGCTATTGTTATGACATAATTGATGCACAAAAGGTTCTTGATGATTCAAAGGCAAACCGTGCAAGAATCAACGCTCAGCTTGATTCAATTAAGCCGTGGCTAAACCTTGATGTTCCGATGATGTTGAAGGGTACAAAAAGCTCAAAAGCTTTTATCGGTTCCCTGCCAAAGCAGTATACCGAAGCCGAACTGAAACAAGCTTTATCTCCCGCACTTGGTGATGAAGAACGCTATCAATGCGAAATTGTTTCATCGGATAAAACAAGAAGTAATGTTTTTGTTGTAAGTCACTGCGAATGTGCCGATTTAGTATTTTCCGCTTTGCGCGAGCTCGGTTTTGCTTATCCCGCTGACCCGACAAAACATCCGCCGAAGGTAAGGTTTGAACGACTAAACAATGAGCTTAAAGAGATTGATTTAAGCTGTGAAAAAGCGGAAAAAGTAATAAAACAATATTCCGTTAAAAGGCAGGATATAAAATTTGCAGCTGATTATTTTGCAATATGCAGAGATAAATATGAATCTCTGTCAAATGTTTCAATGAGCAGCAGCGTTTTTGTAATTTCCGGCTATGTAACCGAGGAGAATTGTGAAAAGCTGACAGACAAGCTTGAAAGTAAATTCGGCGCTGTTGTTTCGGCAGCAGACCCGGGCGAGGATGAAGATGTACCAGTTGAGCTGAAAAACAACTCCTTTAACGGAGCCGTCGAAAGCATTACAAAAATGTATTCAATGCCCGGCAAAAACGACATTGACCCCAACCCCGTTATGGCGTTTTTCTACTACGCACTTTTCGGAATAATGCTTTCAGATGCAGGCTACGGTTTGCTTATGGTTATCGGAACCGCCTTTGCGAAGCTCAAAATGAAACCCAAAGGCAATTTCAAAAAAACGGTTGATATGTATTTTTATTGCGGAATTGCAACCGTTTTCTGGGGCTCGCTTTTCGGAAGCTGGTTCGGTGATATTGTAAACGTAGTTGCAAGGGACTTTTTCGGAATTGCCGATATAGGCGCACATCTTAATTCCCTTTTGGGCTTCGATTTGTTCCACGGCGGTCTTGCCCTTTGGTTTGAGCCCGTTGCCGATCCGATGAAGCTGATGTTATACTCCTTCCTTTTCGGTATAATTCATCTTTTCTTCGGCCTCGGTGCAAGCTTCTATAATTCATGGCGGCAGGGCAACAAGCTCGGTGCAATATGCGATGTTATTCCGGTATATCTGTTCGTTCTCGGTGTTGCACCGCTCGGTGCGGGAATTGTTATTGATGTTCCGCCTGCAATTTCAACAGCAGGCAAATACCTTATGATTGCCGGCGCAGTTCTTATAGTTCTTACCGCAGGAAGAAGCTCAAAAAACATTCTCGGCAAATTCGGACTCGGCCTTTACGGGCTGTATAATACAACCTCAGGTTGGCTAAGCGATATTCTATCATATTCAAGGCTTCTGGCGCTCGGCCTTTGCACCGGCGTTATAGCTCAGGTTGTAAACCAGCTCGGCACAATTCCCCAAAACACGGTTGTTAAAGCCTGCGTGCTTGTTCCGGTTTTCCTGTTCGGTCACACAGTTAATATGGCAATTAACCTTATAGGAACCTATGTTCACACCAACAGGCTTCAATATGTTGAATTTTTCGCCAAATTTTATGAAGGCGGCGGAAGATGCTTCACTCCCCTTAAAACCAATACTAAATATTTTAATCTCAAGGAGGACTAAAAAATGTCATTATCAATCGGTGCGGTATTCGCAATAGCAGGCGGCGCTATTGCTGCAGCTCTTTCAGGTGTCGGCTCGGCGATAGGCGTCGGCAGAGTAGGTCAGGCAGCGGCAGGCGTTGTAACCGAAGACCCCTCAAAATTCGGTAAAGTTCTTATTCTTGAAATTCTTCCCGGCACACAGGGCCTTTACGGCTTTCTTATCGCTTTCCTTCTGTATGTTCAGATGGGCGTTATCGGCGGCAATATGATTGAGATTTCAACCGCAAAAGGACTTATGTATTTCTTCGCTTGCCTTCCTATGGCAATAGGTGGATTGGTTTCTGCTCTTCATCAGGCAAAAACAGCTGCAGCAGGTGTTGCCATTGTTGCTAAAAAGCCTGAAGAAAGCGGTAAAGCCATAATTTTTGCGGCAATGGTTGAAACCTATGCCGTTCTTGCGCTTCTTATCTCCATTCTTGCAATTTTCAGCATTACCGGTCTTGCAATTTAAGAAAGGATGATTTTCAATGACAGGTCTTGAAAATATCATCAAAAAAATAGAATCAGACAGCAATGATAAATGCGGCGAAATAATATCCGAAGCTCAGAAAAAAGCGGAAGATATAAGAGCCAGGGCGATTGATGAAGCACAAAAATCCGCTTCAAATGTTTTGGCCTCGGCTCAGGAAAAGGCCGCAAGAATCAATGAGCTTGCCGATAAAAGAATAGCTCAAAATGAAAAAAGCGAGTTGTTAAAGGCGAAAGTAAATGCCATTGATTCGGTGATTGATTCTGCGCTTTCAATATTAAACAGCTTGCCTGATGAGCGATATTTTGCCGTTTTACTTAAGCTTATTTCCACTCACGCGCAAAGCGGCGAAGGTCTGATTATTCTTAACTCCCGTGACCTTGCCCGCCTGCCTGAAGATTTTGAGGAAGAAGCAAAAAAAGAAGGATTAAATGCAGGCGCCGAACTTTCCGTTTCCGATAAAGCGGAAAATATCAAAAACGGTTTGCTTTTAAAATACGGCGATATCGAAATCAACTGTACCTTTGATGCGCTTATTGATGAAAAGCGCGATGAGCTTAAAGAAAAAGTCAATTCCATTCTGTTTATGGGGTGAGATAATTTGAATAAAACAGAATATGCTTACGCTGTCGGCAGAATAAGAGCAAACGAAACGCGGCTTCTTACTCAGCAGGATTATGAGCAGCTTATCACTTCGGCAGATGATCAGTCGGCAATTCGCATTTTATGTGACAAGGGCTGGCCTCTTTCCGAAAGTTCACCAATCGGCGACACCGAAAAAGAGCTTGACTTTGCATGGAAGCTTATTTCGGAATCCGTCCCCGACCCCGCTCTGCTTGAAGCGCTGATAATTGGAAATGATTTTTTCAATCTTAAAGCCGCTTTAAAAACCGTTTTCTCCGACCTTGAGCCGGATAATTACTATACAAAGCCCTGCATTACCGACACGGGTATAATTACAAAGGCTGTTAAAACGCATGATTTCAGCATTTTGCCTGAGTATCTGAGTGAATGTGCCGATAAAGCATACGAAGCACTCACAAACCTGAATAGCGGACAATATGCCGAGTTTATTATTGATAAAGCTTCACTTGAATACCGTTTATCCTCAGCCGCAAGCTCCGGCAGTGAAGCACTAAAAAAGATAATTGATTTAAAAATCGCCTCGGCTAATATCAAAATTGCACTTCGCTGTTCCGCAAACGGAAAATCAGCCGAATTTGCCGAACAGGCAATGATTCCTTTTTCAGGTTTTGATATTAAGGCTCTTATTGAAAGCTCAGGCTCGTTTAAAGAAATCGCAAATTATGTTTCCTCAACAGAGTATTCTTTTCTTTGCGAAAGCATAAGCAAAGGATTTAATGCACTTGAAGAAACCTGCGACAACGAAATATTTAAACTTGTTTCAAACAGCAAATATGATGTTTTCGGCCCGGAGCCGATTATTGCATATTGGTTTTGTAAATGCTTTGAAGTAAGAAATGCCAGGGTTATACTTTCGGCAAAAGCAAATAATCTTTCCGCCGACGAAATCAGAAAGAGAGTGAGGGGCGTTTATGTATAAGCTTGCCGCTATGGGCGATAAAGACAGCATTTACGGCTTTGCCTCGCTCGGCCTTCACATCTTTCCGTTTGAGGATAACTGCGACCCGCTTGACGCGGCGCGTACTCTTCGCAGGCTTTCCGAAAACGGTTACGCCGTGATATATATAACAGAAAAGCTTGCCTCCGTAATACAGTCGGAAATACTAAAATTATCATCTCAGCCCCTGCCCGCCGTGGTTTTGATCCCCGGCGTTCGCGGCAATACCGGGCTCGGGCTTGCAAATGTGAGCCTTTCCGTTGAAAAAGCGGTCGGCTCAGATATTCTTTCAGATTGAAAGGCTTGATACATTATGAGTAAAGGAATAATTACTAAAATATCCGGCCCTCTTGTTGTTGCTTCCGGAATGAGAGACGCGAATATGTTTGATGTTGTTCGTGTAAGTAATTCAAGACTTATCGGTGAAATAATCGAAATGCACGGCGACAGGGCTTCAATTCAGGTTTATGAAGAAACTTCCGGCCTCGGCACGGGCGAACCCGTTGAGTCAACAAACGAACCCTTAAGCGTTGAGCTCGGTCCCGGATTAATCAAAGGCATATTTGACGGTATTCAGCGCCCGCTTGAAAAAATAATGGAGCTTGCCGGCAACAATTTAACAAGAGGAATCGAAGTTCCCGCCCTTGACAGAAACGCCGTGTGGCACTTTACTCCCTGCGTAAAAACAGGTGATAAGGTCGTGCCGGGTGACATCCTCGGAACAGTTCAGGAAACTGAAATTGTTTTGCATAAAATTATGGTGCCGCCTACCGTTTCGGGCACCGTTAAAGAAATTGCCGAAGGCGATTATAAGGTTGACCAAAAAATCGGCGCAATTGAAACCGAAAAGGGCGATTATAATTTCACTTTAATGCAAAAATGGCCAGTCAGAAAGGGCAGACCTTATTCCAAAAAGCTTTCACCCAACACTCCCCTTGTTACCGGCCAAAGAGTTGTTGACACCCTTTTCCCGATTGCAAAGGGCGGCGTGGCAGCTATTCCCGGCCCCTTCGGCAGCGGCAAAACCGTAACTCAGCACCAGCTTGCAAAGTGGGCAGAAGCAGATATAGTCGTTTACATCGGCTGCGGTGAGCGCGGCAATGAAATGACCGATGTTTTGAATGAATTCCCCGAGCTTATCGATCCTCACACCGGCAAATCACTTATGGAACGAACCGTTCTCATTGCCAACACCTCCGATATGCCCGTTGCGGCGCGTGAAGCCTCAATTTATACAGGCATAACCATTGCAGAATATTTCCGCGATATGGGCTATTCTGTTGCTCTTATGGCAGATTCAACCTCCCGCTGGGCAGAGGCTTTGCGTGAAATGAGCGGCAGACTTGAAGAAATGCCCGGTGAAGAGGGCTACCCCGCCTACCTCGGCAGCCGCCTTGCTCAGTTTTATGAAAGAGCAGGTAAGGTTATCTCCCTCGGTTCAGACTGCAGAGAGGGTGCGCTTTCGGTAATCGGTGCGGTATCACCCCCCGGCGGCGATATTTCGGAGCCTGTTTCTCAGGCAACGCTGAGAATAGTAAAAGTTTTCTGGGGCCTTGATTCCGCTCTTGCATATAAGAGGCACTTCCCCGCAATTAACTGGTTAACAAGTTATTCACTTTATGCCGATTCCCTCGGCGAATGGTTCAACAAAGAGGTCAATCCTCAATGGACCGAATTCAGAGGCAGACTTATGGCTCTTCTCTCAGAGGAAGCGGCACTTGATGAAATAGTAAAGCTTGTTGGTATGGATGCTCTTTCGGCGCCCGACCGCCTTAAAATGGAGGCCGCCCGTTCAATCAGAGAGGATTTCCTTCATCAGCTTGCTTTCCATGAGGTTGATACCTACACATCACTTAAGAAGCAATACCATATGATGAAGCTTGTGCTTCAATATTATGACGGCGCACTTGAAGCCCTTCAGAACGGCGCCGATATTGAAAAACTTGTTGCTCTGCCCGTTCGTGAAAGCATAGGCAGATTCAAGTATATTCTTGAAGAAAATGTAGACAGCGAATATATAACCGTTTCAACCAAGCTTCAGTCAGAGCTTAAAGAAGCGGTTGAAAGCAAGGAGGAATACTGATGCCAAAAGAATACAGAACCATTCAGGAGGTTTCAGGCCCTCTTATGCTTGTGCGTGAG
>JAZUJM010000008.1:0-24437 GCA_045642785.1 Acutalibacteraceae bacterium | reverse complement strand
CCCGGGTATCAGCCCGGCTATGCCCCCCAATACACCCAGCCTTACACTCAGCCCTCCGCCCAGCCGGATGAGCCGAGCACCCTTGTTGCGCTTCTCTCCTTTTTCTTCCCCATTGTGGGCATAGTGCTCTACCTTGTGTGGAAGGATACCAACCCGCTTAAGGCAAAATCAGCGGCAAAGGGCGCAATCGCCGCTGTTTGCGTGTGGGCGGCGATTTTCGTGCTTTCGATGATTGCCGTATTTGTTTTTGCAGCCGCAAGAACATTTTAACAAGTGTGAAAGGATTTTGAAAACAACGGGATTAAAATGAGAAATAATTTTACGGTTACAGATTCGCATTGCCATATTTTCCCCGAAAAAATAGTACAAAAGGCCGTTGCCGGCACCGATAATTTTTACGGTGTTGTTTCCTGCTGCAAGGGAACCCTTGCCGACCTTATCGAGCGCGGCACCGCGGCGGGAATTGACCGCTTTGTGGTTGAATCCGTGGCAACGACCCAAAAGCAGGTAACCTCCGCCAACGATTTTATAAGCGAATGTGTGAATCAGAGCGGCGGCAGACTCATCGGCCTTGGCACCCTTTACCCCGGCAGCGACGATATTGAGGGCGATTACGCTCACCTTCGCTCGCTCGGCCTGCGCGGAGTAAAGCTTCACCCCGATATTCAGGGCTTCAAGATTGACGACTACCGCTGCCTTAAGATTTACGACCTTTGCGAGCGTGACAATATGCCCGTGCTTATGCACACCGGCGACAACCGCTACGACAACTCCAACCCCAACCGCCTTTTTCCGGTTATGAAAATCTACACCGGGCTGACCGTTATCGGCGCTCACTTCGGCGGCTGGAGCCTTTGGACCGAAGCCGTGAACACCCTTGGCGAGCTGCCGAATCTTTATGTTGACTGCTCCTCTTCCTTCCCCTACCTTACGGATGAAGAAGCGCTGACGGTCATACGCCGCTACGGAGCGGATAAAGTGCTTTTCGGCACCGACTTCCCGATGTGGGAACCCGAAAAGGAGCTTTCAAGGCTTCTTTCGCTCGGCCTTAACGATGACGAGCTTAAAAAAATACTTTCCGGCAACGCCGAAAAGCTTTTCGGAATTTAGATATTAATTTTCAGGAGTGATATATATGAGTGAAAGACTGCTGCTTGCAAGCCCGCATATGTCCGATGAAGGCTACGAGCTTGAATATGTCAACGATGCTTTCAAAAAGAACTGGATAGCGCCCCTCGGCGAAAATGTTAACGAATTTGAAAAGGCGATGGCCGAATTTACCGGCGGCAACAATCCCGTTGCCCTTTCCGCCGGCACCGCCGCGCTTCACCTTGCAATGATACTTGCAGGTGTCGGTCACGGGGATAAGGTTTTCTGTCAGGACCTGACCTTCTCCGCCTCCGCAAACCCCGTAACCTACAACGGCGGCGAGCCCGTGTTTATCGACAGCGAAAGGGAAACCTGGAATATGGACCCCGCCGCGCTCAGAAAAGCGTTTGAGATTTACGGCAAGCCCAAGGCCGTTGTTGTTGTTCACCTTTACGGCAACCCCGCAAAAATAGATGAAATCGCCGATATCTGCCGTGAAAACGGAGTTCCCCTTATTGAGGACGCCGCCGAGGCTCTCGGCTCGGAATATAACGGCAAAAAGTGCGGCACCTTCGGCAAATTCGGCGCACTTTCATTTAACGGCAACAAAATCATCACCACCTCCGGCGGCGGAATGCTGCTGTGTGAAAACAAAGAGGATGCCGCCCACGCGCTTAAGCTTGCAACTCAGGCAAGGGAGCCCGCCCCGTGGTATCAGCACGAGGAGATTGGCTACAACTACCGTTTAAGCAACATCTGCGCCGGAATCGGCAGGGGTCAGATGAAGGTGCTTCCGCTCAGAATCAGCCAGAAAAAGGCAATTTTTGAGCGCTATTCAAAGAACCTTGCGGGCCTTCCGCTCACAATGCAGCCCTGCCTTGAAAACGCTTCATCAAACCGCTGGCTGCCCGTTATTCTGCTTGATGAAGGCTGCGGAGTTACCCCCTCCGCGCTGCTTGCCGCGCTGAACGACGAAAACATCGAGGGCCGCCACCTCTGGAAGCCCATGCACGCCCAGCCCGTTTTTGCCGCCAACGCTTTTGTTAAAGCGGGCGAGGAATCCGTTTCGGATGACCTTTTTGCAAGGGGCGTTTGCCTGCCCGGCGACACAAAGATGACCATGGCCGATGTTGACCGCGTTTCCGAGGTAATCAAAAAACTGTTTTAAGGGGCAATTTAATTGGAACATAAACCCGGATTTTATGAAAAGGTAATAAAAAGAGCCTTTGACATTATCATCGCCTTTATTGCGCTTGCCGTTCTTTCGCCGGTTTTGCTTGTAACCGCCGTTCTTGTGCGCACAAAGCTCGGTTCGCCCGTGATTTTCTGCCAGGAGCGCCCGGGAAAGAATGAAAAAGTATTCAAGCTGTATAAATTCCGCACAATGACCGACGAGCGCGATGAAAACGGCGAGCTTTTACCCGACGAAGTGCGCCTGACCCCGTTTGGTCAAAAGATGCGTGCGCTGTCACTTGACGAGCTGCCGGAGCTGTGGAACATACTTAAAGGCGATATGTCCTTTGTGGGACCGCGCCCCCTGCTTGTGAGGTATCTGCCCCTTTACACCGAGGAGCAGCCCCGCCGCCATGATGTTACGCCGGGGCTCACCGGCTGGGCTCAGGCTCACGGGCGCAACCTTGTGAGCTGGGATGAAAAATTCGCCTATGATGTGTGGTACAGCGAAAATATGAGCCTCAAGGTGGATATTCAGGTGATTCTGCTCACCGTAAAAGCGGTTCTTCGCCGTGAGGGAATCTCCGGCGAGGGCTCTGCCACAATGGAGGAGTTCAGAGGCTCCGCACAGATAAAATAATGTATAATGAAAAGGATAACAAAGCAATGAAAAAAGCACTTGCAATAATGCTCACCGTTCTCACCCTGTTTGCACCGCTCACCATTTCCGCCGCCGCTTTTGAGGGCAGTATTCACTGGGAAGCGGATGTTTTTGAAGAGGGCGGCGAGGATGTTCCCTACGCCTACCCGCTCAAAGCAGGTGACAACACGGTAAAGATAAGCCTCACCGGGCAACAGTTTGCCTATGATTTCACCGCAGAAGAAAGCGGCGTTTATGCCCTTTCTTTAAGCATTGATTCGGATGAATACAGCTATTCCGCATGGCGCAGCGAAAGCTTTGAAGACGGCACCGCCAAGGGTGCCTTTGCAGGCGGCACCTCCGGCGAATACGGCGACCTTTACTATTTTGATAAGGGCGAAACCGAATTTTTCTGCATCTGGGCAGAGAGTGAATCCGGCACCTGCACCGTTTCATTAACTTGCCTCGGCAATGTTACGGATGTTGAAATAGCGGGCGGCAAAACAAATTATCAGATAGGCAGCGAGGTTTTTATCAACCTTTTTGAAGATGGCGAAAATCAGT
The DNA here is from genome assembly GCA_045642785.1 of Acutalibacteraceae bacterium. Classification (GTDB taxonomy): domain Bacteria; phylum Bacillota; class Clostridia; order Oscillospirales; family Acutalibacteraceae; genus CAG-177. The sequence goes on along the minus strand of JAZUJM010000008.1, from coordinate 20,971 downwards.
TTTCAAACTATGAGGGCTTCACCTTCACAACAGATAAAGGCTTAACCTTTACCGATAGCGCAATAGCCTTCCCCACCGAGAAAACAGAGCTTGCAAGCGGCGAAAACATCATTCCCGTTTCTGCCTACGGCATTGAAAAAGAGCTTGTTTTCAACGCCTTCAACGCCGCCGATTACATTGAATCAATCTCCCCCGCCGACGGGTTTAAAGCCCCCGACCTCTATCTTGATGCCAACGGCAATGCCGTGGATTTCATCATCCCCTCCGAAGCGGGAAAGCTCAGCTGCAAAATGACCGACGGAAGCCTGAAAACCGTTGATATTGACTTTGAGATGAGCGACTTTTATCTTGAAGCGGAAGACGGCACCGTAATCAGCCTTTACTGCGATTTTGATTTTAAAGAAGACGGAAGCGTTGATTTTGTTCTTACCGACGGCGCTGATTTTTACGAAGTTGTAAGCGAAGTGAATGTTATTGCAGAGCGCAGCTTCTTCGGCAGAATAATTGATGCCGTTCTCGGCTTCTTTGCCAAAATCATAGATTTCTTCCGCAATCTTTTCTCCGCAATATAACATATTAACGATTAAAAAATCCGACCCGGCAGGTTAATGATTCCTGCCGGGTCGGTTATTTTTATGTGTTGTCTTTAAGATACTGTGCCCATATGCCGCAATAGCCTGCCTCCATATGAACCCCGTCAAAGGCGGCTTCCTCGGGCAGGCAGCCGTTTTCATCCTTAAGAACCTCGCCCGGGGCGGTGTAGTGAACGCCCTCTTTTTCGGCAAGCTCTTTAATATAAACATTCATCTCTTCAATGGCGCCGTTGTTTGCACCGAACTCGTTGCGCTCGCTTGCCGATTTGCTTATCGGAAGCACGCCCTGAAGATAAATCTCAGCCCCGGGGCAGCGCTGTTTAACGGCATCAATCACGGCTTTATAATGCTCGGCAAACACCGAAAAATACGGCCAGCCGCACTCATTGTCGCCGAACATAAGGTAAATCTTTTTAAATGATTTGCCGTTGAGCTCATCTATCACGGGGCAGGAGCCCCCGCCCTGGCACGGCTCGGTGAACACGGTGTCAACGGTGAGCCCCACGGTTGCATAAACATTTTGTGCAAGGCCGTATTCCTTAAAATGAAGCATTCTTGAATTGCCCACAAAAGCACAGTCATCGCCGAAAAGCATACCTGCGGGCAAAGGCTTAACCGCGGCTTTTTTCCCGGCTGCCGATGTCCGCTTTTCGGTTGTGGTTTTTTTCTCGGTGGTAACGGCGGTTGTCGTTTGCGTTTGCGTTTGGGTTTTCGTTTCGGTTACGGCTGCCGCCGCGGTGGTTTGCTTTTCGGTTGTAAGCTCTGCGGCGGTAACGCCCGCCCTGATAACCCGGTCAAAAACGGTCACCTTTTCGGCTGACGGTATTTCACTCAGATTAACCGCCGGATTAACGGAGCAGGAGCACAGAAGAAACGCAAACAGAGCCGACAGCACCAAAGCCGCAGTCTTTCCGGTTTTCATAAATCACCTTGTTTCGTTTTTTATGTTATCCGCAGTAATATACTGCTGACCGGGCACGGGAGCGGCTCCCGTTTTTGCCTCAATAAGCTCCGAAACGGTAACAAGCTGGAATCCGCGGCTGATAAGCTCGGGAATAAATCTTTCAACTCCGGCGGCGGTGGTTTCGTAAATATCGTGCATAAGCACTATATCGCCGTCGGAAACATTCTGAAGCACATAATTGTAAAGCCTGTCGGAATCCCTGTATTTCCAGTCGTTGGTGTCAAGTGACCAATAGTAAAGGGGCATTCCCTCTTTTTCACACTCTGTTCTTATTACCTCGGTGGTGTTGCCGCCGGGTGAGCGGAACGCCGTGGGATAAACGCCGCAGGTTTTGTAGATTGCCTCGGAGGCCTTGCTTATATCGTTCGCAGTCACCTTGCCGCCGAGGTGGCTGTGGTCATAGGTGTGGTTACCTATTTCACAGCCGAGCTCAACCTTGCGCTTAAGGTTTTCCGGGTGGTCAAGCGAATTTGCGCCGAGCATAAAGAAGGTTGCCCTTGCGCCGTTTTTCTGCAAGGCGTCAAGTATTCTGTCGGAGGCGCTGTTGTAGCCGGGGCCGTCATCAAAGGTGAGGGCTATCATCGGCTTTGAGGGGTCAACAAAGGGCGCGTCCTTAACGGCGGCGGTAACCTCCCTGACGGGGCTCCAGCAGCTCATAACCTGCTCATTTCCGTTTTTGATAAAGGAGCAGATTCTGAGATAATATCCCGTGCCGCCGTTTAAATCGGCAATGGTATATTCATTGATTCCCGAAACAAGCTCAACATTCTTTGCCCCGGCAAAATTCTCTGCCTCGGAGTATTCTATTCTGTACCCGGCTGATTTTGAATTTGTGCCCCAGGTCAGATGAATCTTCCCCTTTTCTCTTGAGCCGGCGGATTCAAACGAAACCCCTGCAGGGAGAGTGCACACGGTGCCCTCGCAATATCTGGAGCTTTCGTTCATGCCGTTTTTATCGGCGGCAAAACCCTTAACGGCAAAGGTGTATTCTCTGCCCTGTTCAAGCCCTTCGGCCTTGAATGAGCAGGTATCGGCACCGTTTACTCTGCCGGATTCAAGATAGCTTTCACCGCTCTTCTGATAAATCACATAACCCTCCGCCTTTTTTGCGGCGGCCCAGCTTAAATTCACCGAAGAATCCGACACCGAATCAAACTTAAGGTCGGAGGCGCTGCCCACTTTTGAGGTGAGCTTGCCCGCAACAAAGCCGATTGCAAAGCCGGCAACGGCAAGCAGAACAAGAATCGCCGCCGCAACTCTTCCGGTGTTGAGCCTTGTTTTTTTCTTTTTTGCACGTGCGTAACTCATATTATATGTTTCCTTTCGCGGTATTACAAAATATTGAATTTATATTATATCACACGCTTCGCATATTGTCACCATAAAAAGGAAAAAATCTTTCTTTTGCAAAATTTATCCTTTGATTTGACTTTACGGGTAATAGAGAGTATAATTTCCGAATAACAATATTATGGTTCAATTCGGCAAATATTATTCACCGGGGGTTAATATGAATATATCGGAATTATGGAACGCCACAGCCGGGCAATGGGAATACCTGCTTCGCCTTTTGCTTGCGGTCGTTTGCGGCGGCGCAATAGGAATTGAAAGAAGCCACCGTCAAAAAGAGGCAGGCACAAGAACCCACATAATAGTAACCGTGGGCGCGGTGCTTATGATGCTTGTTTCAAAATACGGGTTTTTCGACGTTGTCAAATACGATTCAATCAATGTTGATGCCTCACGAATTGCCGCCAACATCATCACCGGCATAAGCTTTATCGGCGCCGGAGTAATTTTCCTCAAGGGCGGCTCCGTTAAGGGCCTGACCACCTCGGCAGGTCTGTGGACTTCATCGGGCATAGGCCTTGCAATCGGCGCGGGGATGTACACGGTGGGCATATTCTCAACCGTTCTTGTTCTCACCGTTCAGTATCTTCTGCACCGCTTCAATTTAAGCTCCGAAAGTATTTCATCAAATGAAATAACGGTTGTCTGCTCCAACGACAGCAGCACGGTTGAAAAGGTTAAAGACCTTTTCATAGCAAGGAACATACTGGTTCAGGAATTCAAGCTTAAAAAGAATGTTGATTCCACCGTTACAATGGTGCTCACGGTAAAAATGAGCGAAAACACGGCACTTGACGAGCTTATGCTGCTCGCCAACGAAATGCCGGAAATCAAGGAGCTTTCGGTTACAACCTGATTATTACAATGCCGCTGTGTGCAAAAATCGCACACAGCGGCATTTTGTTTTATTCTTTTACCGTATCATAGCTGCGAAGAAGCGCGTTCAGCCTTTCGCTTACAGCTTCCGGCTTTGCGTTGAGCTTAAGATAGAAACGGTCACTTCTGCCGTCTTTCTTCATAGAATTGTTTCCGTCTTCATCAATGGTTATTTTAACCCTGCCCGAAACGGAATAATAATCTCCCTCGCCCTCGGCGGCAAACTGAACGGCGGTTAAATCCCACGCCTCACGCACGGGGCTGCCTTTGCAGTAAAGGCGGTAGCAATCGTAAAGGGCGTTAACCTCGTGATTTTCCGGCTTGTCTTCAAAGCCGGCCTTTACTTTTTTGCCTATTTCATAGCCGGAGCATATTATCGGTGCCGGGAAATTATCAAACACATTCCGGGCTGCCTTTGTGTCGGCATAAATATTGTATTCGTGCCCCTTGGGGAACTCTGCCGCCATGGAGATAAGCGCGTGAACCTTTTCTTTAACAAGCTCGGGATAAGCGTCAACAAGCTCGCTTATGTTGTTGAGCATACCGATTGACACAATCACCACCGAGTCTTTTTTTGCTTCGCTTAACACCCGGTGATAAAACGCAAGCGATTCCTCCGCGCTTAAATCGGCATCCTTACCGAGGTATTTTTCCGCCACCTTCGGAGTATAGCAGGAGGTATCCGCAAAGAAATCCTTTCTTGAAGTCTGTGCAACGGGGATTCCCGAAAAGCCGCAAAAGCGCAGCACCGCCTTTATTGCACCGTTTGAATTTTTGTTTGAGGTGCAGTTAACAACACCGAGCGGGCACATTCCGTTGTCGCCGAGCAGGCGAAGCAGCACGGCAAGGGCTCCGGCGTCGTCGCAATCCGGGCCGAAATCGGTATCCAGAATAACCGGCTTTTTGCTTTGAATAACGCCCTCATATTTCCACGGCCTGCCTTTTCTTATCGAAAGGCCGTAGCGGATTACCCAAAAGACAAGTCCGGCGCACACTATCGCAATAACCCCGATAACAATATATTTCATGGGGAAATAATCATAAATACTGCCGCCGAGAATCGTGAAAAGCGCCACCCTCGGCATAATGCCGAGAAACGAAATGCCGAGATAGGGCAGGAATTTCATCTTTGAAGCGCCGAGAAAAAGGCTCACAAAATCAATGGGGAAAACAGGCAAAGCGCGGATTCCGAGAATAACGGAATACTTGCTTGTGTTTTTTACCTTAAGCAGCTTTTCGCCCTTTTTTGAACGGCGAAGCAGCTTTTCCACCTGGTCGCCGCCGAGGATTCTGCCGAACAGCCAGGTTGCCGAAACCTCTATTATTATTCCCGCCGCGTTTATCACAAGTGCCTTCCACATCTTAAAGGCAACGCCCACCGAGGTGTAAATTATGGAGGCGGGTATAACAAACAGAATTGATTTAAGCAGATACACGCCCTCTACCGTGCCCGCCGCCGCAAGTTCGGAGGAGCTTTTTTCAATCAGCGCGCGCACATCAATGTGAACAAGGTCGTTATATTTCCATATGATAACGCCAATAATCACAAGAGTAACCGCTATTCTCAGGCAAAGTCCCAGAATTTTGCGGGCACGGAATGATTTATCGGTCAATTCAAAACATCCCCTCTGAATAAAAATATGGTTTATTGTTTAATAATACTAAGTTTATCAATTTTAATCAAGTGATATTTTAAACTAATTTTAAATAAAGTAATTAATTATTTGACAAAGGGCAGATATTCGGGTATAATACTTTCTCGGATTACTGTTTTAAAGGAGGATGCGCCACGGTGAATACAAAAGAAAAGCTTCAGCGCGCGGCGGCGTCCGCCGTTTTCAAAAGAGTATACAAATACATCCGCCGCGACCCGGAGAAAAACCTTTTAAAGCTCATCAATTTTTCCGAGCGTTTTGTGGGCGGTATCTTCCCCGAAAAGAATTTCAAAGCCTTCCGCAATGCGGTTCAGGATAAAAACAATGTGTGGCATACCTATGCCATGAACATCATCAACGATGTTGACGGCGATGTTTTGCGCAAAATGCTGCTTGCCCTCGGCCTCGGCGCCGGAATAAACGGCACAAAGGCCGTTCGCACAAACCGCGAAAAATATCAGTGCAACATCCCGTTCCTTATGCTGCTTGACCCAACCAGTGCCTGCAACAAAAGGTGCAAGGGCTGCTGGTCGGCGGAATACGGCTACAAGCTCAACCTTTCGCTTGACGAAATGCGCAACATAGTCAGCCAGGGCAAGGCTCTCGGCACCCACCTTTATATGTTCACGGGCGGCGAGCCGCTTATCCGCAAAAACGATATTCTGGTTCTTTGCCGTGAAAACCCCGACTGCGCCTTCCTTGCCTACACCAACGCGACGCTTATTGATGAAAAATTCTGCGCCGAAATGAAAGAGGCCGGCAACCTTTCGCTTGCCCTGAGCATTGAGGGCAGCGAAGAAAGCAACGACTCCCGCCGCGGAGAGGGCAGCTACAAAATTACCATGGATGCCATGGATAGGCTTAAAAAGCACGGCCTGCTCTTCGGCCTTTCAATCTGCTACACCTCGGCCAATGTTTACAGCGTTACAAGCGATGAATTTATGAGCAAAATGGTTGAGGCGGGTGCAAAATTCGCCCTTTACTTCAACTATATGCCCGTTGGCAAAGACGCCGTGCCCGAGCTCATCCCCTCACCGGAGCAAAGGGTGCATATGTACAAATGGCTTCGCAAAACCCGTAACGGTGAAACCGGCAACCCAATTTTTGTTATGGATTTTCAGGATGACGGCGAATATGTCGGCGGCTGCATAGCGGGCGGCAGAAACTATTTCCACATCAACTCCGCGGGCGATATCGAGCCCTGCGTTTTCATTCATTATTCCGATTCCAACATCCGCACCCACACCCTTGTTGAGGCACTCAAGAATCCCCTTTTCCAGGCATTCTGGCACAATCAGCCGTTTAACGACAACCATTTAAGACCCTGCCCGATGCTTGAAAACCCGAGCTGCCTTCGCAGAATCATAAGCGAAACGGGTGCAAAATCCACCGACCTTGAGGCCCCGGAGGATGTTGAAACCCTCTGCTCGCGCTGTGATAAATTCGCCGCGGAATGGAAACCGGTTGCGGAAGAGCTGTGGAAAAACAATGCTCACCCCAACCCGAAAACCCAGTTTTACCGCGATATGAAAATAACGGATAAACCGCTTTCAAAATAAAATAATAACAGGGGTGCTGTGCCCGGAGCACGGCTGAGAACATACCCTCGAACCTGTTCGGATAATGCCGGCGTAGGAAGAATAAGCAAAACTGCAAGCACCGGTGTAAAGCATCGGTGCTTTTTTGCGCTGTGTTATAGACAATATTGCAAAGGAGAGAATAAAATGAACTCATTTTCAAAAACCCAGAAAATAGCCGAAAGTGCGGTTATGATTGCCCTTGCGGCGGCTCTGCGCGAAATTTCCGGAATACTGCCGTGGCCTTTCCTCCAGGGCGGCTCGGTAACACTTTTCGGAATGGTGCCGCTGCTGATAATCGCCTACCGCCACGGCACAAAGCAGGGGCTGCTCACCGCCTTTGCCTTTTCAATAATAGAAATGCTTTTCGGGCTTAAAAATTTCTCCTATGTTACGGGGATTGCCGCCTATGTTATCCTTGCGCTCACCGATTATCTTGTTGCCTTTACCGTGCTCGGCTTCGGCGGCATATTCAAGGGCAAATTCGGCGGCAAACAGCGCACCGAGCTTGCCGCAGGCAGTATTCTGTGCTGTTTTCTGCGCTACATCTGCCACTTTATAAGCGGCATGGTAATCTGGGGCGGCTACTGCCCCGAGGGCAAGGCTGTATGGCTCTATTCGCTCACCTATAACGGCAGCTATATGCTCCCGGAGGCAATTCTTACCGTTGTGGGCGTTATTGCCGTGTGCTCGGTTTTCGATTTGAACAAAAAGAAGCTTGCCTGATTTTCCGGGCTTTCATATCCCCCGTCAATACAAATTTTACCCTTTTCGCGCCGTTTTCGGAATGAAGGCGGCGCGATTCATTGATTTTTTAAGATTTTAATGGTATTATAGGTCTATTATTAATTATCAGGAGGCTCAATATGGCCGATTCTCCCGAAAAGAACAAAAAGATAGTTAAAAAATCCGAAACGGAGCTTGATATAAGCGCTGTTCCGCCCGAAAAGCTCTGTGTTATCTGCGGGCAAAAGAAAAAAGCCAACGGCTCCGACTACTGCCGTGACTGCAAAAAAGAACTGCAAAAAATCAAACTCCCCGCCGCGGGCTGGATTTTCGCGGCGCTCATTGTAATAGTCTGTGCTGCCTCGTGTGCGCTTTCATTTATGAACTTTGCGCCGGAAAAGAAAATTGCGGACGCAAAAAAAGCCGCCGCCGAATTAAGGCTCAACGACGCCTACAAAAACTACGGCTACGCTTTCAATCTTTGTACCCAGCTCAACAGCGAGCTTAAGGGGATTATTTCAACCGATTTGATTTTTGCCGGCAATCAGCTTCACAAGGATGAAATGAAAGCCTATGCCTCAATCTACGGCAAGGATTACGCAGGCTCAATCCTCGGCAGTTATTTTACCGAGGCGGAAATCAAAGCCGACAGCGAACTGAGCGAATACTCGGCCGCATATGATGTTTTTATGAAGGCTCAGGGGCTTGTTACCGATATCTTCACCGATTGTTCAAGCGGCAAAATCAGCGTTGAAGAGGCAAAGGAAAAAGTAAAGGCGCTTGAAAAGGACAATCCCGATGTTCTGAAATGGCTCATCTTCTTCCAATGCGACCTTGAAGCGGAGCTCGGCGAAGCCGACCCGGAGGTTGAAATAGAGTATATGGAGCGCCTGCGCGACACCGCGCCGGAGCTCACCGAAATTTATGACCCCGTGCTTATTGAATGTTATTATTCACTTAAAAAATATGACGAGTGCAAAGAGGTTTGCCGCAAAAGGGCTGCGCTCAACCGCAACGATATAATTCCGAATGTTACACTTTTAAAGACCGCCTTCATTGAAGGCGACAAAAAAGAAGCACAAAAAACGGTTGCCGACTTTAAAAAATATAACGACAATAACGAGGGTTTCTACATTCTGAGCATTATGCTCAACCGCTACCTCGGCGACAACAATGCGGCGCTTGATGATTTTCAACAGGCAAACAACCTGGGCTTTGACGGGGCGGAGATAAACCGCCAACAGGCCCTGAACTTCCTGCAAAAGGGCGACCTTGCAAACGCCTTCAACAGAGCCTACAACGCCTATTCAATCGCAAGCGGCGAATACACGGCTCTCGCCTCCGGCGGCAGCAGCTTTTCCGCCGCGGATATCATTGAAACACTTTACCTTGTTGCCATGCTCTATGACCGTGACACAAGCACCGAAACAAAGGACCAGTATCTGCCCGATGTTGTTGCAATGTTCTCTTCGGAGGATGTTACCTATACCCCGGGTGAAAAAGTATCCTCCATTCTCAGCGGTGAGCTTTCGCTTGCCGACGCGCTCACGAAAGGTTCAGGTGATATAATATGACGGTTTTATTCTTTATAACAAGGCTTATCACCCTGCCCGGTGCTTATCTGCGCGCCTTTCTTGAGCATATTGTGTGCAAAGCCCGCAAGCTGATTGTTGAAACAAAAACCTACATCCGCCTTGATGAGGCCTGCGGCCATGTTGAGCACGAATTTCCGAAAAGCCGCGCAAGCGCCCTTCTTGTTTCTCTTCTGCCCGGCACAATAACCTTTATTTTCGGTGTTATTTTTACCGTTTCAGGTCTTCTGCCGCTCACCCTGCTCAAAATAAGGCCGGGCGACAGTGTGCCGATGTTTGCGGTTTATGTGGTGCTTCTCTGGCTCGGCGCCTCATTCCTGTGCAACATTTTTCCGCTTTACGAAGACGCACTCAACTCCCGTGAGCTTTTATACAACGGCGGCAAGGCGGCAAAAATCATCTTCACCGTTCCCTGCGCCGTCAGCTCGGTTGGTGCATTTCTTGAAAAGAACTGCATAACCGTACTCACCACCGCCGCAATAATCGTTTGCGCTTTTCTTTTCATTTGATTATACATTGATATAATAAACAGCAAGGGGATGTGCCGGGTATCGGCCACATCCCCTTGCTGTTTATTATTCATTAATTTTTGCTTAACAAATACTGTTATATTATTGCTCAACTAATATTTCTTTGATATAATACCCCACAAAATTATTGCTTTGCAATAAAAGGAGTGAAAGAGAAAATGAAAAAACAATTCAGCAAACTGACATCCGTTTTTGTTGTCATCGTACTGCTTCTGAGCTTAATCGCTCCCATGGCAAGTGCAGACAGCAGCGACCTCAACATTCTGTTCATCCACGACAGCCACGATTATCTGTACCCCACAAGCAATATCGTCGGCGGTGAGCTTATTGAGCACGGCGGCGCGGCAAAACTCGCCACGGTAATAAAAGAAAACAAAGACGAAAACACCATTTTCCTTGACGGCGGCGATTTTTCCATGGGAACCCTGTACCAAGCCGCCTACAGCACCGATGCGTACGAACTTCGCAACCTAGGAATCTGCGGCTGTAATGTTACAACCTTCGGCAATCATGAGTTTGATTTCGGCGCGGCAGGCGCGGCAAAAATGCTCAGAGCGGCAATTGCCTCCGGCGATGAGCTGCCGCAAATCGTTCAGTCAAACATCGACCTTTCAGGCAGCCTGACCGAAGAACAGCTTGACTTCAAAAAAGCCTGTGAAGAATACGGAGTTAAAGAAAACACAATACTCGAATGTGCCGGTCATAAAATAGGCCTGTTCGGTGTTGCCGGAGACAGCTGTATTGCCTGTATTCAGACAGACTTTGAGTATATTGATTACATCAAAGCAGCAAAGGAACAGGTGAAAAAGCTGAAAAACGAGGGCTGTGATATCATTATCGCAATCTCTCACTCGGGAACAAACGGCGACGGCAAAAGCGGCGAAGATATTGACCTTGCCAAAAAGGTTCCCGACATTGATGTAATAATCAGCGGTCACACCCACACCGTTTATTATGAGCCCGTTATAATCGGCGACACAATCATCGCCTCCTGCGGCGAGTACCTCAAAAATGTCGGCAAGCTCACCGTTTCGGTGAAAAACGGCGATGTTAAGGTTAAGGACTACCGTCTTATCCCCCTTAACTCCTCCGTCAGCGAAGACCCCGAAACAAAAGAAAGATTTGAGGCTTACAAGGAAAAGATAAACAGCTCTTACCTTCAGCCCGGCGAAACCTTTGACAAGGTCATTGCTCACAGCAATTTTGACTTCATGGGCCTTGACGAAATGTACAACACCCATCAGGAGTACCCTCTCGGTGACCTTATTGCCGACTCCTACATTTATGAAGCGGAGCAAAACGGAGTTAACGACATTGATGTTGCCCTTGTCGGCCTGGGAACGGTCAGAGGAGCCTTTGAAAAAGGCGATATAACCATTGCAGATGCTTTTGAAATCTGCTCCCTCGGTGTCGGTGCCGACGGAACCGCCGGCCACCCTCTTGTTTCCTGCTACCTCTACGGATGGGAATTAAAGCTGCTCAACGAAATCGATGCTTCCGTAGGTGAGCTTGTAAGCTCACTTAAAATGAGCTATTCGGGACTCAGCTATACATTTAACGAAAAGCGCCTTATTCTCAACAAGGTAATGAATTCGGGCATAGTCAAGGGAAATGCGGAACCCGCGGCAATCGAAAACAACAAGCTTTACAAGGTTGTCGGAAATATGTACGCCATCAATATGCTCGATATGGTCAATCAGGTAACAAAAGGCTTTATTTCAATCGCCCCGAGAGATGAAAACGGAAATAAGATTTTTGATTTTTATTCATTATCGCTAAAGGATAAAAACGGGAATGAGGTAAAAGAATGGATAGCATTCAAGGATTATCTTGAAAGCTTTGAGGTCGGCCAAAGCGGTTACCCCGAAATTCCCGACAGTTACTCCTCCGCACAGGGAAGAAAAGTCAAAGTAAGCCAAAGTCTTTTTGATGAAATAAAAGAAAACGGATTTATTCCGACAATAACTTCAATATTCAGATCAGTCATCAACATCGTTGTACCGATTTTCAATCTCTTACTCAGAAAGTAATTCACCGGCAAAAACTCCGCAGCTGTAACACAACAGGTTTTTCATCCGTTTTATTTATTAATTACATAATAAAAAAGCTCGGGAGGACGAAAGCCCTCCCGAGTTTTTTTAATCATCTTCGGTAAAAATCAGTTCAAGCTCATCGGCGGTGAGCTCACGGCACTCGCCGGGGTTCAGGCCCGGGTCAAGCGCCAGCGCGCCGATTTTTTGGCGGTGCAAAGCCGTAACCTTATTTGAGCACGCGGCGGCCATTCGCTTAACCTGATGATATTTTCCCTCTCTGATTTTTATTATTGCAATATTTTCGCCGTTTTCCGAAAAGGCGTTTACCCTTGCAGGCAGGCATTTTGTTCCGTCCGAAAGCTCAATCCCCGCCCGAAGCCTTTCGGCCTCTGATTCGGGCAGCGGGCTTTCAAGCACCGCGCGGTAGGTTTTAAACACATGGTGTGACGGGGAAATCAAGCGGTGGGCAAAATCGCCGTCATCGGTGATTATCAGCAGGCCCGTGGTGTCCATATCCAGCCTGCCGGCGGGGAAGAGCCCGCGCCTTTTGAGCTTTTCGGGCACAAGGTCAACAACGGTTTTCGCACGCGGGTCGGCGCTGGCGCTTATAACCCCCTGCGGCTTGTTGAGCATAATATAGATATGCTCGCGCACCGTTAAATCAAAGCCGTCAACCTCAATAACATCCGTTTCCGGTTCAATGAGGGCTTCCGCGGTCTGAACGGCACCGTTGACCCTCACCTTGCCGTCTTTTATCAGCTTTTTTGCATCGCGCCGCGAAACTCCGCAGTTAACGGATATCAGCTTGTCAAGCCTCTGTGATGCCATAATTTACTCCTATAATGTTGTAATCCTCGGCTCGCCGCCCGCAAGCGAAAGCAGATAATCGCAGTTTTCTTTTGCGCCCGCAAGGCTCATGGCCGAGCGTGTTGTTTCAAGCGCAAGGGGCGGATAATTATTCTCTTTGCTCAGGTGGCCGAGGAAAAATCTTGTGGTACCGCTTTCAAGCAGCTTAACCGCCGTTTCGGCGCACACCTCATTTGAAAGGTGACCCGTATCGGAAAGAATCCTGCGCTTTAAATTATACGGATAAGGGCCGTTTCTGAGCATATTAACATCGTGATTTGATTCAAGCAATATAAGGTCGCTGCCGCTTACCGCCTCCATAACGCCGCCGGTAACAACACCGAGGTCGGTGCAGACCGAGATTTTTTTGCCGTCGGCAGTCTGCACGGTGTAGCCGCAGCTTTCGCGCGCGTCGTGACTTGTGCGGAAGGGCTTGACCGCCATGCCGCAAATGTGAACACCCGCATCGCTTATGGCGGTGCTCACGGTTTTTTCATTGAGCGCACCCGCGGCCTCCATGCCGCTGAGAGTGCCCGGCAGGGCAAAAATCTTAATCCCGTGGCGGGAGGCGAAAACCCGCACGCCGCTTATGTGGTCGGTGTGCTCGTGGGTTATGAAAATGCCGCCGATTGAAGACGGGGATATCCCCGCCGCAAGCAGAGCCTCCTCGGTTCGCTTGGCCGAAACACCGTCGTCAATCAGTATTCCGCCGCCGGAGCAGCCTATGTAGGTGCAGTTGCCGCTGCTGGAAGAAAATAACGAACAGAATCTTGCCATTCTTTTGCCTTTCCATTAAAAAAGGAGCTGATGCCAGCTCCTTTAATTCTTTCATCCTGCGTGTGAAACCATTTCGGGGTCGGGATAATTCACCCTGCGGATATCTGCGCCGAGGCAGCTGAATTTGAGCACAACATCCTCATACCCGCGGTCAATGTGAAGAATATCCTCAACCTCGGTTGTGCCGTCTGCCACAAGGCCCGCAATGAGCATTGCCGCGCCGGCTCTTAAATCATCCGCCTTAACGGGAGCGCCCTTAAGACCCTCAACACCCTCAACAACGGCAAGCTTGCCGTCAACCTTTATTGAAGCGCCCATCCTTGTGAGCTGGTCAACATAGCGGAAGCGATTCTCCCACACGCCCTCGGAGATAATGCTTGTCCCCTCCGCAATGGAAAGGAAAACCGCCATCTGGGGCTGCATATCGGTGGGGAAGCCGGGGTGAGGCATTGTTTTGATGTTGCACCTGCCGGGCCTGCCGTTGCCGGCGACACGGATACATTCATCATATTCCTCAACCGTAACACCGCATTCGATAAGCTTTGAGGAAACGGATTCAAGGTGCTTGGGAATAACATTGTTGATTATAACATCGCCGTTTGTGGCGGCGGCGGCTATCATATATGTGCCCGCCTCTATCTGGTCGGGGATTATGGAATAGGTGCAGCCGTGAAGCTCCTCAACACCGCGGATTTTGATAACATCGGTGCCTGCGCCCCTGACATCGGCACCCATTGAGTTAAGGAAGTTTGCAAGGTCAACAATATGGGGCTCCTTTGCCGCGTTATCAATAATGGTAAGCCCCTTTGCCTTAACGGCGGCAAGCATAACATTCATTGTTGCACCGACCGAAACAACATCAAGGTAAACCGGGCTGCCGGTAAGGCCGCCGGAGGTTGCATTGACAACCGCGTTCTGCTCAATGGAAACCTCGGCACCGAGAAGCTCAAAGCCCTTTATGTGCTGGTCTATGGGGCGAACACCGAGGTCACAGCCGCCGGGCATTGCAACCCTTGCCCTGCCGTAACGCCCGAGAAGAGCGCCGAGCAGATAGTAGGAGGCTCTTAAGTGCTTTGTCATCTCATAAGAAACCTCGTATGAATTAACGGTTCTTGAATCAATTTCAAGCGTGCTTTTGTTGATAAGTCTTACCTTGGCACCGATTGATTCAAGAATCCTCATCATCATTGTTACATCACTGATTGATGAGGGAACATTTTCTATTACGCAAACATCATTGCAGAGTATTGCCGCGGGAATTATGGCAACTGCCGCATTTTTTGCGCCGCTCACATTAACGGTGCCGTGCAGCTCTCTGCCGCCGTTTATGATGATTTTTTCCATAGCTGTTCAGCCTGCCTTCAGATGATTTTTTATTCTCAAATGAACCGAAAAAACGGAATATAAACACAATAACCGAATTTAATAATCGCTAAATTATAACATCTTTTTTTCGGTTTGAAAACCCCTTTTTAAAATTTGTTTCTTTTTTGTAACCCGATTATATTATTGACTGCACCCGCCGCAATATTTGAGGAAAATAACGCTGAAGCCGAATCAAATAGTCATTTTTAACAAAGGCAGAACTACGGCAAAAGTAACAAATTTTACAAAAAAAAGCCCGCTTCCTCGACATTTTGACAGCAAAAAAAGAAAAATTAACAAAAAAGAGTGCTTTTTCTATTGCAATATGCCTTTAAATTGTGTAAAATGATTATGTTCGCATTGTTAACATTGTCTAAAAGAGAAGGGGTCATAATATGTCCAACAGACTTTTCCAGGGATTAATCCATCAAATGCGCGACGCCGCCGGCAGAACCATCGGTGTAATCGACCAGGCAGGTGCTATTATCTCGTGCAGCGAGCTCGGCAAAATAGGCGAGGTTGTTCCCGCCGCCGCCGAGGTTTTTCAGGACAATGAGCTTCACGCCATTGACGGCTGCACCTTCCGCGCTTTTGATTCCCACCTTCAGTCCGAATATGCCGTCTTTGTTGAAGGCACGGATGAAGCTGCGGGAAGATTTGCCTGCATATGCTGTGTTTCTCTTGAAAATATCAAACAGTATTATGATGAAAAATTTGACCGCGGCAACTTTATCAAGAATGTGATTCTTGACAACATTCTTCCCGGCGATATCTATGTTAAAGCCCGTGAACTGCGCTTCAGCAGCGATTCCTCACGCGTTGTGCTTCTTGTCAGGGTAGAGGAGCACAGCGACACCTCGGTTTATGACGCAATTCAGAACCTTTTCCCCGATAAAACCAAGGATTTTGTTATAAGCATCAACGAAAACGATATCGCCATAGTCAAAGAGGTACGCACCGGCATTGAGAGCCGCGACCTTGAAAAGCTTGCCCGCTCCATTTCCGATTCACTCAACACCGAGCTTTACGCCCACGCCCTTGTGGGCATAGGCACCACGGTAGACAGCATAAAGGAGCTTGCCCGCTCATTCAAGGAGGCTCAGATTTCCCTTGAGGTCGGCAAGGTGTTTGACACCGAAAAAACCATAATCAGCTACGAAAACCTCGGCATTGCCCGCCTCATTTACCAGCTGCCCACCACCCTTTGCGAGATGTTCCTGCACGAGGTGTTCAAGCGCGGCTCAATCGATTCACTTGACCAGGAAACACTTTTCACCATTCAGAAATTCTTTGAGAACAACCTCAACGTTTCCGAAACATCACGCAAGCTTTTCGTTCACCGCAACACCCTTGTTTACCGTCTTGAAAAAATCAAAAAGCTCACCGGCCTCGACCTTCGCGGCTTTGATGATGCCATTGTTTTCAAGGTGGCCCTTATGGTCAAAAAATATCTTGACTCAAAGCCCGTGAAGTTCTGAGTGCAGAAAAGAGCTTCATTCGCCTTGAATTTTCAACGAACAGAAAAAGAGAGGTAATCCGCTGTGATTGAATTTAAAGATGTAACGAAGGTGTACGACAACGGCACCACCGCTCTCAAGGATATCAACATCGCCATTGAGAACGGCGAATTCGTTTTTGTTGTCGGCTCCTCCGGCGCGGGAAAAAGTACCTTTCTTAAGCTTATGATGCGTGAGGAGGTTCCCTCAAAAGGCACCATAACGGTTGACGGCGTTGTTCTCAACAAGCTTAAGAAAAGAAAAATCCCCTATTTTCGCCGCAAACTCGGCATTGTTTTTCAGGATTTCAGACTTATACCCAATATGACCGTTTTTGATAACGTGGCATTTGCCATGCGCGTTATCGGCACAAAAGAAAAGGTAATACGCAAGCGTGTGCCCTATGTGCTCAGCCTTATGGGCTTATCTCAGAAGGCGCGCAATATGCCCAATGAGCTTTCCGGCGGCGAGCAGCAGCGCGTGGCGCTTGCAAGAGCCCTTGCCAACGAGGCGGATATCATCATAGCCGATGAGCCCACCGGCAATGTTGACCCGCAGATGAGCTACGAAATCGTTGACCTTCTTATGAAGCTCAACGCCAACGGCACCACCGTTATTATGGTTACACACGAGCACGACCTTGTGCGCAAATTTGACCGCAGGGTTATTATTCTTGACAAGGGCGAGGTTGTTTCCGACGGTGGCCCGCTGATAAGCGACATTGCCACCGCCCACATCAACGCCGTTGCCGAGCTTGAAAATCCCGCCGCACCTGCACAGACCGCGGAGCAGATTCTTCCGGTGCAGGAAAGCGTTGAAGAAATCATCAGCGAGGCCGAAAATGCGGCAAAAGAGCTTGCGGAGGAAGCCGAGAGAGAGCTTTCCGAAGAGGCTTCAACACAGCCGTCGGGCGAGCCGGAAGAAGCAGGCACCGGGGCAGAGGAACCGGCAAATGGTATTCCGTTCAGCCCCACTTTGCCGAGCCCTGATGAATTCAAAGCAAAAAAAGAAAATATCGGAGGTGAAGAGCAATGAAGAAAAAGACAGGCTCCGCCTCCCTCGGTTATCTTACCAAGGAAGGCTTCCGAAACCTCCGTGTCAACAAGCTGCTCAGCTTTGCTTCAATAACCGTGCTTTTCAGCTGTATGTTCCTTATGGGCACGGCGTTCCTCGTTTTCATCAATATCAATGATGTTGTTTCTCATGTGGAATCCGAAAACGTTATTATGGTTTATGTGCAGGACGGTGCGGTACCCGCCGACCTTACCAACCTTGAGGCGCAAATCAAGGCCGACCCCAATGTTGACACCTGCACCTTTGTTTCAAAGGATGACGCTTACGATGCCATTCTTAAGGATTACGGCGAATCAGGCGAATACCTGCGCGACCTTAATGAAAACCCCCTGCCCGATGCCTACACGGTAACGGTTAAGGATATGGGTCAGTTTTCAAAAACGGTCAAGCGCATAGAAAAGCTTGACAATGTTATGCGAATCCGCAAAAACAGCGACCTTGCAGACAAGCTCTCCATGGCAGAAAAAGCCATATTCTATGTCAGCCTTGCAATAATCGGCCTGCTGTTTATCGTTTCGCTTTTCATCATTTCCAACACCGTAAAAATGACAATGTTCAGCCGCAGGCTCGAAATAAGCATTATGAAGAGCGTCGGCGCAACCAACAGATTCATCCGCTGGCCGTTTATGGTTGAGGGCATACTGATAGGCATAATTTCGGCGGTTATTTCCACCGCCGTTATCTGGGGGCTTTACACCCTTGCGCTCAGGTATTTCAGAACCATAGGCCTGTTCACCGATATCGGTGCCGGAACCGATATTGTTCCCTACCTGCCCTATATGCTCGGCGCATTTTTGTGCCTCGGCATTTTCACCGGCATTTTCGGCAGCGCAAACTCCATTCGCAGATATTTAAAGGAAAGGAAGTTTGTTGAACTTGAAGACCTTTAATAACAAATCCGCCTTTAAAAAGCTTGTCTGCTGTGTCTTTTGCTCCGTGTTCACCTTCCTGGCCGTGTTTTCGCTCCCCTCACCCACGGCAAAGGCAAGCGTTCTTGATGATTTGCAGAAAAAATACGACCAGCTTGAAAAATCCATAAAAAAGAATCAGGACAAGCTCAGTGATGCACAGGATGAAATTATATCAAGCGAAAATCAGCTTGATACAATCAATCAGCAGATTGACGACATCCAGGCGCAGATAGAGCTGCTCAACACCAAAATCTCCGCTTTAAATGAGAGCATAAACACCCTTCGCCCTCAGATAAACGAGCTTAATTCTCAGATTAAGCAGGTTACCGAAAAGGTTGCCGAGCTTGAAAGAAACATCACCGCCGCAGAGGAATCCGTTAAAGAAACCAAAAACTCCCTTCTTATCCGCATAAGGGAGGATTATATGAGCGGCGGCGGAGCCTCCACGCTTGAAATTCTGTTAACCTCAAAGGATTTAAGCTCCTTCTTCTCCCGTATGGAGCTCTTAAAGAGGCTTTCGGATAACGATTCAAAGCTTATTCACGAGCTTGAAGAGCACGCAAAGGAGCTTTCAAAGCTTAAGGAAGAGGCCAACGCACAAAAGGCGGAGCTCCAGCTTAAAAAATCCCAGCTTGATTCCAAAATGGCCACCCTCAACAGCAATATGGATGATTTGCAGACAAGCAAAGAGGAGCAGGAATACAAGCAGAACTCGCTCAACAACAAATATGAGCAGGTTAACGAGCTTATTGACGAGCTTGATAAGGACAGCGCGGCCTACCGCAAAGAGATTTCCCGTCAGCGTCAGCAGATGGAGGTTCTTTCAAAGCAGATTGATGAACTCATTAAGCAGAAAGGTTCCTCTCAGGGCGATGAGGTTCCCGAAGATTACACCGTTAACCGCACCAGCAACGGCCTTATCTGGCCCGTTCCCTACAATAACACCTACATCTCCTGCCACTACGGCTACTATTCAGACGGCAGCCGCCATTGGGGCACCGATATTGTAATCCGCGATTCCAACGGCAACAATATCTCCAACGGCAAAGACATTGTTGCCGCACAGAGCGGCAAGGTTATTCTTGCGGTTAACGACGGCAACTACAACTACGGCTACGGCAACTACTGCATTATTGACCACGGCAACGGTATGATGACTCTTTACTGCCACTGCAAGCGAATAGTGGTTTATGAGAATCAGATTGTCAGCCAGGGGCAGAAGATTGCCGAAATAGGCCTTACCGGCAACACCACCGGCTATCACCTCCACTTTGAGGTAAGAATCAAAAATGCCGACGGCTCCGTTTCAAGAGTAAACCCGGAATACTATGTTTCAAAGCCGTAACAAACGGGAATAATAATTAAAAAAGGGCTTGTTTTTGATAAACAAGCCCTTTTTAAAGGTAAAAGCTATGAATAAAAAAATATCCCTCGGGCTTGCCCTTGCAATGTGTATTTTGTCAATAACGGTCACATTTGCAATCACCATGGGCGCCTCAAAAACCATTTACAACAAAATAATCAACAATCTTTCGCTCAGAACCTCGGAGTCGGCGGCGCTTGACGAGATTGACCGGATAGTGTCAAACTATTATTACGGCACCGTTGAGCACAAAACTCTTGATATAACATCCTCACTTGTTGAGGGCTATGTTAAAGGCCTCGGCGATGAAAACTGCGGCTACCTTTCCTCACGGGAATATGCCCGCTACAACGAAAAGCTCAGCGGCAATCTGAGCGGAATCGGTATGGAAACCCGCTATGATTCCGCCGAGGGGGCTCTTATAGCCGCGTGGGTGTATGAAGATTCCCCGGCAGCAACGGCAGGCCTTGAAAAGGGCGATGTGATTTTGCAGATAGACGGCGAAAAGGTTACTGCCGCCAACCACACCGCGCTCACCGAAAAGCTGCTCGGCGGCAGACTGAACGGGGTGGAGATTGTATACTCCCGAAACGGTGAAGAAAACACGGTTCAGCCCATGATGGGCTTCAATATTCCCTCGGTTATCTGTGAAATGAACGGCTCGGCGGCAATAATACGCATTTCGGCTTTTTTTGACAAGACCCCCGACGAATTTTCAAAGGCCGTTGCCTCGGCGCGCGAAAAGGGCGCGGCGAGCTTTGTGATAGACCTGCGCGGCACCTTTGAGGGAACCGCCGAAAACGCCGCAAAAACGCTTGATGTGCTTGTGAGTGTTCCTGCCGACGGCAGACCGCTTGCAACAACCTATGATAAAAAGGGCGTGAAGATTGATGCCTTTTCCGCCGAAAGCAGCGCGGTCAATTCAAAATTTGCCGTTCTTGTTAACGCCTCAACCGCGGGCCCGGCGGAGCTTTTCGCCTGCGACCTGCACGATATCTGCTCCTCGCCCGTAATCGGTTCAACAACCAAGGGAATCGGCACCGTTCAGCAGGCCTTTCCCCTTGAAAGCGGCGATGCGGTAATACTCACCACCGCGCTCATTGAGCCCTATAATCCCGAAAGCAGCTACAACAAAACGGGAATAACCCCCACAACCGTTATTGAAGGCCCCGAGCTTTCGCGTCAGGCGCTTCTTCTGCTGCCCGCCGAAAGTGATGAGGCACTTAAAACGGCGCTTGCCCTG
>JAZUJM010000007.1:0-7643 GCA_045642785.1 Acutalibacteraceae bacterium | reverse complement strand
CCCTTTCATTATCCTCAAAGAAATGCAGGGCACGGAGCACGGCTCTGTCGCCGCAGGCACTTCTGACCTGAGGAATTTTTGCAATAAATTCATCGCGGTCAACCTCACGAAGCACCTTTTTGCCGAAGCACGCCGCAGCGGCTTCCATTTCGCCGCGAACTGCCGCATATTCATCCGTTAAATCGGAGTGGCTGCCGCCGGTGTTGATTATGCAAAGGCTGTGACCGCACCCGGCAAAATCAAAGGCAACCTTTTCGATTACGGGCTTTGTCGGGTCGGCAAAATCAATTTCAACAAAGCTGCCCACCGAGCAGGCAGTCTGATCCATAAGCCCGCAGGGCTTGCCGAAAAATTCATTTTCCGCCTTTTGGGCAATCTGTGCAATTTCAACCGCATCAACTCTGCCGCCGTTGAAAAGGTGGTTGAGCATTGTGCCCACAAGCACCTCAAACGCCGCCGAAGATGAAACGCCGGAACCGGAAAGCACATCGGAGGCGGTGACGGCATTGAAGCCGCCCACATTGTAGCCCCTGCGCACAAACTCGGCGCAGACTCCGCGAACAAGCGAAACGGATTTGCCCTCCTCTGCCTTAACGGGGGTAAGGCGGTTTAAATCAACCTCATCCATTTTATAGCCTTCGGATTTTATTCTTACAAAACTTTCGTCACTTTTTGCCGCAAGGCCGACAGCGTCAAGATTAACGCTTGCCGCAAGCACACGCCCGTGATTGTGGTCGGTGTGATTGCCGCCGACCTCGGTTCTGCCGGGGGCGCTGAAATACCCTGCGCAGGAGGAATCCGCGCCGCTGAAAATTTCGGCAAAGCTGTCGGCAAGCCTTAAATAGCGGCTTTTCTGAGCATCAACCGCGCCCGCACCGTAAAGCTTAACAAACATTTGCTCGCTTTCGCCCGAGGATATGATTTTTTTCAGCTCTTCAATGCTTTTGAACTCACACATATTATTGACCTCTTTCACACAGATTTTTCCTTTTTGCGAAGGTAGGAGTTATTTATCCGCTTACCGATTATCAGCGCTCCGTCGGCGGAGAGCAGGAATATGCCGCTGAGAAGCGAAACCACCATAACCGGGAGCAGGAAGCCCACCGAAAGGGGGTCAAAGACATTGCGGCCGACGATGGTAAACGATACTATCCTCGGCAGAAAGCCGAGAGTTGAAAGCAGAATGAATCTGACATAGCCGAAATTCATTGAGCCGTAAATTGAAGAAATGGTGTTGAGCGAAAGGCCGGGAACGGTTCGGAATCCGGCAAGCAGCCACGGATTGCCGCGCCCGTCTTTCAAAATAAGCTGTTTGAGCGGGTCCCACCGGCTGATAAGCTTCCACGCCATTCCGCCGCCGAAGCGAAAGCCCCAAAAGTATTTTATGGTTATCATAACGCAGAAACCGACAATGTTGACCGGCACCGCTATGTACATCGGCAAAACTATGCCCGTAAGGAAGCACACCGTTGAGGTGGGGTAAATCGGGATAATACTTTTCACCGCAAAAAGCAGAATGATAACAAGCACAAAAAGCCCCTTTTGCGGAATATTACGAATAAACTCTTCCAACTCGGAAAGCTTCTGCTGTGTTATGGCGTACCAGCGCCACAGCTCATCGTATTTGAGCAAAAACATAACCGCGCCGGCCACAACGGCAACAAGGATACAGAGCAGACCCGCAAAAGAAAGTATTCTCTTTTTTATATTCTTTTTCAGAGTTTGCTCCCCTCCGTCTTTAATATTCTATAAAACCGCATTAACTTGTTTATTTTATATTAAAAAGAGCCTTAGGTCAAGCGAATTTTCAAATGTTCCGAAAAACTCTTTATTTTTTTTGCCGATATGGTATAATAGCTTTGCAATTTGCAATAACGGAGGAAAAAAAGATGAAAGCTGTTATTCTTGACGCATTTGCCGCAAACCCCGGCGACCTTTCGTGGGATTGGTTTGCCGAGCTTGTTGATTTAACCGTTTATGAGCGAACCCCCGCCGAGCTGATTGAGCAAAGGTGCGAGGGCTGTGATATTATAATCACCAACAAAACGCCTCTTCGCCGTCCCCTGCTTGAAAAGCTGCCCGCGCTCAAATATATCGGGCTGCTCAGCACCGGATTTAATGTGGTTGATGTTGATTACTGCAAAGAGAAGAACATCCCCGTGTGCAACATTCCCTCATACAGCACCGAGGCCGTGGCTCAGCTTGTTTTTGCTTTCATTCTTGAGCACTGCAACCGTGTTGCCCTTCATTCCGAGGCCGTGGCAAACAGGGAATGGACAAATTGCAGGGATTTCTGCTTCTGGAAAGCTCCGTTAACCGAGCTCAACGGCAAAACGATAGGCATTATCGGCTTCGGCAAAATAGGCAGAGCGGTTGCGAAAATCGCCTCTGCTTTCGGCATGAACATTCTTGTTCACACATCTCACCCCTCAAACGCCAAGGGTATGGTTTTCACCACCCTTGACAACCTGCTTGCCGAGAGCGATTTTGTTACCCTGCACACACCTTTAACGCCGAAAACCGAAAATCTGGTTAACGCCGATTTCCTTTCAAAGATGAAAAACACCGCCTTTTTCGTTAACACCTCACGCGGTCAGGCGGTTGACGAGCAGGCACTTGCCGATGCCCTTAAAAACGGCGTTATAGCCGGGGCCGGCACCGATGTACTTTCCACCGAACCCCCGAAGCCCGACAATCCGCTTGTCGGCTGTCCCAACTGCCTTATCACCCCTCACATTGCGTGGGCAGGCTACGAAACAAGGCAGAGGCGTATGAAGATATTCAAAGAAAATATCGAGGCGTTCCTTCGCGGAGAGCCTCAGAATGTGGTGTGGTAATATGACCGAGCAGGAAAAGAAAGAGCTGTATGACCGTCAGGTGGATACTCTTAAGGCCTTTCTCGGCACGGGAGCCATAACCGAGGAGCAATTTAAGAAGAGCTTCGGCGACCTTACCGCCAAAATGTTCCCCGAAAAGGAAAATAATTAGCATTGTATTTTTTCCGCAATCACGATAACATTATACCCGTCGGAGGAATGTGATATGAAAATATTATTACGCAGAGCGGCCTGTGTTCTGCTGAGCATTATTACCGTTATGAGCTTTGCCGCCGTTTGCCCCTCTGCCGCCGATTACAGCGGCAAATGCGGCGAGAATGCCTTTTGGAGCTTTGACCCCGAAACCGAAATTCTCACCATAAGCGGCAGCGGAAAAACGGATGATTATTCATCCCGCTCCGCTTCACCGTGGGCACAGGAAGGGCTGTCGGGCTCAATTCACACAATAATTGTTGAAAACGGTATAACCTCAATAGGCAAGTTTGCCTTTGCCGGAACCTATGTGGGCGGCTATGTGGGCGGCAGGCAGGAGGGTGAACCCGGTTTTCTGAAAATCGCCGACAGCGTTACCGAAATCGGCGCCCATGCGTTCAGCAGCTGTGCCTACCTTAAAACCGTTGACCTGCCTATGGCTCTGGCAAAAATTGACATTGATGTTTTCGGCGACTGTGCAAAGCTTGAAGAGATAACCCTGCCCGCCTCGGCGGCTGAAATATCGGCCAACGCCTTTTCAAACTGCAGCGCACTTTCTTCGGTTCTGTATGCCGGCACCGAAAGTGATTTTGAAAAAATAGCCGTTTCCTCCGGCAACGCGGAGTTCACCGCGGCCAATATCACTTACGGGTATAAATATCCCGTTGAATTGAATTATTATGCAAACGGCGGAACATTCTCAGACGGCACCGAGTTTAAAACAATAACCGGATTTTACGGCGAAAGTGCAAAGTTTGAGGGCACTCTTCCCACCAAGCAAGGCAATGAGTTTATCGGCTGGGCACCTGCCGAGGGCGCAATAACAAGCCGTGAGCCCATGAGCTTTTACGCCTCATGGAAGCTCAGAAGCTACACCATCACCTTTTACAACGGAAAAGAAATTTATCAGGGACCGGACACCTACGAATACGGCGCGGCGATTGATTACCCTGCCGACCCGTTCCTTTACGGCCACACCTTCAACTGCTGGCATTTCACCGCAGGGCTCACCGATTTGTATATTGAACACCCCGACAAAATGCCCGCATATGACCTTACCGCCACGGCTTATTTCGTGCCCAACACCCACTCCGTTTCATTCTATGCCGACGGAAAGCTTGTTGAGTCCTCCGATGTTGCCTTCGGCGAAAAAACAGCCTCCCCCGTCCCGTCAAAAACGGGTTATGTTTTCAAGGGCTGGGATTCCGCTGTTCCCGATTCAATGCCGGATTACGATTTAACCTTCAACGCCGTTTTTGAGCCTGCACGCTACACAATAAAGCTGCTGTGCGGCGGTGAAACGGTTAAGGAAATACCCGCCGTTTATGATAAAGAAACGGAGATTTTCGCAGACGGCGAGGTTCCCGCCGACAAATTCAGCCACTTTGCGGGCTGGGCACTCACCCCCGGCGGCAAGGCAGCGGTTGAAAACGGCGGCAAGCTTAAAAATCTTTGCACCGAGGACGGCGGTACGGTCACTCTTTATGCCGTTACCGAGCCCGATGCGGTGCTCACCTTTATTAATTATACCGCCACACGCGCAAAGCTTGATTACAAGGCAAGCATAACCTTCCGCGCAAAGGTTCAGGGCGAAGTTGACGGTGCAAGAATTGTGTGGTTTGTTAACGGCTCAAAAGCCGGAGAGGGCGAAAGCTTCCGCGTTGAAAAGGCAACTGCACAGTTCACCGTGCAGGCAAAATATATGCTCGGCAACGAAACGGTTGATGAAAGCGGAGTTGAAACCGTTCCCGTCAACACGGGCTTTTTCGCAAAGCTCGCCGCCTTCTTCAAGGGTCTTTTCGGCAAGCTGCCTGAAATAACACAATAACATTTTTTCATAAAAAAACTGCTTCGGAAGTGATTCCGAAGCAGTTTTTTGTTGTTTCCTATTTAATCTTCAAGCTCTATTTCCCAGTAAACTATCTGCTTTCTTTTGTGGGTATAAGTCAGGTGAAGCTTGTTGCCCCTGCAAACAATGGCGGGGTAGGAAAATTCGCCGAAGCCGGGCTCGGGGTTGAGCATTTCAAGGAAGGTGCGGCCGTTATCCTTTGAAACCGAGAGCATAAGCGGGTGGCGAACACCCCAGTTAACATCAACGGGATTGTAGCAAAGCCACACATTGCCCTTTGAATCGGTGCAGGCATCAACGCCGCTGTTGTTATTCGGAATATGGGTTCTGTAAGGCTTGCACCAGGTTTTGCCGCCGTCCTTTGAATCGCTGCGGTAAAGAGCACCCACGCAGGAGCGCATAAGGCAATGAACGGTGCCCTTCTCGGATTCCCACAATGTGGGCTGAATAAGGCCGGTGAATTTACCCTTGTAGCGGGCGGGAACCATAAATTCACCCGCTTTCCAGGTTTTTCCGTCATCCTCTGAAACATCAATAAAGCAGTAGTTCTTTTTGAGCTCGGTTGAGGCGGGGGCAAGCACCGTGCCGTTTGAAAGGCGAAGGCACTTATTTTTAACAGGGCCTCTGCCGCCGACGGTGTCACCGGGCACAAGCTCTTCCGGCTTGCTCCAGGTTTCGCCGCGGTCGGTGCTGACGATGAATTTTGTAATCCATGTGGGAATCTCGGCACCGTACTTGTAAAAAAGCACTATCTCACCGTTTTCACGCTCAAAAAGCACAGGATTCCAATGGGCGATTTTATCATTTTCGGTAACAATGCGGGGCTTGCTCCACTTGCCGTCTGTTGAGCGCTTTGAAAGATAAATTTCAACGCTGTTGTCCTTTTCTCTTTTGCCGCCGAACCACGCCGCAAGCACGGTTCCGTCTTCAAGCGGAAGCACCGTTGAAGCGTGGCAGCTCTTTGTTACCTCATCAATGCCGAAGATATATTCCTTTTTTGCACTTTTTATCACAATACCCACTCCTCAGAGATTTTTATTGATTATACCACATAAAAACCTCATTGACAAGCACGGTCAGTCAATATCCTCCTTGAGCGTTTCGATTATGTTATCGTTCTTTATTCTGCCCACCGACAGCAACAGCGCGGCTCCGATAACGGCAAACACCGCAATCCCCGCCGAGGTGAAGATAAGGGGATTAACCGAAAAGCCAAGGTCATAGGTTTTTTTCAGGATAAAATACATTCCGTAATGGATGGCAAGGCTCACCGGGAAGGCGCCGATAAGTGCCGCAACGCCGTAGCGGAAGCTTTCATAATAAATCATCTTTTTGAAGCTTGCCGGAGTCATACCCACCGAGCGCACCATGGCAAATTCGCGCCTGCGCTCATTCATTGAGGTTGAAATGGTGTTGATAATATTGAGTGCGGAAATAAGCGTGATAAGGGTTATAAAGCCGTAAATGAACACCTTTCCGATAATAAGGAAGCTGTTGAACGATTTCATCTGAGAGTTTGAATTGAAAATGCTCAGCGTGATTCCCTCTGCCGCGGCGTCAGCCTTCAGCTGCTCTTCAACCATATCCTCGTCATCGCAGCTGATGTTTATATAAGCCTCAAAATCATCGGTTCTGTTTTCCGTTTCAAAAAAGCCCTGCTCAGCCTGCGCAGGCAGAATGAATAACGGGTAACTGAGGTATTGATAATTAAAATAAGTTTTGCTCCAGTCTTCATCGGTCTGAATGCCCACAGCTGCCGAAAACGGGGTGCGCTTTTCTCCCGATTCATCCTTTTCGCCGAAAATGATTTCGCCGCCGAGCTCTGTGCCCGAAAGGTCGGCAAGGGGCTTGATTTTCACTTTTTTGCCGGCATCCGTTGTGACGGCGCTGTTGTGCACTATCGCAAGCGGAGAGGCGGCGTTGTGATATTTTTCCGGCTTTTCGCCGAGCTGAGTTAAATAATCATCAAATGAAGCATCATCAAGGAACACCGTCAGCACTTTGTGTTCGCTGAAAAGCTCCCTTGTTTTTTCGGCAAACACATCCGGGGAAACCTCACATTCATAAACGGAGTAAACCGTGCTCTCTTCAATATTTTCATTTTGCGCTATTATCTTTTTAAGGCTCCCGGCGTTTTTATGCGGCACCGAAACATAGATATCCGCCGAGGCGGAATAGTTCATATTCATAAGCTCGCCGAGCATAAAGCTGAAATTGGTAACGGAGATAAACACAACAACACTCAATGCAAGTGAAAATACTATGGTGCGCGACCTTTTTCTGTTGCGCTTAAAATTCTTGACCGCAAGCACGCCCTCATAGCCTAAAAGCACATTTGCAAGCTTTGAGGAGCGGAGCTTTTTTGTTTTTCCCCTTCTTCTTTTACCGGCAGTTGCCTCCCCCGTTTGCCTTATCGCCTCTATCGCGCTGGTTTTTGACGCCTTTCGTGCGGGGATGTAGGTGGAGATGAATATGGTGAGCACACTCACGGCCGCCGCACCCAGAACAACAAACCAGTTGACCGAAACGGCGGGCGTTTTATCATAGGCAACCGCAATGGTGGAAAGCAGTGTGGCGCCGATTGCATTAAAGGTTACGGCAATACCGCCTATGCCCGCCGCTATGCCGAGCGGAATACCGATAAGCCCGAAAATAAAGCCCTCAAAATAGATTGAGGCACGCTTTTGAAGCATTGTGGCACCCACCGATGCCAGCATACCGAGATATTTTGCCCTTTCGCGGTAGGATATAGCAAAGCTGTCATA
>JAZUJM010000006.1:0-5322 GCA_045642785.1 Acutalibacteraceae bacterium | reverse complement strand
ATACCGAGGATTCTTGAAGCCATACGGTCGGGGTGGAAAATGTCAAGGTCGCCGAGCTTTTCGCCGGTGCCCACGAATTTGATGGGCTTGCCGGTAACCGCTCTTGCGGAAAGTGCCGCACCGCCGCGGGTGTCGCCGTCAAGCTTGGTTAAGATGAGGCCGTCGATTCCGAGGGCTTCATCAAACGAGGTGGCAACATTAACGGCATCCTGACCGGTCATGGCATCAACAACAAGCAGAATTTCGTGGGGCTTGACCTCTGCCTTGATGTTTTTGAGCTCGTTCATAAGCTCTTCATCAACATGAAGGCGGCCTGCCGTGTCAAGAATAACATAATCGTAACCCTGGTCTTTTGCAAGGTTTACGGCGTTTTTGGCAATGATAACGGGGTTGGTGTTGCCCATTTCATAAACGGGCACATCGGCCTTTTCGCCCACTATCTGAAGCTGTTTGATTGCCGCGGGGCGGTAAACGTCGCAGGCAACAAGCAGAGGGCGGTGATTTTCGTTTTTGAGCTTTAATGCAAGCTTTGCGCTGTGGGTGGTTTTACCTGAGCCCTGAAGGCCGCACATAAGCACTATTGTGGGCGGGTGAGCGGCATAGGCAAGGCGGCTTTTGGTTCCGCCCATAAGGCTTATAAGCTCTTCGTTAACTATCTTGATAACCATTTGTGCGGGGGTAAGGCTTTCCATTACCTTTTCGCCAATGGCTTTTTCGGTAACCGTGTTGGTGAAATCCTTGGCTACCTTGTAGTTGACATCCGCTTCAAGCAGAGCCATACGCACCTCGCGCATAGCACTTTTAACATCTGCCTCATTAAGGCTGCCCTTGCTGCGAAGATTTTTAAAAGCGGCTTCAAGTCGCTCTGAAAGTCCTTCAAATGCCAAGCTGATTTACACCTCCGTCTTTAATGAAATGCGTGTTATTCGAGCAGCGACATTGCCGCGGCTTTTATTCTCACGCTGTAATCGTTGATTTCCCTTGAAAGGCTGTGGCGCATATTATATTCGGAAATCTGATTGGAATATTCAATAATATCGTTAAGCCCTGCGCGGAGCTCGTCAAATCTTTTTGCAACGCCCAAACGGTTTTCCATATCGAAAAGCTGAGTTTCGGCGCGCTTGATGGCATCCCTTACACCCTGGCGGGTGATGCCCTCATTCTCCGCTATTTCGGAAAGTGAGAGATCATCATTGTAATAGTATTCAAGAAAGCTGCGCTGCTTTTCGGTGAGCATTTCACCGTAGAAATCAAGAAGCATTGCGATTTCAAGATTCTTTGCCAAATTGAATCCCCCTTTCCTTATATTTAAAACATTATATAGGGTGGAAAAAACCGCCCTGTAAAGCGCGGAAACTTTACAAGACGGTATTATACTAAAAAATGATTGCGGTGTCAAGCACTAATTTTCACATTTTGAGCAGGTTATCAACAGGCAAATTGGGGAAAACTGTTGAAAAACCGGGTGCTCAACAAGTTGTTGCGCTTTATTCCGATAAAATGCACCATATATGACCTGCCGAAAGCCGCAGGATGTGGAAAACCTGTTGAAAACTTTTTTGAAAAATTTTTTCAGGGCGCAAATAAAGGCATATTACTTTACAGGGCTATTTGAGTGTTACTATCGTAACTCCGTCTTCACCCTCGCCGTAAACGCCGAGTCGGAAGCTTTTAACGCCGGGTGCACCGCGCAGATATTTGTTAACGGCACTTCTCAGCGCGCCGGTTCCCTTGCCGTGAACAATGGTAAACTCACTTAAGCCCGAACGAACGGCGGAATCAAGAAAACGGTCAAGCTCAAGCAGGCAATCCTCAACCGTCATACCGCGAAGGTCGATTCTTGTTTTTGCCTCCATATTGAGTCTGCTTGAAACGCCCTTTGTGCTCACGGTGCTTTTGGCGCTCTGCGTTTTTACATTTTCGGCAAGGCGAAGGTTTTCAAGCTTCACCCTTGTTTTGATTGCGCCCGCCATAACCTCAACATTGCCGTTTTTATCGGCGGGGGAGAGCACCTGAGCGGTTTTACCCAAATCGCGGATTATTACCGTGTCGCCTGCCTTGAGCGGGCGCGGGAGCACATAATCCTCGTCGTCATCATCTATTTCTACTATCGGGTCGGTTGCCGAATCAATGGCTTCAACGCCTTTTTTAACTATGGAGCGTGCACGCCTTGCAAGCTCGGCGGCATCCTTTGCCTTATCCTTCTCCTTTTTGATTTTTTCAACCTCCTGCAAAAGGGCGTAGGCCTCACGCTTGGCCTGCTCCACAAGCTTTGCAGCCTGAGATTTGGCCTTTTCCATTTCCTCCTCGCGAAGCTTGCCCAAATCGTCCTTTGCCCTCTGAGCCGCTTCACGGTCAGCCTCGGCTTTCTTAGCAAGCTCGTTAGCGCGGTCAAACTCCTGCTCCATACGCCTGCGCGCATCTTCAAGCTTGTCAACAACGTTTTCAAACTCCTTGTTTTCTGAGGAAACAAGGTCGTTTGCGCGGGCGATTATATCGGATTGCATACCGAGCCTTTCGCAGATTGCAAGCGCGTTGGATTTGCCGGGTGCGCCGATTATTAAGCGGTAAGTGGGGCGCAGGGTGGCAATATCAAACTCACAGCAGGCATTTTCAACGCCGGGGGTATCAAGCGCATAGGCTTTAAGCTCCGCATAGTGGGTTGTTGCGGCAATTTTGGCACCCTTTTGATTAAGGGATTCCAGAATAGCCATTGCAAGTGCCGCGCCCTCAACCGGGTCGGTTCCGGCACCGAGCTCGTCAATGAGCGCAAGGCTGCCGCTGTCGGCGCTGTCGAGAATGCTGATTATGTTTGTCATATGCGAAGAAAAGGTGGAAAGTGACTGTTCAATGGACTGCTCATCGCCGATATCGGCAAAAACATTTGTGAAAACGGATAATTCACTTCTGTCACCCGCGGGAATCATAAGCCCGCACATTCCCATAAGTGAAAGCAGACCTATTGTTTTTATTGAAACGGTTTTGCCGCCGGTGTTGGGGCCGGTGATAACAAGGGTATCAAATTCACCGCCGAGCCTTATATCAACGGCAACCACTTTTTTCGGGTCGATGAGCGGATGCCTTGCCGCGCGCAGGTTGATTATGCCCTTGTCGTTGAGCACGGGCGGGCAGGCCTTTAAGCTGTAAGCATAGTGTGCCTTGGCAAAGATAAGGTTGAGTTCCACCGCACATTCATAGCTGCTCTTTATTGAGCCGGCAAAGTCGCCTGCCGAGCAGGAAAGCTCCGAAAGAATGCGTTCGATTTCCTCACGCTCCTTGGTCTGGAGCACCCTTATTTCGTTGTTTGCCTCAACAACCGCCATCGGCTCAACAAAAACGGTTGCGCCGCTTGACGAGGTGTCGTGCACAAGGCCGGGAATCTCGCCGCGGTGCTCCGCCTTTACGGGCACCACAAAGCGGCCGTTGCGCTGGGTGATTATTGCATCCTGCAGCGATTTTGAATATTTGGAGGAGTGGGTGAGCTTTTCAAGCTGGTCGCGCACCTTGGATTCCTGAACTCTTATTTTTCTTCTTATATCATAGAGGGCGGGGGAGGCGGAATCCGCAATCTCCTCCTCTGAAATGATTGCTACAAAAATGGGGGATTCAAGAAGTTTGTTGGGGGTAAGGGCACCGAAAAGTAAATCCAGAGAACAGGAAACGCCGGAGTTGTTCTCTCTCCATTGCGAAAGGGAGCGGATGGTGCGAAGCACGCCGCCTATATCAAGCAGCTCCCTTATTGAAAGCGTGCTGCCTGCATTTGCCCGTGCAAGGGCGTTGTTGACATTTTTAAGCCCGCCGAAGGATGGGCCGCCGAACCTGGCAAGGAGCATATGGGCATCCTTTGTCTGATTCATCAGCACATTCGCAAGGTTTAAATCCGGCTCCGGGCGAAGGGCAAGCGCTGCCTCCTTCGCATCGGGGCAGGAGGCAAATTCGCTGAGCTGTTCAAGAACCTTGTTAAACTCAAGGGCAAGAAGATGTTTGTTGAAATTATTCATAGTAAATACTCCGTTTATTGAGTCATAAGCCTGTTATAAAAATCAAGCGCCTTAAAATTGCGGTGAACCTGAGAGTGGAGATAAGCTTCGCTTATTTTTGAAAGGGAGGCGAGCGATGAATCCGGCAGGGTGAATGAAAAAAGCCTTTCATCGGGCGAATGACAGATGTGCCTCATTGCCGCAAGCACGCCGTCGGAAACGGCAAAGCCGCCGCCGTAACAGCCGGAGCAGTATATTTTGCCCTCTGCCGGGGAGAATTTGGCACCGCCCTGAGGTTCGCTGCCGCATTTTGAACATTCAAGCAGCTCAGGCATATAGCCGGAAAGGGTAAGCATTCTGATTTCGGCAACGCATTTCAGGAAAAGCTGTGAGCGCTTGCCCGTAACAAGAAAATGAAGGCAGTTGAGCACAAGCCTTAAGAAATCGGAGGCTTCATCAAGCTCCGGCGCAAGCTCGCAGGCAAGCTCACAAAAATACTGGGCAAGCGAGAGCTTTTCAATATCCTCCCTTAAGCGGAAAAAGCTTTCAATGCACTTGGCATCATCAATTATGTAGCTGTCCCTGCTTTGATAAATCGAAAAGCGGGAATAGCAAAGGGTGCCCGTTGCGCTCTGAGCACCGCTTTTTATTTTTTTTGCTCCGTTGGCAAAGGCGTGAAGCACGCCGTTATCCCTTGTCAGCACGGTGAGCACTCTGTCACTCTCGCCAACATCCGTCACCTTCAGAACAAGACCGTCGGTCTCCCATTTCATCTTCAAAAGCCTCCGCTGCCGCCTCTGTGTTAAGTGTTCGGCGAAATTCAAGGTAATCCGCCGGAAGCCCCGTTAATTTGAATTTATTCCAGAGCTTTTCGCTTTGTTTATCCGTTGTGACTCCCCCCGAAAAGTAATTTCACTATTACTTTTGACACGGGAGGTGAATAATATTAAAGGAAAAATCAGTCAAGACCGAAGTTGTGAATCAGACCCTCACGGTTCCTCCAGCCTTCCTTGACCTTAACCCAGCATTTGAGGTTGATTTTAATATCAAAAAAGCGTTCCATATCCTGCCTGGCAAGGGTGGAAATCTTTTTGAGCGTTTCACCGCTTTTGCCTATAACAATCCCCTTGTGGCTTTCACGCTCGCAGTAAATCGTTGCCTCAATATCCATTATATCCGCTGTGTCGCGCTCGTGCATTTTTTCAATGCACACGGCGATTCCGTGGGGAACCTCCTTGTCGAGCAGGCGAAGCATTTTTTCGCGGATAATCTCAGCGGCAAGCACCCTTTCGGGCTGGTCGGTGAGAGTGTCATCGGGGAAGAAATGAACGGATTCATAGCT
>JAZUJM010000005.1:0-2434 GCA_045642785.1 Acutalibacteraceae bacterium | reverse complement strand
ACTCCTTGGCTCACAGAACGACATGGCTACGATCCGACTTCACCCTGCCCGCAATCAAAGAATCGGCAGCGATTAACGGCGAAACCGTAAAGGCTGAAAACGGCTTTATCAAAGCCGTGCTTTCCGCCGGAGATTACACCGTTATTCAATAATAAAAGACGAGGAGAAATGAAAATGAAAAAAGTAATCAGCATTCTGTTTTCGGCAATTCTTCTGTTTCAATGCCTCACCTGCGGCGCCGCTGCATTTGACAGCAAGCCCCTCACCGAGGATGAATGGCAGACAAGGTATGATTCGCTCATTGAATCAAACACCCTGCCCATGCTCTGCGTCGGCTCCGACCAGACCGAGCTTAATTTAACCTGGCACGCCGATAAGGCCGCCGCATACCCCGAGGTAAGGCTTTCAAAAAGCGAGGATATGAGCAACTACACCGAGTTCACCGGTGAGGCTGTTCCGGCTGAAAACGAAGAGCAGCTTGTGTGCCGCGTTGTGATGACGGGAATCGAAGAAAACACCGTTTATTACTACACCTACCACGCCGAAAGCGGCTGGAGTGAGCCCGCAAAGTATGAATCCAAGGGCTTTGACAGCTTTAAAATGATGGTTATTGGCGACATTCAGATTGGCGGTCAGAGCACCGACAACCCCGATGAGCAGTCCAGAATCGGCTATGTGTGGCAGAGTGTACTCAATGAAGCACTCACAAAGAACCCCGATATCTCCTTTCTGCTTTCCCCCGGCGACAATACCTCCACAGGCAAAAGCGCCGACGAGTGGCAGACCCTTATGATGAACACCTATGTTCCCTCCCTGCCCATGGCACTTGCCATAGGCAACCACGACAAAAAGGGCTTCACCTATAACTACTACACCTTTATGCCCAACGAGTATTACGGCGAATACTTTGAGGAGCTTGACCGCGATTTCTGGTTCCGCTACGGCGATGCCCTTTTCCTTGTGTTTGATGCCACAAGCGGCGACGCGGCAGACCACCGTGCCATGGCAGAGGAAGCGGTAAAGGCCAACCCCGACGCCAAGTGGAGAATCGCCACCATGCACCAGGCACTTTACGGCGCAGGCTATTCCGCCCTTGACCCCGAAACAATGATTCTTTTAAACGGCGTTTTTCAGCCGATATTCACAATGTATGATATCGACTTTGTTTTCACCGGCCACAGCCACCTTCAGGGCCGCTCCAAGTTCATAAAGAACGGCATAATCGTGGGCGGCGCAAAGAGCGGAAAAACCTACACGAACCCCGAGGGAATCGTCTACCTTAACTCCAACGCCTGCTGTGACCACGGCGGCGCCGGCGGCAACCTTTTCTCGGCTTATTCATTCAAAGACGGCGACACCACCACCTACACCACCGTTGAATTCAGCGGCGATTCCATGGCGGTTAAAACCTTCCGCGGCGACAACAGCGAGCTGCTTGACAGCATAACCATAGTTAAAACCAACACCGACAGAACCGCCTCCGAGCTTCTTCGCCCGTTCAGAAAAGCGGTTTACAAAATCGTTGAAATACTCGGCCTGCTCTATATGAGAATTGATGCCAAGGTTGTTGAATGGCGCGGCGGTCACTTCTGATAAAGCAAGCAGCAAAATCACAATACAGGTGCTTCGGCGTGACTCAGGTCACGCCGATTTCCTTTTTCTTGTTAAATTGCAAAAAATTTTTTTATTCACCGGGTTATATATCATAAGATTTCACCTTGAAAATGCGGCTGTGCTGTGCTAATATTAGCTTGTATTTTTAGATTAAACGGAGGAATAAATTATGGATGGCAACACTCGTCCCGAATCAATGCAGCGCATCAACACCCCCGAGCTTGCAGAGCAGTTCATCACCGAGCAGGTAAAGGCTCTGCGTGAGCAAATTGGCGACAAAAAGGTTCTTCTTGCCCTCTCCGGCGGAGTTGATTCTTCCGTCGTTGCGGCTCTTCTCATTAAAGCAGTCGGCAAGCAGCTTACCTGCGTTCATGTTAACCACGGTCTTCTCCGCAAGGGCGAGCCCGAGCAGGTTATTGAGGTTTTCAAAAATCAGCTTGATGCCAACCTTGTTTATGTTGACGCCGTTGACCGCTTTCTTGACAATCTTGCAGGCGTTGACGACCCCGAAACCAAGCGCAAGATAATCGGCAAAGAATTCATCGAAGTTTTCGCCGAAGAGGCGGCAAAGCTCAACGGCATCAGCTTCCTCGGTCAGGGCACCATTTACCCCGACATTCTCGAAAGCCACGGCGTAAAGGCTCACCACAATGTTGGCGGCCTTCCCGAAGAGCTCAACTTTGAGCTTGTTGAGCCCGTAAAGCTTCTTTACAAGGATGAAGTCCGTATGGTAGGCAAGGCACTCGGCCTGCTCTATATGAGAATTGATGCCAAGGTTGTTGAATGGCGCGGCGGTCACTTCTGATAAAGCAAGCAGCAA
>JAZUJM010000004.1:0-2883 GCA_045642785.1 Acutalibacteraceae bacterium | reverse complement strand
TCACACGCCGCAGGCGTATTTCACATCCGCAGGATATTTCACAAATCCCGGCAGGGATTTATTTCGTTTTCGGCGCGTGATGAAAAAGCTTAAAAAACATCCTTATCAACACGCGCCGAATCCTCCCGGCTTTTTATATGCAATTTGTGATTAGTTACGGCATAAGGGTGCGGATAAGCTCTTCGCACTCTTTCTGATCCATAATCTTGGGAACGGGGTAAAGGGGGTTGCCCTCTGCCATTGCGCGCTCGGCGATAAGGGGAATATCCTTTTCAACGATTTTGTCAATCTTGGTGGGGATGTTCATTTTTTCGTTGAGCTCTCTGATAGCGGCAATGAACTTTGTTGCCTTGTCGGCGGTGGAAACACCGGTGATTCCGGCGGCATCGGCAAGCTCTGCAAGGGGCTTGTATGCGGATTCGCCGTAGAAATCAAGCACATAGGGCAGAATTATGGCGTTTGCAAGGCCGTGGGGCACGCCGTACATTCCGCCGAGGTTATGGGCTATTGCATGAACATAGCCTACATAAGCCCTTGTGAAAGCGATTCCCGCATAGTGGGAGGCAAGAAGCATATTCTCGCGCGCCTCAACATTTTTGCCGTCGCTGTAAGCGGTGTAAATGTTGTCAAAGATAAGCTTTGTTGCTTTAATTGCCATTTCGGCTGTTTCTTTGGTGTTGGATTTGCCGATATAAGCCTCAACCGCATGGGTAAGGGCATCAATGCCGGTGGTTGATGTTATGTGAGGGGGAAGACCAACGGTAAGCATCGGGTCAAGAATTGCATACCCGGGACGAAGGCAAAGGTCATTGATTGCGTATTTCTCGTGAGTTTCGGGGTCAGAAACAACTGCTGCAATGGTGGTTTCGGAGCCGGTGCCTGCCGTTGTGGGAACGGCAAAGAAGGGCATAAGCTTGGTGTGAACCTTAAGCAGGCCTTTCATTTTCTGAACGGTTAAGTCGGGGCGAACAACTCTTGCCGCCGCGGCCTTGGCGCAATCCATGGGTGAACCGCCGCCGAAAGCGATTATGGCTTCACAGCCGTTGTCAACATAAAGTGAACGGGCTTCTTCGATGTTGGGAATTGTGGGGTTGGGCTGAACGCCGTCATAAACGGTGTATTTAATGCCCTTTTCTTCAAGACCTGCAAAAAGGTCATCAAGAAGGTGAAGACCCATAAGCCCCTTATCGGTAACTACAAGCACATTTTTGATTCCCTTTTGCTTGATGAGGTAGGGGAGCTTTTTGATGCAGCCCGCACCCTTTGTGATGGCGGGAGCCTTCCAATTCATTACATCTGTGCCGGCCTTCATGATTTTCTG
This sequence comes from Acutalibacteraceae bacterium, assembly GCA_045642785.1. Lineage (GTDB taxonomy): Bacteria > Bacillota > Clostridia > Oscillospirales > Acutalibacteraceae > CAG-177. The sequence continues at coordinate 1,562 of JAZUJM010000004.1, read as the reverse complement.
ATAGGTTCTGCAATAAGCGATTTTAAATGCTGATGCCAATGGTATTATCCTCCGTTTTTTATTTATCAATCTGCCGCGGAAACAGGTTCGGTGCGGTCGATTGAATAACTGACTGTGTAGGTGTAAAGGAACTTAACGGGAACGGTGCCTACAGCGGCAAGGGTTCCGGCGCCGATGACTTCGGCATCCACATTAACGCCCTTTACATATTTGATTGAAAGAATTTCATCGGTGGTGATGTCGGTTTCAATCTCGATGGAGCAGCCGGTGTAGCTGAGCTTAACATCCTTGTTAACGGTCATATAATCGGCAACCTTGTCAAACTCGGCAAGAACGGCGTCTTTATCTTCCATATCGAAGTTTGCCTTTATAATCTCCTCGGGAACGGGGGATTTAAGGTTAAGAACGATAACTCTGGTTGTTTCTTTGTCAACGCAGGTGCTGCTTTCGATATCGGCAGCGGTGAGGTTGCAAACATAATTCTCGCCGGGGAAAGCATCCTTAAGCTCGGATGTGTACTCGGTGGTAACATCATCGGCGGAAACAAGAAGAAGCTTCTTAAGCCCGTCAATCGCGCCGTTGACCTGAGCGTTTTCGCTGTATTTAATGCTGTTGCCCTCTTCATCGCTCTGCTTGCCTATGCTCTTTTTCTCTGAGCGAACAACGGTGGCCTTTGTGGAACCGTCGGTGAGGATGTCGGAGTTGATTTTGAAATAATCAAACAGCTTCTGATTCTTGTCGGCAATGCCTTTTTCATCAAGAATTGTGGTGTCGGCAATGGTGGAGCCGTCAGCGTCAAGGTAGAAGGTTTCGCCCTTGTCGTCAACCGAATAAAGCTGCTCGGTGGGCAGGTCGGGAGTTTTCTTTACTATGGTGGTTTCGGTGGTTTCTTCCTCACCGGTTGAGGAGCAGCCGGCAAGTGAAAGAATCATGGCAAGCGCCATAAGGACTGCCGCAAGTGCAAATAATTTTTTCTTCATAAGAGATTTACTCCTTTCGTGTCAAATGACCGGGAATAATTATATCACAAATCTGCCGGTGAAAACAAGAGCATTATTTTAACGGCAGATTTTTGTGAAAACAGACAAAGCAAAAAGTCTGATGATGTGCACCGTGCACATAAAATCAAACATTGAGCCCCTTTTCGTCATAAAGGAAGAGGGTTTCAAGGCAGATATCAACGCCTGCTTCAATGGTTTTAAGGTCAAGGTTATCTCTGGTGTCAAGTCTTGTGTGGTAGTAGCGGGCGGGTGCGGGGTCCATGGCGGCAAAGCAGGAGGCCTTTATGCCCGCCTGGGTAACAGCCGCAGCGTCGGAGGAACCGAGGGTGACGGTTTTAAAGGGAAGGTCGTAACCGGCAACGGCGGCGCCTGCCTTAATGAGCTTTGAAACATCGGGGTCGTTGTGAACAATACCGGTCATATCCTTGTGGTAAACAGCCATATAATCAAAATCACGAACGGTGTCAAGGCCGAAGAAAATCGTTTCGATTCCGTCTTCCTTAAACTCCTTGCCGTGAGCCTTGCAGAAGGCCTTTGCGCCTCTGAGACCTGCTTCCTCGG
>JAZUJM010000003.1:0-13307 GCA_045642785.1 Acutalibacteraceae bacterium | reverse complement strand
ACTGCCCGGGAGGGCCCGGACAGCGGATTTATTGCTAAACCGTACCGCCTGTGGAAATATAAAACACAAGAGAGGTAAAAAAATGTTTTTCAAGGATTTCAAAACTTATGAAACCGAAATCGCAGGCCGTCCTTTCGTTGTTGAGGTGGGCAAAATGGCTCAGCTCGCAGGCGGCTCCTGCCTTGTTCGCTACGGCGAAACAAACGTACTCTGCACAGCAACCATGGCCGCAAAGCCCCGCGAGGGAGTTGACTTCTTCCCTCTTTCAGTTGATTTTGAAGAAAAGCTCTATTCAGTAGGCAAGATTCCCGGCTCATTCCAGCGCCGTGAAGGCAAGGCAAGCGAAAAGGCCACCCTCGCCTCCAGAGTTATCGACCGCCCCATCCGTCCCCTTTTCCCCAAGGATATGAGAAACGATGTAGGCGTTGTTGCAACCGTTATGTCCGTTGACCCCGACTGCCAGCCCGAAATCGCCGCACAGCTCGGCGTTTCAATCGCCATCTCCATTTCCGAAATTCCGTGGGACGGCCCCGTGGCAAGCTCCGTTGTCGGCCTTGTTGACGGCGAATTTGTTCTTAACCCCACCTTTGAGCAGCGTGAAAAATCCAGAATGTATGTCACCGTTGCCTCCACAAGTGAGCTTGTTGCAATGATTGAAGCAGGCGCAAGCGAGGTTTCCAACGATGATATGTTTGACGGCATTATGTTTGCCCACAAAGAGAATCAGAAGATAGTTGAATTTATCACAAAGATTCGTGAAGAGTGCGGCAAAGAAAAGATAGACTTCCCCTCAAACGACCCCGAGCCCGAAATGCTTGAGGCAATCAAATCCTTCGCCATTGAGGATATCCGCGGCGCCCTTGATACCGACGACAAGAGAATCCGCGACGAAAGACTTAAGCCCGTTTACGAGAAGGTTCACGAGAAGTTCGACGAAATCTATCCCGAAATGGAAGAGAAAATTGACGACTGCCTTTACAGAACACAGAAATATGTTGTTCGCCGCTGGCTTCTTGATGACGGCAAGCGTGTTGACGGCAGAGGAATAGACGAAATCCGTCCCCTCAACGCCGAGGTTGACCTGCTCGACAGAGTTCACGGCTCCGGTATGTTCACCAGAGGTCAGACCCAGGTTCTCACCGTTACCACCCTCGGCCCGATGAGCGATGTTCAGCTTCTTGACGGCATTGATGAGGAAGAAACCAAGAGATACATTCACCACTACAACTTCCCCTCCTACTCTGTCGGCGAAACCAAGCCCAGCAGAGGCCCCGGCAGGCGTGAGATAGGCCACGGCGCACTTGCCGAAAAAGCTCTTCTCCCCGTTATCCCCTCAGTTGAAGAGTTCCCCTACTGCATCCGCCTTGTTTCCGAGGTTCTTTCCTCCAACGGTTCCACCTCTCAGGGCTCCGTTTGCGGCTCCACCCTTTCACTTATGGCAGCCGGCGTTCCCATCAAGGCTCCCGGTGCAGGTATCTCCTGCGGCCTTGTCACCCAGGGCGACCGCTTTATGACAATGGTTGATATCCAGGGCCTTGAAGATTTCTTCGGCGATATGGATTTCAAGGTTGCCGGCACAAAGAAGGGCATCACCGCCATTCAGATGGACCTTAAGGTTCACGGCCTCACCCCCGAAATCATCCGCGAAGCTCTTGATAAGACCTACAAAGCAAGATGCTACATTCTTGATGAAATAATGCTTCCCGTTATTGCAGAGCCCCGCAAGGAGCTTTCCAAGTGGGCTCCCAAGATGCTCACCACCAAGATTGACCCCGACAAGATCGGTGATGTCATCGGCAAGCAGGGCAAGGTTATTCAGAAGATCTGCGCCGAGTGCAACTGCAAAATTGATGTTGAAGAGGACGGCAGCATTTTCGTTTCCTCCACCGACCTTGAGTGTGCAAAGAGAGCTATCGGCATAGTTGAAACAATCGCCAACGACCCCGAGGTAGGCGCTATCTATAAGGGTGTTGTTACCCGCCTTATGAGCTTCGGCGCATTTGTTGAAATCGCCCCCGGCAAAGAGGGTATGGTTCACATCAGCCAGCTCGATGTAAAGAGAACCGAAAAGGTTGAAGATGTTGTCAACGTCGGCGACGAGGTTATAGTTAAGGTTCTTCCCAAGGATGACCAGGGCAGACTCAACTTCTCCCGCCGTGAGGCTCTTATAGAGGTTGAAGGCCTTGTGCCCGAGAACACCGTTCCCGACCCCTCTCAGCGCAAGCCCGCCCCCCGCAGGGATTTTAACCGCGGCGACAGAAAGCCCCGCAGAAACGACTGATAAAAACAAAATATAACCTTTACACCCCGGGGTTATGCGACTCCGGGGCAAGGTATTTTATTTTTGAAAAGGGGAAATGGGAAGAAAAATGATTAAAAACATTATTTTTGACCTCGGCGGCGTTGTTATTGATTACAACCCGTGGAAAGTGGTTCCCCGTTATTTTGATGAAGAAACAAGCGATTTTCTGCTGAAGAACCTTTTCTTCACAAAGGAATGGAACGATATTGACCGCGGCATAACCACCCCGGCTGCCGCCTTCGCCCCGCTTAAGGAAAAGCTCGGGGATGAAAACTACGAAAAAATACTCAATATTGTTGAAAACTGGGGTGACTATATGCCCCCGTTTGAGGAAACGCTGAGCCTTGTTAAGCAGCTTAAGGCAGACGGCTTTAAGCTCTATGTGCTCTCCAATATTCCGCCCTATTATCACAAGCTTATGAAAGAGGTTCCCGCGCTTCAATACTTTGAAGGCATTATTGCCTCCTGCGATTTAAAGCTGCTCAAGCCGGAGCCGGAGATTTTTGAGGCTCTGCTGAACACCTTTTCTCTCAAAGCGGAGGAATGTTTTTTCATTGACGATATGCAGAGGAATATTGACGGCGCAAAGCGCTGCGGAATTGACGGCTTCTGCTTCATTGACCGCGACATTCCCGGTCTGCTTGCCGCTTTGAGGCAAAAAGGCGCAATAATAAAATAATCCGAGAAAGGCCTTCAAATGAGCTGTTATTCTGAAATACTCAAAAAAAGCCCGGAATTTAAAAGTCTGATGAAGGATGTTGAATCAGCCCGTTACCCTGTCGGTGTAACCGGGCTTTCACTCGTTCACAAGGCTCATATAATCAGTTCCCTTTGCTCAATTTATAAAAAGCACGCCCTTGTTATCACCCCGGATGAAGCAACCGCCAACCGTATGATAGGCGATTTTAACTCATTCGGGCTTAAAGCCTACCTTTACCCCGCAAGGGATTTCACCTTTCGCGGTGCCGACGCCGTTTCGCGCGAATATGAGCACACCCGTTTAAAAGCGCTTGACCGGATGTTGAGCGGTGATTATGACGCGGTTGTTCTCTCCGCCGAGGCGTTAAGTCAGCTCACCGTGCCGCCGGAGGTGCTTGAAGAACGCTGCTTCACGGTTAAGGAGGGTGAAACCGTAGACCTCGATTCGCTTATTGATATGCTCCTTAAAGCGGGCTACACCTACTGCGAAGAAGTTGACGGCCCCGGCCTTTTTGCCCGTCGAGGCGGAATCCTTGATTTCTTCCCCCCGGATTCCTCCCTGCCCTACCGAATAGAATTCTGGGGCGACACAATAGACAGCGTGTGCACCTTTGAGCTTGCCACCCAAAGAAGAACCGAAAATGTTAAAAAAATCCGCATAACTCCTGCGCGTGAGGTTCTTTGTGACCGCACCGAGCTTATCCCCCTGCTGCGCGATTTTATCCATGAGCACAGATTGAGGGGCAAGGCCGCCGAGCTTATTCAAAAGGATATTGTCGACCTTGAAGAGGAGCTTAATCTTCCCTCGCTTGACAAATATCTGCCCCTGATTTATCCCGATGCGGCAAGTGTGCTTGACTATACCGATGACTGCTTTATTACGGTTGTTGAAAGCTTTTCGGTTCGCTCGGCGTTCAATGCCGCAAATGAGGTTATGAATGAAACCGTTCGCGGCCTGTTTGAAGACGGAACGCTCTGCAAAGGGCTTGACCGCTTCACCATTTCGGCGGGCGACCTGCTTAAAGCCTATGTCAACGGCAAAACATTTTATATTGATAATTTTCCGCGCGGAAGCTTTGACACCCCGGTGAAGGACCTTGTATCCTTCACCGCAAAACAGATTAATCCGTGGAGCGGTTCATTCTCCTCTCTGCTTGATGATATTTCCGCTTTAAGGAATGCAAAAAACAGAACGGTTGTTATCCTTGCCGGTATGCCGAAGGCGGCGGAGGCTCTTTGCTCCGACCTTGAAAAAAGCGGAATCCCGGTGGATTATTATCCCTCCGCTCCCCGCGCTTTCCGTCAAAGCTCCGTCTGCGTTATGCCCGGCAGCTTTTCCGCCGGCTTTGAATACCCCGGCGCGGGCTTCACACTTATCACTTACCTTGCCCGCAGCCCCGTAAAGAAAGAGGCTCAGACGGCGGCGAAGAAGAAAGCGGTCAAAAACGCCTTCAATAACCTTGACGAACTTCACCGCGGTGATTATGTTGTTCACGCCGCCCACGGCATAGGTATTTTTGACGGCATAACCAAAATGGACGCGGGCGGAACTGTAAAGGACTATATCAAAATTCTTTACGACAAGGCCGACGTGCTCTATGTTCCCGTCACCCAGCTTGACCAGGTGTCAAAGTATATCGGCGGCGGTTCGGCTTCAAGCGAGGAAAGAACGGTTAAGTTAAACCGCCTTGGCAGTAAGGATTGGCAAAAGACCCGCTCCAGAGTTAAAAAGGCCGTTGCCGATATGGCAAAGCAATTAATCGAGCTGTATTCAAAGCGCCTTAAAATGCCCGGCTATGCTTTTTCGCCGGATATTGATATGCAAAACGATTTTGAGCGCAGGTTTGAGTTTGAGGAAACCGACGACCAGCTTCGCTGTATCTATGAGATTAAAAAGGATATGGAAAAGCCCTACCCCATGGACCGCCTGCTGTGCGGCGATGTGGGCTTCGGCAAAACCGAGGTTGCCCTGCGCGCGGCGTTCAAGTGCATTGCCGACGGCAAGCAGTGCGCCTTTCTTGTGCCGACCACCATCCTTGCTTTGCAGCATTTTCAAACCATAACCCGCCGCTTTGACGGCTTCCCCGTTGAGGCGGGTATGCTTTCGCGCTTCTGCTCACGCAAAGAGATTGCCTCAACCATAAGCGGGCTTCGAAACGGCACGGTGGATATAGTTGTGGGCACCCACCGCCTTATTTCAAAGGATGTTGAATTCCGTGATTTGGGGCTTATAATCGTTGATGAGGAGCAGCGCTTCGGCGTTGCCCAAAAGGAAAAGCTTAAGGAAAAATTCCCCACCGTTGATGTGCTCACCCTCACCGCCACGCCGATTCCGAGAACGCTGAACATGGCAATGACGGGGATACGCGATATGTCCGTGCTGGAGGAAGCCCCGCAGGACCGCTCCCCCGTGCAGACCTATGTGCTTGAACACAATATGCCGGTGCTTATTCACGCCATGGAATCCGAGCTTCGGCGCGGAGGTCAGGTTTATTACCTGCACAACCGCGTTGAATCAATCGAAAAAGCGGCATTCATCATAAAGCAGGCCATACCCACGGCGAATGTCGGCATTGCCCACGGCAAAATGACCGAGGATGAGCTCAGCGATATCTGGCGAAAGCTGCTTGAGGGCGATATTGACATCCTTGTTTGCACAACAATTATTGAAACGGGCGTTGATGTGCCCAATGTCAACACTCTGATTATTGAAAACGCCGACAGAATGGGCCTTGCCCAGCTGCACCAGATTCGCGGCAGAGTCGGGCGCTCCTCACGGCGTGCAAGTGCTTATTTCACCTTCCGGCGCGGCTCACAGCCCTCCGAAATCGCAACGCGCAGGCTTGATGCCATTCGCGAATTTACCGAATTCGGCTCCGGCTTCAAAATCGCAATGCGTGATTTGGAGCTTCGGGGTGCGGGCAATGTGCTCGGCGCAAATCAGCACGGCCATATGGAATCGGTAGGCTATGAAATGTATATAAAGCTGCTTGAGCAGGCTATAAATGAGGAAAAGGGCGAAGCACCCGTTGTTGCCGATAAGGATTGCCTTATTGACCTGCCCATTGATGCCTATATCCCCGCCGATTACATTTCAAGCGTTCCCCAAAGGCTTAAAATTTACCGCAGAATTGCCGACATTCACTCCGGCGATGATGCCGTTGATGTTACCGACGAGCTGATTGACCGCTTCGGCGAACCGCCCGAATGTGTGCAGGGTCTTATCAAAATTGCCCTGCTTCGCGGCAGAGCCATAAAGAACGATGTGTATGAAATCAAGCGCAGCGCCGACCGCCTTGTGCTTTATATCAGCGATATTGATATGGCGGTTGTTTCTTCCCTTGCCTCCCATTTAAAAGGCAGGGTCACCATAAGCGCGGCAAACGGCAAGCCCCACATAATGGTGAAAATGCTCAAGGAGGAAAATCAGCTTTCTCTGCTGCAGCGCATTTTCAAATATATGGATGAGGCAAGAATTACAAATCAATAAAAAAAACTGTACATTTCAAAAGCGGCGATATATAATGATTTTACAGTTTTACAGGAGGGTTAAAAATGGAAAAAGGAATTTCAAAAAGCATGAAATTTTTATCCGTCGTTCTCGGTGCACTTATGGGCGGCTTTATGTGGCGCTGCCGCGGTGACGGCGGTTGGGGCTCCTCATGGGGGCTTTACGCGGTAGGTCTTGTTATTATGCTGCTTATCTATCACTTTTACAGCGACAGAACTGGATTGAAATTTGAAATGATACCTATTGGCTCATTTCTTCTCGGCCTCGGTGTAACCGGCTACGGAACCGTTATTGAGCAGATGGCAGGCGTTTTGTGGAGCGACCTTCCTTACAGCGGCGAGCTGCTTAACGGCCAGTCACCCGTTATTACAGGCGAATACGGCGATGTGTATGTTCCCGTAAGCCCCTTAAGCGGAACAATCATTATATTTTTTATGGCGTTTACTTTAGCTCCGCTGTTTACCGTGTTCGTATCCTCCCTTTTCTCAAAAAAAGAATACGGGCTTAAGGATTACGCCATCATTTCCGTTCTTTTCTTTGTTGCCTCACTTGTTTTCAAGGCAACCATCGCTCACCCGATTCTTAAAGCCGTAAATCCCGAGCAGGTTCAGTATGCCGCACTCGGCCTTAAAGCCTACGGCTATGATTATTCAAGCCCCTTTGCCGCATATATGAGCCATTTTCAGATGAGAAGATGGACTCAGGATATTCCCTTCTTTGAGAATTACTATATGAGCATTGAGCACATTTCCGACGCTCTTGCAATTCTCACGGTTTCGGCTTATCTGCTTTTCGCACGCAAAGATAAATACACCGCGTTCGGTTCACTTGTTATGGATTTCTTCACCGGCGTTGCTTCCACGGCTCTTTCACCCCTTATTTCGGTCAATTTCCACTCCGGCCCCTTTGCAGGTGTTGAGTTCCCCAAGTGGTTTATGCGCATTGCCGACTGGGGTGTGTGGGAATACGCCACGGGCTTTTTCTTCGGGCTGTTTGTTATGCTTTTCCTTGCGCTCACGGCAGACCGTCAGGCCCCCCGCACCGGATATGATGACACGCTCATTTGTAACGATAAAACCGTCAGCTTCGTTATCAACTTTATCTGCGTTATCTTTGTTTTCTGCGTTGCCCCCGCAAGATTCCTCGGCATGAGATTAGCAGGACTTTTTAAAAACCTCGGTGTTTTTCCCGATGACGAGCCCTTCGGCACGATTATTCTTGTTGTTATCGCAATCGTTTTCGGCCTGTTTGCAATCAAGATTATGAACAAAAACATACTTAAAAAAGGCGCAAACGCCCCCGATATGCTCCCCGTTGACTTTGCCCGCCTTGCCCTGCCGATTTATCTTGCCGCTTGCTTTGTGGCGTATTTCTTCTTGGATGATGTTCACATCCGCGCCATAAAATTCGACATAACCGCCCCTATCATGCTTGCAACATTTGCGCTTATCGCAGTAATCTATCTCCCCGTTCGCAAAAAGCTTGCAAAAAAGTAAACCTACAAAAATTTATCCCCGTGTGAGCCAAAAACTCACACGGGGATTTTTTCACGGCAGCATCAATATCTGCCTATTTCGTTAACGGGGATATTTTCAAAGCCCGGTATGGTGTCATAAACCGCGCTGCCCTCTTTGATTGAGTAATCGCCGTTTTCGGGGGATGTGAAAATATTATCCGCCTTACTCAGCTTGAAAATGACATTGCCGGTTATGCTGCTGTATTTGTTTGCCGAATCGGAAATGTTGCCGATATCCGCAAGGGTATTAACAATAATGTTGCCCGAAACATCGCTGAAAGCGGGATTGGGCACAAACTCCGGCGCATCGGTGTTATCAAAATCGTCGCTGAATTTCTGCATTTCGGGGAAGGCCGCCTTCCATGCCCCGCTCTGCCACGGTGATTCAAACAGATTTGTCCACATATCGCCGCCCTTTTGCGAGGAATGGGTGAACCAACCGCCGAAAACGCCCTCTCTTGCGCGGTCATCATATGAAATACTCTTATCGGGGGTATTAATTATGATGTTGTTGTTAACCTTCATATCTCTGCCGCCGCCTAAGTGAATGCCTATCTTCGGCACATTGACAAGCAGATTGCCGTAAATGGTCTGGCCGGAAAGTGCATCATCCATATAGATTCCGTCGGGTCGGTGACCGTCGGCACCGAGATTGTAAATGGCGTTGTATCTGATTATGTTGCCGTACCAGTCCCAGCGCCTGCCGGAATAAATCGCGCCGCCGTCGTCGGTGAGCAGGCACACATCGTGAATAAGGTTATACTCAATTATGTGGTTGTTGCCACCGTAGGTTATCGCCTCGTGGGGAGAGTTGTACATTTCATTGTGAGAGCAGATGTTGCCCACGCCGTTGAGCGTTACCGCAGGCTGATAGGTCTGATAAATCTCTGACCAGTCGTGGATAAAGTTGTTATCCGCCTTGTTGTTGCCGGGGGTAAGGGTTTCACGGTCGCCGCCGGAAAGGGATATGCCGCCCTTGCCGGTTCTTGTTATCTCATTGGCATAAGCAAGGTTGTTGCTTCCGTTCATATAAAGGGCATTGCCCGCCACATTCTTTATAAGGCAGTTCTGCACGGTGATATTATTGCCATCCGACACGATTCCGTCGCCGCGCGTGCCCTTTACCGTAAGGCCGTCAAAGGTTATGTACTGTGCATTTTTCACCGAGATAATCGGAGCCTCGCTGAGCGAAAGGTCAACCGCCGCCTTTGAAAGCTCACACTTGGGGTAGGTGTAAAGAATTCCGTTTTCACGGTCAAGGTACCACTCACCCGGGCAGTCAAGCTCCTCAAACACATTAAAGAAATAATAAGGAGCATCAACCTTTGTGCCGTAGGTGCTCACGAATTTGGGCGAAAGGGTTTTATTCTCGGCATCAAATTCGCCGATAAGTGAAGAGGCATCGGCCCAATCATATTTCCAGAAGCCGAACATCCACACATCGTCAAGGCTCTGCCACGAGGCAATCCGCTTTGCAAGCCCGGCGCTGATACCGTAAACATCGCTTTCGGGGTTGCGGATTTCATCCCAGTTTTCAACCGCCGTGGCTGCGCCGTCACTTTCACGCCCGAGCCCGGTTTTAATAACCTTTTCGGTGTAAAGGTAGTCATTATCGGGGTAGCGGGCAAGGGTCTGGCGCTCATCGTTGATAAACAGCTCACAGTAAAGCCCGCCCGTATAATCGCCGTCATATTTTGCGGCGGTGTTGTAGGAGCCTATGGCGTAAATCTTGCCCCAATCCTTTGAGGAAAGGCCGAAATCCTTAAGCGAAACGCATTTTATATTTTTCACGGCATCGGGATTAAGGCGTGAAAGCGCCTTTTCATCGCTTACGCTCTTGAAGCTGCCCGCGGGGATTGTAATGCCGCCGTTAATAACCGCCTCACCGTCGCCGTAAGCGCGGTAGATAACCGGGCAGGCCTCGGTTCCCGAATCCTCAGCGGTAAATTCAACTGAATTAACACGGTATTCGCCCGCCATTACCGCAACGGTGATTGAGGATTTGCCGGTTTTATCAAGCTTTCTGACCTCGTCGCGGGCCTTTTCAATGGTGAGAAACGGATTTTCAAGCGAGCCGTCGCCGCCGTCATTGCCGTTTGGCGAAACATAAAAATCGGCATCCATTATTTTTTCGTTCTCCTTTTCGGTAAACTCCGAGAAGCCGACGGGTGCGGCAACGGGAACGGGATTGTTTTTAAGATAATCCTTTATTCCGTTGGGAATAAGAGGGGCATAGCCGATAAGCGCCGCAAGCACAAAGGCAAGCACAGCCGGAAAAGGCCTTTTGCCGCCCTTTATCATTGAAATTATGAAGCACAAACTGAACATAACGCACAGCACCCCCGTAATTATTTCAGCCGCAAGGGTTGATTTTGTTGCTTTAAGAATAACATTGTTGATAAGAAAAGTTACGCCGAACATCGCCGCAAGCGAAGCGGCAAAGGAAATTATTGCTCTTTTTATCGGCTTGCCGCCGCTGAGCTTTGCATAAAAATAGCCGAAGGCTCCGACCGCCGCCGCCATAACAACAGCGCTCACGCCGTACAGAATCACCTTCCATGGCGGAAAAGAGTAGCTGAAAAGAGCCGTGCCCGCAATTCCGGCAATGAACGCCGCAAATGAGCAAAGAGTCGTTTTTTTCATAGCGCATAACCTCCGCGAATTAATCGTAACTTCATAATATAATAAAATGCACCGATTTGTCAATCGGCGGTATTGACCGGCGGAAGAATAAATGATATATAGTAATTAATATAAATTTTTGAGGTGATTATCCGTGAGCAGCGATTACAAGGTATCCGTTCCCGTGGGGAATTATGATTTTGCGCACCATATGAACCGTGAAAAGACGGTGGAAACGCTTAAAAGAATGGGCGTTTCCCGTGTTTTTCTTGCCGTGGCGGAAAATTCAACATCCGGGGAACTTAAAGAAAAAGAGCTCAGCTATCTTACAGAAAACACCGAATACCTGCACAAATGCGGCTTTGAGGTTGGTGCGTGGTTCTGGACCTTTTTAAACACCCTCCGGAATGATTTTGTAAGAATGGTTTCGCCCGACGGCAGGGTGAGCAAATCCACAATCTGCCCCACCGACGAAAGCTACTGTGAGGAGATGTGCGATTTTATTAAGGCCGCTGCCGCAACGGGGATTGACATTATTCAGTTTGATGATGATTTCCGCTACGGTTTTCAGGATATGGGCTTCGGCTGTGTGTGTGAAAATCACCTTAATAGAATCCGCGAATATCTCGGCGAAGATGCAAGCCGTGAAACGGTTGTTAACGGCATAATGAACGGCGGCAAAAACAAATACCGCAACGCATTTCTTGCCGTTAACGGCGCTGTTTTTGAGGAATTTGCCGCAAAATGCCGCGCCGCGCTTGACAGCGTTAACCCGAAAATCCGCATGGGCTTTTGCTCGTGCATAACCTCATGGGATATTGACGGCACCACCCCCGACAGGCTGGCAAAAATCCTTGCGGGCGGCACAAGGCCGTTTTACCGCCTTATCGGCGCACCCTATTGGGCGGCGCTTAACGCCTGGGGGCACAGCCGCATTTCTTATGTTATTGAGCAGGAGCGCCTTGAAGCGAACAGAAGAGAAAATGCGGAAATTGAGATTTTCTCCGAGGGTGACACCTATCCCCGCCCGCGCTACCGCGTGCCCGCCGCTTTTCTTGAAGGGTTTGACACCGCCCTGCGCGCCGACGGGTGCACCGACGGAATTTTAAAATATACCTTTGATTACACCGCCGACTGGGATTATGAAAAGGGCTACAACGAAACGCACATCAGAAGCCTGCCGGTTTATAACGCCATTGATGAGCTATTTGCCGGCAAAGAAACGGTGGGCGTGCGCGTGTTTGACTCGGCACGCAAATTCGCCGAAATCAATATGCCCTACCACAAGGAGCACCCCGAAAAGGTGCAGGAGCTTGCCTTTAATGCTGCCGGCAGATTCCTTGCCTCAAACAGCATACCGACTGCCTATAACGGCACCGGATATTCCGGCGCGGCATTCGGCGAGGATGCCCGTATTCTTACCCCGGAGCTGCTCAATAATGGCGCAATTATCGACTTTGAAGCGGCAATGATTCTTAAAGAAAAGGGAATAGACACCGGAATTATTTCGGCAAACGGCACAGCCGGAATGGGTTCAACCGAGCACTTTGCAGACGGTGAAACAACCAACACCCTTACCGGCACCGCTGCGCACAAGGTTAAGCTTGCCAAGGGCGCCGAGGTGCTGAGCTTTATTGAAGACAACGGCGAAAAAGTCCCTGTTTTTTATAAATACACCAATGCCGACGGGCTTAAATTTGCGGTTTTCACCTTTGATGCCTATTCGGCGGATGAAACGGTTTTCCGCAACTATGAAAGGCAGAAGCAGGTTATTGATGCCCTTCAATGGCTCTGCGGCAAAAAGCTGCCCGCCGTCTGCAAGGGGAATCCGGATTTGTACATCCTTACAAAGCAGTCGTGTAATGTTATCACCGTGGGGCTTTGGAATTTCTTCCCCGATAGAATTTATGACGCAAAAATCGAATTGCCCGGTGAAATCACCGTTTTAAGGCTCTTCGGTGCCGAGGGAAAAGCAAACGGCAGCACCCTTACCCTTAATGAAATAGCTCCCTACGGCTTCGCCGCCGCCGAACTCGAATTAAAATAACAAGGAGTGAAAAGCGATGAACGCCCTTTCGGAATTCATTGAAAATCCCCTGTGCCTCGGCATAAACAAGCTCCCCGCCCGCTCCTCTCTTATCCCCGCAAGGGAAGAGGATATTTATCTGAAAAACAAAAACGACTCCTCCCTGCTTATTGATTTAAACGGGGATTACGATTTCCGTTATTCCGCCGGGGATGACTGCCCGGATTTTTACCATACGGATTTTGACTGCTCCGGCTGGGGTAAAATTGATGTTCCCTCAATGTGGCAGTTCCGCGGCTTCGGCAAATGCCGCTACACCAATGTTCAATATCCCTTTCCGTTTGACCCGCCCTTTATCGCCTGCGAAAACCCGGTGGGATATTACCGCCGCACCTTCACCGTAAACGATGCCGCCCCCGTTTCAATTCTTCACTTTTCCGGGGTTGAAAATGCCTTTTTCGTTTATGTTAACGGCACATTTGCCGGCTTTTCAAAGGGGAGCCGGAACGCCGCAGAGTTCGATGTTTCCTCCCTTGTGAAAAAGGGCGAAAACCTGCTTTGTGTTAAGGTGATGACTTACTCCGACGGCTCCTACCTTGAATGTCAGGATATGCTGTGGGCAAACGGCATT
>JAZUJM010000002.1:0-2657 GCA_045642785.1 Acutalibacteraceae bacterium | reverse complement strand
GTTTATAAGAACATTGAAATTGCAGGAGAAGGTGTCCTGCAAAGGGGTTGAAGCAAAAAGCTTTTTCATAAGCTTGTCGGGGTCTGTTCCGCGTTTAACATCAACGGTTATTTTAAGACCGCCCAAATCGGTTTCATCCCTGATGTCGCTTATTTCCTTGAATGAACCGGCTTTAACCTTTTCAATGATTTTGTCAATAATTGCCTCACTTGTTGTTGTGGGCGGAATTTCGGTAATTTCAATACAGCTGTTGGATTTATCAAAGGTGTAACGAGCTCTTACTTTAAAGCCGCCGCGCCCGGTTGTGTATATTTCTTCAATCTCACTTCGGTTATAAACAAGCTGACCGCCGCCTGAAAAATCCGGAGCCTTTAAAGTATCATAAATATCGGCGTCGGGATTTTTCATAAGTTCAAAGGTCGTGTTGCAAACCTCTTCAAGGTTGAATGAGCAGATTGAGCTTGCCATTCCGACAGCGATACCTGTTGTGGCGTTAACAAGCACGGTGGGAAAGCTTACGGGCAAAAGAGCGGGCTCTTTCATTGAGTTATCAAAGTTATCAACCATATCAACGGTGTTTTTGTCGATATCCTTGAAAAGCTCCTCGCAGATTTTTTCAAGCTTTGCTTCCGTGTATCTTGAAGCGGCCCACATCATATCGCGCGAAAATGCTTTACCGAAATTTCCCTTTGAATCCACAAAGGGGTGCAAAAGTGCGTCATAGCCTCTTGAAAGGCGCACCATTGTATCATAAATGGCTGCGTCGCCGTGGGGATTAAGCTGCATAACCTGACCAACGATTTTTGCGGATTTTGCTCTTGCACCGTTTAAAAGACCCATTTTATACATCATATAAAGAATCTTGCGGTGAGAGGGCTTGAAGCCGTCAATTTCAGGTATGGCGCGTGACATTATGGAGCTCATTGCATAGGGCATATAGTTGGTTTCGAGCGTATCTGTAATATCCTGCTCAACAACCTCCCCTGCACCGAAAATATGGGTTTTATCATCAAGCACCGCGCCTGCGGCTGTAACATCTTTTTTGGTTCTTTTTGCCATTATCTCAACTCCGTTAATTAAGAAACTTCGGTCAAATCAATATACAGGTGGCCGAATTCGGCGATGTGTTCTTTTCTTCCGTTAAGGTTGTCGCCCAAAAGCAAATCAAACTTTTCGGCGGTTTCCTCAGCCATTGACTGATTGATTTTGATAAGCCGTCTTGTGGCGGGATTCATTGTTGTTAAGCTCATCATTTCCGGGTCGTTTTCGCCGAGTCCTTTTGAACGCTGGATTGAATACTTTTTGCTGCCGAGTTTTTCGATTACATCGGCTTTTTCCATTTCGTTATAAGCAAACCATGTTTCATCACCGCTTGTAATTTCATAAAGGGGTGATTCGGCAATGAAAACCTTTCCCTCGGTAATAAGGGTGGGCATAAGGCGGTAAATCATTGTAAGAATAAGGGTTCTTATCTGGAAGCCGTCAACATCGGCATCGGTGCAGATTATGATTTTATTCCATCTGAGCATATCAAGGTTGAAAGAAATCATATCCTTGCCGGATTTCGGTTTAACCTTAACCTCAACTCCGCAGCCGATAACCTTAACCAGATCGGTGATTATATCGCTTTTGAAGATTCTGTCATAATCAACCTTAAGGCAGTTCAGAATCTTACCTCTGATAGGCATAATTGCCTGGAATTCGGAATTCCTTGCCTGAACGCAGGCACCTTTAGCGGAATCACCCTCCACTATGAACAGCTCGCGGATGTTAGTATCTTTTGACCTGCAGTCAACAAATTTTGCAATTCTGTTTGTAAGATTATTAACATTCTGAATAAGGGATTCCTTCATCCCGAGCCTTGTTTTCTCCGCCTTGATTCGCGAACGCATATTAATAAGAATCTGTGTTGCTATCTTATCGGCATCAAGCGGATTTTCAATAAAGTAAATTTCAAGGCTGTGCTTGATAAAGGCCGTCATTGCCTCCTGAATTCCCTTATTATTAATTGCTTTTTTGGTCTGGTTTTCATAGGATGTTTGCGTTGAAAATGAGGAAATAACAAGGCAGAGGCAATCTTCTATATCCTGAAATGTAATTTTACTGTCGGATTTCTGATATTTATTATTCTGCTTTAAATAGGAATCAATCTGCGAAACGAAGGCGTTTCTTGTAGCCTTTTCGGGTGAACCGCCGTTTTCAAGATAACTTGAATTGTGATAGTATTCTTTAAACTGAACCTTGTTTGAAAAGGAGAGTACAATATTGGTTTTCAGCTTATAAAGCGGCAAATCTTCTCTGTCACGGCACTCTGTTTCATTTTTCCATACCTGCACCGCCGTTAAGCCGTTTTCGCCAACCTTTTCGGCAATATAATCTTCAATGCCTTTTTCATAAAAATACTCAAAGGTTTCAAAGCCTTTACCGACCTGGTTTTTCAGAATAAAGCGTACTCCCGCATTGACAACGGATTGATGCTTCATCATATTCTGAAAATATTCAAGGGAGATGTCAATATCGGTGAAAACCTCAAGGTCGGGGCGCCATTTAATTCTTGAACCCGTATCACGGTGGTTATATTCCTCTTTAATCATTTTACCGTGAGGCTTGCCTTTTTTGAAATTGAGCAGATATTTAAATCCGCCGGTGTGAATCTC
>JAZUJM010000001.1:0-9081 GCA_045642785.1 Acutalibacteraceae bacterium | reverse complement strand
GAGCTGTTGCCGTAGGCATAGTACCAGTTATTGCCGCCGTAAACGGGCTTTTCGGGCAGAATCGGGTCGGTGCACATCACTTTGCAAAAACGGCAGGCGGCTTCAAAGGAGGAAATGCCCTTGTAAACCTTGCTCACAATGGTTGCCGCTTCAAGCTCTCTGCCGCCGAGCTCAACTCCGCTTCCGCCGCAGCGAACATCCAGCCACGCACTTATGCCCTCTTTATCCATACTCCACGAAACAAAGCTTGCGGGTCTTGTTTCAACTCCGCAGGCGAGAATTTCCTTTTCTCCCTTTGCAAAGAAGTACCAGGGCATAAACTTTTCGGCGCAAAGGCTTCTCCACATCATATTTCCGTAGGAGCGCTCCCAGCAATCGCCCAGAACGCTGAGCTTTTCGGTGGCTTTTTCGCACCAGCGAAGCTCAATGAATGTGGGCTTGCTTCTTGTGGCGGTGATGAAAACCTTGAGCTTGCCGTCAACGCCCACAAAGCGGATAACGCCGTCATCCCTTACGGGGCCTGCGGTGTCATAGTGAATCTTGAATTTGTCGGGGATTCGGATGATGTTGTGCATAATTAATTCCTTTCGTAACCGAAAAGTTTTTCAGCATAGCGAACATTGGTCATGGCGTCTTTTGAGTAGAAATCCGCGCCTATCATATCGGCATATTCCTTTGTGAGCACGGCGCCGCCCACGGCTATATTAACCTCCGGGTACTTTGCCTTGATTAGCTTTACCGTGCGCTCCATGGCGGGCACGGTGGTCGTCATAAGTGCGCTCAGGCAAACAAGCCTTGCACCGCTTTCCTCAACGGCCTTTAACACATCCTCCTCCGCCACATCGCGGCCGAGGTCAATAACATTGTAGCCGTAGTTCTGCAAAAGAACCTTAAGAATATTTTTGCCGATATCGTGAATGTCACCGTGAACGGTGGCGAGGATTATTTTATCCTTTACCGCTTCGCCCGCGGGCATGGCGGCTCTGATTTCTTCAAATGCCGCTTTTGCGGCTTCGGCGCTGGCAAGCAGCTGGGGCAGGAACACCGTGTTTTTGCGGAAGCCTTCACCCACGCGGTCAAGTGCGGGGATGATATGGCGGTCAATTATTTCAAGAGCGGGCAGGCCGGCAAGCATTTCTTTTGTTTTTGCCGCCGCGCTTTCCTTAAGCCCGTTTTCTATATAAGCGATAAGAGTGTTTTTGCTTTCTTTGGCGGGTGCCTTTGCGGCAGGCGCCGACGGTGCCGCGGGGGCGGCGGGTGCCTCCGATACAACCGAGGAGGCAAAATCAATATAATCCGCAAAGCCCACATCGTGCCCGAGCAGGGCAAGCGAGGTGCGGTAGGCGGTCATCATTTCGGCGGAATATGGGTTCATTATTGCGGCGTCAAGCCCCGCGAAAAGTGCCATGGAAAAGAAGGAGGCATTGACAAGCGGCCTTGCCGGCAGGCCGAAGGAAACATTGGAAACACCGAGGCAGGTGGCAACGCCGAGCTTCCTCTTTATCATTTTAACGGCGCGCAGGGTAACAAGGGCGGATTCCTTATCGGAGCTTACCGCCATGGTGAGTGCGTCAACGATAATATCCTTTTTCTTAATGCCGTATTTTTCGGCTTCATTAACGATTCTGTCGGCGATTTTAAGCCTGCCCTCGGCGGAATCGGGTATTCCGTTTTCATCAAGGGTAAGGGCAACAACAACGCCGCCGTATTTTTTAACAAGCGGAAAAACCGCTGCCATGGATTCTTTTTTGCCGTTTACCGAGTTGATAAGGGGCTTGCCGCAGTAAAGGCGCAAAGCCCTTGCCATTGCCTCGGGGTTGGAGGTGTCAATCTGTAACGGAAGATTGATTGCCGATTGAAGCCTCTGAACCGCCTCTTCCATAACGGCGGGTTCATCAATCTCCGGCAAACCGACGTTGACATCAAGAATGTGAACGCCCTTTTCGGCCTGGGCAATACCCTCGCCGACTATATAATCAAAATCATTATCCCTTAAAGCCTGCTTGAATTTCGGCTTGCCGGTGGGGTTTATTCTTTCACCTATCAGAACGGGCTTTTCGCCGAGCTTGACGGCGTGGGTGGCGCAGGAAACAACGGTAAGCTCCTTGTCGCAAAGCGGAACGGGAGCCGTGCCGGCAAGCTTTTCAACAGCCGCTTTTATGTGCGCGGGCGTTGTGCCGCAGCAGCCGCCGAGTATTCTTGCGCCGAGTGCGGCAATATCCGCCATATCATCCGCAAATTCTTCGGGTGTAACCTTGAAAACGGTTTTTCCGTTTTCAACAACGGGCAGCCCGGCGTTGGGCTGAATGATAACGGGCACCGTGGCGGCATTTACAAGTGCGGGCACGATTTTTTTTAGCTGCTTGGGCCCGACCGAGCAGTTTGCGCCGAGCGCATCAACTCCGAGCCCTTCAAGCATTGCGGCAACCGCGCCGGGGTCGGCGCCGGTCATAAGGGTGCCGCTTTCTTCAAATGCGGCGCTTGCGAAAACCGGCAGCGAACAGTTTTCCTTCGCGGCAAGTACGGCCGCCTTAAGCTCACGCAGGTCGGTGAAGGTTTCAAGTATTACAAGGTCGGCTGCATCCTTGCCGGCGTTTATCACCTCGGCAAAGGCATTGACCGCATCTTCAAAATCAAGGTCGCCGAGTGGCTTTATAAGCTTGCCGAGCGGGCCGATATCAAGTGCACAGAAGGCTTCACGCTCCGGGCAGGCGGCTTTAACTTCGGCTATTGCTTCGGCGGCACAGCCGAGGGCGGCTTTGACCGTTTCGGCACAGTTGTCAAGCTTTATGGGATTGCAGCCGAAGGTGTTGGCGGTGATAACATCACACCCGGCTTCAAGATAAGCCCTGTGGACTGATTTTATTTTATCCGGAGCGGAGATGTTCCAGCTCTCGGAGCCCTCGCCCGGCTTTAATCCGAGCGATTGCAGCATGGTTCCCATTCCGCCGTCAAAAAACACAAAGCCGGAGGAAAGCTTTTTCATTATATCCATAGGGTTTGCCCCCTTACTTGATTATTTTATCGAGATTTGCCTTTATTGCCCGGGCAACATCGGGCTTGTTCATGGTGTAAACATGAATAAAGTTTACTCCGTTTGCAATAAGGTCGATTATCTGTTCGGTGGCGTAGGCTATGCCCGCCTGCTTCATCGCATCGGGGTCGTCGGCAAAGCGGTCAACAATCTGCTTGAAGCGGTAGGGAAGCTCGGTGCCGGAAAGCTCGCAGGAGTGTTTGACGTTGCGAAGGTTTGCAACCGGCATTATTCCCGCCACAACGGGAACGGCAATGCCCGCGTCACGGATTTTGTAAAGGAAATTATAAAATATGTTGTTGTCAAAAAACATCTGGGTGGTGAGGAAATCACAGCCCGCCTCAACCTTTAACTTAAGGTTGTTTATATCGTCACGGTAGCTTGTTCTTTCAATATGTCCCTCGGGGTAACAGGCGCCGCCTATGCACATCTCGGGTGCGGCCTGACGGATATCCGCTATCAGCTCGGAGGCATAGTGATAATGCCAGCTTTCCTTTTCGGGTGCATCCTTCGGAATATCACCGCGCAGGGCAAGTATATTTTCAACCCCCGCCGCTTTCAGCCGCTCAATCTGCAAAAGCACATCCGGCTTTGAGGATGAAACGCAGGTGAGGTGGGCAAGGGGAGTTACGCCGCAGCGCTTCAGATTTTCCGCAATGGCAACGGTGTATTCGCTTGTGCCGCCGCCGGCACCGTAGGTAACGCTCATATATGCGGGGGAGAGCTTGGCAATCTCCTCCGTGGCGGCCTTGACATTTTCAAATCCCGCGCCGGTTTTCGGCGGAAAAACCTCAAATGAGAGGGTGGGCTTGTTTTCTGCAAACAGCTCTTTAAGCTTCATAGTGAACCCCGCTTTACAAAAGAAAATAATATATCAATTTATTATAACACAAATAAAACTTTTAACAACACATTTATGAAAACTTTTTTCGGCAAAATGGCGCCGGAAAAGTCGCCCGGAAAGCGACCTTTTCGGGCGGGGCGGAGGATATAATGAAGCCACAATAAAAAAACGGAGGAAAAAACAATGAAAAAAATCAAAAACGTTACAACAAAAAAGGAAATTGAGAAAAACGGCGCAACCGAGCTTGTGTTTGTTCTTGACCGCAGCGGTTCCATGGCGGGCCTGGAGGATGACACCGTGGGCGGCTTCAACTCGGTTATCGAAAAGCAGAGGGCTCAGAGCGGAAAGGTTTATGTTTCCACCGTTCTTTTCAACAGCGAAAGTGAGGTTATCCACGACAGAGCAGAGATTTCCGAAATAAAGAAAATGGAAAGAAAGGATTTCTGTGTCGGCGGCTGCACGGCACTCATTGATGCACTCGGCGGGGCAATAAAGCACATAAGCTCCGTTCACAGCTACATAAGAAAAGAGGATGTGCCGGAGCATACCCTGTTCGTCATTATGACAGACGGCATGGAGAACGCAAGCAGGCATTTTTCCTCGGATGAAGTTAAAATGCTTGTTGAGGAAAAGAAGGAGCAGGGGTGGGAATTTCTTTTCCTTGCCGCCAATATCGACGCCGCCGAAACGGCCGCGCGCTACGGTATCTCCGGAGACAGAGCCGTGGAGTTTAAGTGCGACAGCCGCGGGGTAGGCATTAATTTTGCATCCGTGGCAAAAGCTGCCTGCGCCATGAGAAGCGGAAACGGCATAAACGAAGACTGGTGTGCGGAAATTGTCGCCGACAGAGAAAGCAGAGAATAAAGCGGATATTTTTTCGGAAAAGAAGTAAGAACGACACAATATCTTGTTGAAAGAGGATATTTTGTAACTATTTTACAAAAAAATAATGAAAATACGGGGAAAATATTATTGACAAATGTTCCGATTTCGATTAATATAAACGCGGTAAGGACTGATTAAGAGGTGTTTTGCTTGACCGCTGAGCTTGACCGTGACCGCGAATTGGTTTCAAAGGCACTCTCCGGTGATGATGAGGCAATGGCGGCGCTTATCGCCGTTGCAATGCCCATTGCAAGGGCCAAGGCCCATGCACTTGAAGCAAAAAACTCCCGCCTTTCGGGCGAAGACCTTGTGCAGGAGGGGATGTTGGGTTTCCTCCGTGCACTCGAAACCTATTCACCCGAAAAAAACGCGGCCTTCCGCACCTATGTTGATGTCTGCATCGGCAACCGTATGCGCACCGCCGTTAAAGCAAGCTTCAACTTCAAAAATCTTTCGCTCACCTCGGCGCTCCCGATTCCCGAGGATGACCGCGAGCCCGTGTCTTTGGCGCTTGACCCTCAGGAGATTTTGGCAAGCCGCGACAAGGTGGCAAAGCTTAATGCTTTTCTCAATGACGAAAGCAGGCTTTCCGGGCTGGAGATAGGTGTGGTTAAGCTCAGAATGAGCGGCAAAAGTTATTCCGAAACGGCAAAGCTGCTCGGAATATCAACAAAGGCGGTTGATAATGCCCTTCAGCGCGTAAAAAAGAAACTGCGCGAACATTTTACCGATTAAGTGCCCCCGTAGCTTAAAGCAGAGCGTTGTTCAATCACAAAGGTGGCGGTGCGATTCCGTCCAGGGCAAATATTTTTTCAAGCGAGGTTAAAATCATGTACGAAGACAAAACACTCAAATGCAAGGAATGCGGCGAAGAATTCGTTTTCACAGCCGGCGAACAGGAGTTCTATGCTGAAAAGGGATTCGTAAACGAGCCCCAGCGCTGCAAGGCTTGCCGCGACGCACGCAAGAACGCTACCCGTGGCGAACGCGAATGGTTTGAGGCTACCTGCGACGAATGCGGCGGCATTGCAAAGGTTCCCTTTAAGCCCCGTGAGGACAGACCCGTTTACTGCAGCGAATGCTTTGCAAAGAAGCAGGCTGAGCAGGAATAATCTGACTTGCAAATGACCTCGGCGCTTTCCGTTGGAAAGCTCCGTTTTCTTTTATCTATTCTCTTTACTTTTAATAAAAAGTATAATATAATATATTTTAATCTTATTTTTGCGGAGGCAACACTATGGATTACGGCTTTTCAAAGGGCATTGCTTCGCTTAAGCCCTCACTTATCAGAGAAATTCTTAAAAGCAGCAGCGGCTCAAATGTTATTCCGTTTGCGGCGGGCAACCCCGCGCCGGATGCCTTTCCCGTTGATGATGTTAAAAAAATAGTTAATGAGCTTTTTGAAAATGAGCCCATTCTTGCCCTGCAGTACGGCATAACCGAGGGTTACGCTCCCCTTGTTGAGCAGGTTTCAAAGCTCTGCCGTGAGCGTTACGGAGTTATGACCGATAACGATGCCGTTATCATCACCTCCGGCGCACAGCAGGTTATGAGCCTTCTTTCCCAGGCGGTTCTTGATTACGGTGACACCGTGATTTGCGAGGAGCCCGCATTTATCGGTGCGCTCAACTGCTTCCGCGCCTTCGGCGCAAGGCTTGTGGGCGTTCCCCTTGAGGCTGACGGAATGAATCTTCAGATTCTTGAAGAAAAGCTCAGCACCGAAAAGAATGTTAAATTCATCTACACCATTCCCAACTTCCAAAACCCGGCAGGCTCAACCTCCTCGTTTGAAAAGCGCCGCGGAATTTATGAGCTTGCAAAGAAATACGGTGTAATAGTGCTTGAGGATAACCCCTACGGCGAAACAAGAGTTGCCGGCGAGGATGTGCCCGCAATCAAAACCCTTGACGACTGCGGTGTGGTCGTTTACTCCGGCTCTTTCTCAAAGATAGTTGCCCCCGGCATCCGCGTGGGCTATGTGTGCGCAAACAAAGAGCTTGTGGCAAAGATGACCGTCTGCAAGCAGGTGCAGGATGTTCACACCCCGCTTATTTCCCAGTATATCGTTTACAAATGGCTCACCGAATGTGATTTTGAGGGCCATATCAATAAAATCAAGAATATCTACCGCAGAAAGCTCAACCTCATGTGCGACGGAATCGAAAAAGAGCTCAGCGATTATGTTGATTACATTCGCCCCGAGGGCGGACTTTTCGTGTGGTGCAGGCTTAAAAACGGAATTGATATGATGGAGTTCTGCTCCCGTGCCGCCAAGGCGGGCGTTGCGGTTGTGCCCGGCATTGCATTTAATTGCGATGAAAGCGCAAAATCCGATTATATCCGCCTAAACTTCTCCACCCCCACCGATGAAGGCATCGTAAAAGGTGTAAAGATTCTCAGAGAAGTAGCCCAAAGTTTTAACGCATAAAACCGAAAGGAAGAAATACAATGGAAAACAGTGCACCCGAGCGCAAAAAACGCGTTCTTTCACTTATTCAGCCAACGGCTGTGCCGACCCTCGGCAACTACCTCGGAGCGCTTAAAAACTGGAAGAATATGAGCGAGGAGTATGACTGCATATACGGTGTGGCCGACCTTCACGCCCTTACCATTCACCCCGAGCCCGCCGTTATGAGAAAACAGTCGGCGGAGATGTTCGCCCTTATGCTTGCCGTGGGTCTTGACCCCGAAAAAAGCATAGTATTTTTCCAGAGCCATGTTCACACTCACTCCGAGCTTGCGTGGATTCTTAACTGCTACACTCAGTTCGGCGAAGCTTCGCGTATGACTCAGTTTAAGGAAAAATCACAAAAGCATGTGGGCAATGTAAATGTGGGCCTTTTTGATTACCCCGTTCTTATGGCTGCGGATATCCTTATTTATCAGGCGGATTTCGTGCCCGTAGGCGCCGACCAGAAGCAGCACCTGGAGCTTGCAAGGGATATTGCCGACCGCTTTAATACCACCCACGGCAATACCTTCACCCTGCCGGAGCCCTTTATCGGCAAAATCGGCGCAAAGATTTGCAGTCTGCAGGACCCCACACAGAAGATGTCCAAATCCGACCCGAACCCCAAGGCTTCGATTTCTTTGCTTGACCCGCCCGAAACAATACTCAAAAAATTCCGCTCGGCGGTAACTGATTCCGAGGCGATTGTACGCTACGGCGAGGGAAAAGACGGCATAAACAACCTTATGGCGATTTACTCCTGCTGCACCGGCAAAAGCTTTGAAGAGATTGAGAAGGAATTTGACGGCAAGGGCTACGGCGATTTCAAAACCGCTGTTGCCGAGTCGGTTATTGACGAGCTTCGCCCCGTTCAGGAAAACTATGCCCGCATAATTGCCGACAAGGCCTATATTGCCGAAACGGCAAAGAAGGGCGCCGAGGCCGCTCTTAAAATATCCTACCGCACTCTTTCAAAGGTTCAGAAAAAAGTCGGCCTTTATATGCTTTGATAAATGTGAGTTTTTATGCAATCACCGTTATTAAGTCCATATAATCTATATATGATAAGGGCTTTGTTGTATGATTCAACAACATTGCATAAAAATTCAAAATTAACTTGACATTGTGAATATTCGGTGTATAATAGCACACAGAAATCAATACGGAGGAATAAAGAAATGAAAGAAATCAAAAAAGTAGTTTTAGCTTATTCAGGCGGCCTTGACACTTCCATCATCATCCCCTGGCTTAAAGAAAACTTCAACAACTGTGAGGTTGTTGCCGTTTCCGGCGATGTAGGTCAGGGCACCGAGCTTGACGGCCTTGAAGAAAAGGCAATCAAAACCGGCGCTTCCAAGCTTTACATTGAAGACCTTAAGGATGAGTTTGTTAACGAATACATTTTCCCCACCCTCAAAGCAGGCGCTGTTTATGAAAAGGATTATCTTTTAGGTACCTCCTTCGCCCGCCCCATAATCGCAAAAAGACTTGTTGAGATAGCCAAAAAAGAGGGCGCCGATGCCATCTGCCACGGCTGCACCGGCAAGGGCAACGACCAGGTTCGCTTTGAGCTTGCAATCAAGGCATTTGCACCCGATATGCAGATAATCGCCCCCTGGAGAATCTGGAACATCAAGTCCCGTGACGAAGAGATCGACTATGCCGAGGCTCACGATATTCCCCTTAAGATTAACCGCGAAACCAACTACTCCAAGGATAAGAACCTCTGGC
Organism: Acutalibacteraceae bacterium; assembly: GCA_045642785.1. Taxonomy (GTDB): domain Bacteria; phylum Bacillota; class Clostridia; order Oscillospirales; family Acutalibacteraceae; genus CAG-177. The sequence goes on along the minus strand of JAZUJM010000001.1, from coordinate 138 downwards.
ACCTTTCACACGAGGGTCTTGACCTTGAAAACCCCGCAAACGAGCCCCAGTACAACAAGGAAGGCTTCCTTGAACTCGGCGTTTCTCCCGAGCAGGCTCCCGATGAGCCCACCAAGTCGGATCGTAGCCATGTCGTTC